>DATDFT010000338.1:0-5323 GCA_036522475.1 Pyrinomonadaceae bacterium | reverse complement strand
AAAAACCGGCAAACGCATTCCGTTCAAAACGCTCACGGTGAAGCGCGATAACTTTACCTTCACCACAGTCACTGTTGGCGGCATCTCATATGCTTTTTCCGGAAAGTTTCTAAAGGGCGGCGTCTATTCCGCAGGCGATCTCGACGAGGAAACTCCAGTCCTTGAAGGAACTCTGACTAAGTTTCGCGGCGGTCAAAAAATTGCTGAAGCGAAACTGAAATTCTCTTATTTCGGTGGCACCTGAGACTTCTGGATGAAAGTTCTGATCGTAAAGTTAGGTAGTATTGGCGACATAGTTCACACTTTGCCCGCCCTCGCCGCCTTGCGCGCGGCACACCCGCAGGCCGAGATCTCATGGGTGGTCGAACGTCGATCTGCCGAAATTTTGAGAGACAACCCGCTTCTGGATCGTCTCATCGAAGTCGACACGAAGGCGTTGAGGCGCGGGCTGATGTCTGGGGAGACGCTGCGGGCACCGCGCCAGCAGTTACGTCGGTTACGTGCCTCAGCCTTCGATGTCGCTTTAGACTTCCAGGGACTTCTCAAATCCGCTTCGATAGCGCGCCTTTCCGGCGCGCAACGTGTTTTTGGCTATGCTCGCGCTGGATTGCGCGAACCCGCCAGTTCCCTTCTGCTGTCAAAACGGATCGCTGTTCCGGTCAACGTTCACGTGATTCGTAAATCGCTGCTGCTGCTCGAAGGGGCGTTGGGTATTCCGGCCCCACGAGAACTCTCATTCCCTATTAATGTCACAAACGACCAGGAACGTGAGGCGCGAGATGTCGCGGCTGAGACTGGCGGCAGGTACGCGATTTTGAATCCGGGCGGCGGCTGGCCTACGAAACTTTGGAGTGTCGAACGATTTGGCAAACTGGCGGATCGACTCTGGTCCAGCTATGGTATTTCGTCGCTCGTGACGTACGGCCCGGGCGAGCTCGAGCTTGCGGAAGGTGTTCGCCGTTCGTCGGTCTCCGGAAAAGCGAGACCGGTGAGTCTATCGTTGAAAGGTTTTTACTCGTTGGCACGCGATGCGAGTGTTTACGTTGGCGGCGACACGGGTCCGACGCACATCGCAGTCGCGGCAGGGACACCCATCGTTGGGCTATTTGGACCAACTGAGTGGTGGCGCAACGGCAGTCCACGATCCGAGGACATCTGCGTCGAGCGAAACGATATCGATTGCCGCGTGGACTGTCATCGACGATCATGTTCGAAGTGGATCTGCATGGATATCGAAGTGGAGCGAGTACTTGAAGCCGTAGATCGGAGGTTAGCCACAAAAAGGCACACAAGGCACATAAACTAATTTGCTTTTTGAGCCTTTTGAGCCTTTTTGTGGCTCAATTTTTATGAGAAGAGGAGGAACATGGATTCAGCGCTGGCGCGTACCGCTCGGGTTTGTTTGCGCCACGGCGTTTATCTTCTTCGCGCGCCCGACTCCTAAAGCTCTCGCGATCGGCGCGTCAGTTTCATTACTCGGTCTGGCGTTGCGCGCGTGGGCTGCGGGTCACATCCGAAAAAATGCACAGCTCGCCACGTCTGGTCCATACGCCTTCACGCGCAATCCGCTTTATCTCGGCAGCTTCCTGCTCGGTCTCGGATTCACGATCGCTTCGGGTCGCCTCGTCCTTGGCCTGCTTTTCGCCGCCTTGTTTCTTGGCATCTATTTACCGGTGATGCGCGTCGAAGCGACGACAATGGCGCAGCTCTTTGGCAAAGAATTCGAAACGTACCGGCGGTCCGTGCCGCTGTTCTTTCCGCGAATCACGCCCTTTCGGCAAAATGAGTCGGCGGGAAATCGATTCGATGGTACGCTCTATCTTCGGTACCGCGAATACCGAGCCGCGCTCGGGCTGATCATCGCGTGGAGCCTGCTACTCATAAAAACGTACTACTTCTGATTTAAACCTTGCGAAAACTAAAAAGCATCGTCGTTATTTTCTTACTCGCGCTGACTGTCAGTGTGACGCGCGCGCAGCGCGTTGACTCGGGAAGGCGGCATTTCGAGCTCGGCGAGGAACTACAATTCGAAGCAGAATTCTCGCGCGCACTGTTGCGAAAGCTGGATGTCGCCGATCTCACGTTTCGCGCGACGCGCACGCCGATCGATGCTTCGGGATCAAAACCATTCGCGTTAACGTTCAATGCTGACGTCGCGAGCAAAGGTTTCTTCCCGCGTCTCTTCAATCTCAAGTTTCGCGAACGCGTCGAGTCGACTGTGGAACCAATTTCTTTTACGGTTCAGAAGACGACGATTCTCGACGAACAAGGCAAACGCGTTCGGACAACTGAATCGACGTTCGATCGTTCGCAGGGAAAGATGACGTGGACCTCGCGCGATCCGAATAATCCGAACGCAGAACCGCGCCACGCGATTGCACACTTCTCAGGTCAGTTGCAGGACGTCCTCTCGGCCATTTACTTCATTCGCACGCAGCCACTTGCGGTCGGCAAAAGTTTCGAAGTCTTTGTTGGTGATGGTGGCAGGGTTTACAAAATTCCAGTGAAGGTCGTCGAGAAGAAGCGCATGAAGACGATTCTCGGACGAGTTGATGTGTTGCGAGTGAATCCGGAGTTGTTTGGACCAGAGCGACTGATTGACGATGAGAAAGGCGAGTTTTCGATCTGGATCACTGACGACGCGCATCACATTCCGGTTGGCGGGCGCGTAAAGACTGACTACGGCACGTTTGACATCAAATTAAAACGCATCATCACCAATCCTCCCGCGCGGTAGTTTCATGCCGTTCCCACTAATCATCGGTCATCGCGGCGCGTCGGCTGTCGCGCCTGAAAATACGATGGCTGCGTTTCGCGAAGCGATCGCGGTCGGGGCGCATGGGATTGAGTTCGACGTTCGACTCACGCGCGACGGTATTCCGGTTGTGATTCACGACAGCACGCTGGGTAGAACTGGTGGCGTGAATCAACGCGTCTCTGACTTAAGCTGGGACGAGCTGCGGAAAATCGATGTCGGTAGTTGGTTCAAGGGAGGATCGTTTGCGGGTGAAACGGTGCCGAGTCTCGAGGAATTGTTCGACCTGTTTCAGACGAACAATCTTTCGTTGTATCTCGAAATGAAGTGCGATTCGCCGGCGGAGTACAGGCCGTTAGCCGAAGCGTGTTGCCGCATGATCCATGAGCATTCTTTGATCGAGCGAGTGGTGGTCGAGTGCTTTCAGTTGCCGGCGCTTGAAGTTCTGAAAGCGATTGACCCTGACATCAAAACCGCAGCACTCTTCGATCGCGGCTTCATCGATCAAAGCATTGTTGAGCGAGCGACTGAGATCGGCGCGATGGCAGTCGCACTGCATCACCGTCTCGGACGCAAGGGACTCGTCGGGAAGTCAAAACAAGCCGGTCTGCACGTCGCTGTTTGGACCGTCGACGATCCCATCTGGATCGACCGCGCGCGGTCAATCGGCATCGACGCATTGATTACCAACGATCCTGCGCGGATGATACAGTTTGTTCGATGACCCTGCTCAATCGTTTCTTCGTCTCTCCGGAGTTTTCAGTTTTCTACCGCCGCACGAAACAACTCACCTGGCAGAATCAGGCGACGTCGGGCTATTCACTGCTCGCAACGCTTAGCGGGACGGTCGATTACAACGACCGCACGCTTAAAGAATCCGAGTTCGTCGTGCTCGAACCGAACACGAGCGTCTCCGCTAAAGGTCGCAACGTCGAACTACTCTTCCTTACAGTCTCCGCATCACTCGTTATTCAGCACGCCACAGCAATGCGTTTAATCCCACCGAAATCCATCGTCACCTTTACGCCCGAACACGTCCACGACGATCAACGACTCGACACACTGCTGCACGAATTTGTCTCGGAACTCGCAGCCGAAAAGCCCGGCAAAGAGATCGTCATGCATGCTTTAGTGGAACAAACTTTGGTCCATATTTTGCGAAACTACTCCACGCCACGCCGCTCCGAAGAACTCGAGCTGTCACGCGTCGGTTTGATCGACAGACGCATTCGACGTTCGATCGAACTGATGCACACTCAACTCGATCAGGAGCTCACGCTCAAGGCTCTCGCAGCCGAGTCGTATCTTTCCCCGTTTCACTTCGCGCGGCTTTTCAAAAAACTTACCGGCACATCGCCGCACAACTACCTCGCGGGCATACGCGCCACGAGAGCGCAGTTGTTACTCGCCGAAACAGATCTCTCCGTCACAGAGATCGGCGCGCGCGTCGGTTACTTGAGTGGCAGTCATTTCACGAAGGCATTTCGCATCGCCACCGGCGCCACGCCACGCGAGTTTCGCAAAGCACTCGTCTCGCAAAGCAAAGACGGCGCAAGCCGTCGCCAATAATGCGCAAGATTTGTCAGTTCAGAGCGGTACTCCGTCAGTATCATCATGCGCAAAGGAGAAACCGCAAAAAATGCCAGTTGCAAAGCAAGCAGAGATCAGTCCCGCCGAAGGCAAGCTCGGAGTCTTACTCGTAGGTCTGGGAGCAGTCAGCACCACGTTCATCGCCGGAGTTGAAGCCATCAAGAAAGGTTTCGCGCAACCTATCGGCAGTCTGACCCAGATGGGAACGATTCGTCTCGGCAAACGGACGGACAATCGTGTGCCGCTGATTAAAGACTTCGTGCCATTGGCTCAATTGAAAGATCTCGTCTTCGGCGCGTGGGACATCTTCCCTGATTCCGCGTACGACGCGGCACTGAACGCCGGCGTGCTCGAAAAAGAATTGTTGGGCCAACTCAAGGAACCGCTGCGTAAGATCAAGCCCATGAAGGCTGTCTTCGATCAGTCTTACGTGAAGCGACTCAGCGGCACGAACGTCAAGACCGGCAAGAACAAGTTTGAATTCGCCCAACAACTCATCGACGAGATTGCGGAGTGGAAGCGCAAGAACAAATGCTCGCGCGTCGTTATGATCTGGGCCGCCTCGACCGAAGTCTTTCTTAAGCAACACGCAGTTCACAAGACCATCGATTCGTTCGAACAGGCGATGCGCGATAACCACAAAGCAATCGCGCCTTCGATGATCTACGCGTACGCCGCGCTGAAGTCGGGAATTCCTTTCGCCAATGGCGCGCCGAACCTGACCGTCGACATTCCCGCGCTGATGTCACTTGCTGACAAAAACAAGCTCGCGATCTGCGGCAAGGATTTCAAGACCGGGCAGACGTTGATGAAAACGATCATCGCTCCCGGACTCAAGTCGCGCATGCTCGGCTTGCACGGCTGGTACTCGACCAACATTCTCGGCAACCGCGACGGCGAAGTACTCGACGATCCCGATTCGTTCAAGACGAAAGAAGAGTCGAAGCTGTCAGTGCTCGAATACATTCTCCAGCCCGA
>DATDFT010000337.1:0-5904 GCA_036522475.1 Pyrinomonadaceae bacterium | reverse complement strand
TTTTCGATCGAGTCGTCGATGATCTTCAATGCGTCCACTTCTTCGGCGTAGGCGTCGCGCAGGCGTGGTTCTGCGAGCACGAGCTCACGACCGCGTCCACGAATTTCATCGAAAGCACGTTCGATGTCGTGCTCGCGTAGTCGATAGACGGGCGAGTAAACACGCCCGATCCGCTCCTGCGGAAAACTGACGTTGCTGCCGTCTTCACGAAAGCCATGCACGCTTCCGTCGCGCTTTTCCGTCACCATCACTAGTCGCTTGCCGGAGCGACCCACGCCGACCACGCGTCCTGGCTTTACGACTTCGTTGACCCAGCGATGAAAAACTTCAGCACGCGTTTGCGGCTTTGCTTCCTGTAAACGCGCACGAATGCCGAGCAGTCGCTCCAAACCCTGGACCACTGAAATCGGCAGGTCGCAACCGGCGTCTCTCAACGTGTCTTTTATCTTCTGTTCACTTTCGTCACGACTTCGCTCGAGTTGCCCAATTTGGCGAGCCGTGTCGCGATACGCGAAGCTGCGTCCGGCAATCTCACGCACTGAAGCAAAGCTCCCATACGCGTCGAGCAGGTTGAGTAGCGTCGTGTAAGTCGCGCGAAACTGGCTGACCAGTGCATCCGGCGGTGCTTTCAAGAGGTGGGCGATGCGTTCGGGGTCCTGATGAATTCCGGGTGCGGCAATTACAAACCCGACGTTGTCTCGTCCGCGTCGCCCGGCGCGTCCCGTCATCTGCTGCAACTCTGACGCTGACAACGGTCGCCAGCCGCTCGCGGTTCGCGCGTCAGCGCCGGTGAGCACGACAGTGCGCGCGGGAAAATCGACTCCGGCAGCGACGGTCGCAGTTGAGAAGATCGCATCGAGCAAACCGGAGCTCATCAATTTTTCGATCACCAGTTTCCAAGCTGGGATGTGACCCGCGTGATGCGAGGCGACGCCGCCGCGAATGATTGTGTCCCAGTGACGATGGCCGCGTACTTCCGCGTTTTGCTCAACGAAAGCGCGCATGAAATCGCGTCGCGCCTCGCGACGACTGTCGCTCGGATCGCGTCGCGAAAGTGCAGCTTCCGACGCGGCTTGATCGCAGCGACGTCGCGTCGGTAGAAAAACGATCGCGGGCAGCAGGTTGTAACCTTCGAGTGTCGCCAGCAATGTCGCGGGCGGCATCTCGGGCATGCGTTGTTTCTTGTCGTGTGTTCCGCGTTCGTCTGTGTTCATCCGCGTGACTAATCGTCGATCCGGGAGTAGTACCGCGGAACGCAAAGGCACCGGGCGCTTCGGTGGTCCAGTGATCACTCCGCAACGCACGCCACGCACTTCCTCGAGCCACAAAGCAAACTCGTGTGCGTTGCCGATCGTTGCAGACAACAGCAACAGTCGAATGCGCGGCGGAGTCAAAATAATCGCTTCTTCCCAAACATGACCGCGCTCCTCGTCAGCGAGGTAGTGTGCTTCGTCAAGCACAACGAGATCGGCAGCGACTTCACTGCCGCCGCGCAGAGAGTCGAACAGTTGATTGCGATAGATCTCGGTTGTGCCGACGATCAATGGCGCATCGGAATTTTCCTTGCGATCGCCCGTCAGTATTCCCACCTTATCGGCGCCAAACTCGTCGATGAACTCCTGGTACTTGGAATTTGTGAGCGCCTTCAAAGGTGTCGTGTACCAGGCGCGACGTCCATTTTCCAGCAGGCGGCGAATCTTCTCGCGCGCAATCCACGTCTTGCCGCTGCCGGTCGGCGCGGTCACTATCACATCCTCGAATTCCAGCAGCGACAGGGCTTCAACTTGAAACGGATCGGGTTTGAAAGGCGCAGGACGCGGGGTGCCGATGCCTTCGAGCAGCCGTTTGATTTCGCCTGACTGCGGAACAACGCGCACCGGACCTTCGTTAGCGACGTGGTGGCCAGGTTTTCGGCCCGGTTTTTCAGAGCGGCGCCGGTCGCGTGAACGGAGTTTATTCCTTGATTTTCGGCTATTTCGGGGCACTATTGATTTACTCGGCGAGTATTCTAACTTTGGTGTTGTGGCCTGCGAAGTGCTAACGCAAACCTTGAGAGTTACAATGGCGTCTAACCACGGATACCGAAAGTAGAAAATGGCGCAGTTGTTCGAAAAATTCGAAGTTAACAACGACCCCCGATGGAAAATTCTGACGCGGCTGGTCGGCGCTTCGCTTGTCCTGCATCTCGCGCTGCTGTGGATGGTTGTTTATGTTCCTGCGCTCCGCGACACGTTGAATATCGTCGCGCTCGTCGCGAGCACAAAGTTCGTAGATAAAGCATACGACCCGACTCGAATTGCGGACGATGTGCAGTGGGTTCAAGCGGGTGAGAAGTTTCATTATCCGGAAGGGTACTTTCAGCCCGGGGGCCGGCTTGGGGTCGACCTGCCGCCGGAAAATATGTATTCGACAGATGTAGCTGCTGCTTTTGCTCCGAAGATCATTTCGCTGGCGTCGTCAGAAAAGAATGTTCCGCCTGAAAGTTCGCCTTCGCCGAGCCCGGAAACGAGTCCTTCGCCCGGAGCGAGTCCGGCTGCTTCAGCGTCACCGTCTGCGGCTGTCGCTCAAGCGAGTCCTGCGAGTTCGCCGTTGACTCCCGAACAAGCGCAGGATCAACTCGACAAAGTTGCGGCGGAGAACAAGGTCACACTGCCTGATGAGACTCAGATTAATAAGAAGCCGCTGAAGGATTTTGCGACTTACGCCAACGATCAGAAAAAGCAGGGCAAGTTGGATCTCGACAAGCCGTTTGAAGTTGTGATTCAAGCCCAGTTGGATGAAAACGGAAAATTGAAGAACGCGACCGTAACCGGAAAGTCTGGCGACGAAAACCTCGTCGACCTGTTCCGAAGAATGGTGGAGGCGATTAACGATAGCGGTTTCTTAATTTATTTGAAGCCAATCAGCAATGACAATCCGGGTGCGAACGTTAAGATCACGGTTAAGCAGGGCGAGAAAGAAGTGCTGGCATCGGTCGAGTCGGAGACGTCATCGCCGCAACGGGCCGAGACGGTCGCGAAAACACTCAACAATCTTCTCTTCTTCGGCGCCGGATCGCGAGCCGGCAAAGATGAAGAAGTGTTGATGAAGAATACGAATGCGGCGCCCGACGGTAAACGGGTGGTAGTTAACTTCTCGATGTCGCGACAGAGCGTCGTTGACATGATCAAAAAACAACTGGAGCCAGGCGCGTGAGGTTTTCTTTCCGTCTTTGCGCCTTTGCGGGAAACATTCTTAGAAATTAAAATTAAAACTGACTTTTGCGTGGAGCTACTTATCAAATATGAGTTTCGATAAATTTCTTACTAAAGTTTTCGGCAGCAGCAACCAGCGCTTTCTGAAATCGATCGCGCCGATGGTCCAGGAGATCAACTCGCTCGAATCGTCGATAAAGGCCTTGACCGACGATCAGCTACGCGCGAAGACTGCCGAATTCAAAGAGCGCGTGCAACGCATTGTCGGTGACACGACGGATAAGGAAGAGCGCAAGCGTCGCGAGCGGACCGCGCTCGACGAGATTTTGGCCGAGGCTTTTGCAGTCGTTCGCGAGGCGAGTATACGCACGACCGGCATGCGTCATTTCGACGTGCAGATGATTGGCGGCGTCGTGCTGCACCAGGGCAAAATCGCGGAGATGCGCACCGGTGAAGGTAAAACGCTCGTCGCAACTTTGCCTGCTTACTTGAACGCGCTCACGGGTCGCGGCGGCGTTCACGTCATTACCGTCAACGACTATCTCGCATCGCGCGACGCGGAGTGGATGGGCCAGATCCACCGCTTCCTCGGTCTCGAAGTCGGCTGTATCCAAAACGACATGGACGACTTCGAGCGCCAGGCTGCCTACGCCGCCGATATCACTTACGGAACTAACAACGAGTTTGGTTTCGATTACCTGCGCGACAACATGAAGTTTGACCTCGCCACGTGCGTGCAGCGTGGTCACTACTTCGCGATCGTCGACGAGGTCGATTCGATTTTGATCGATGAGGCTCGTACGCCGTTGATCATTTCCGGTCCGTCGGACGAAGCCACTGACAAGTACAAAAATGCCGACGCGATCATTCCTCATCTGAAAAAAGGTGAAGACATCGACGGTAAGAAGACCGGCGACTACGTTGTCGATGAAAAAGCGCATACGGCAGTGCTCACGGAAGAAGGCGTAGATAAAGCTGAGCGGCTGCTGGGTGTCGGAAATCTTTACGATCCCGGGAACATGGAGTTGCTCCACTGCGTCGAGCAGGCTTTGAAAGCGCACACGCTTTACAAGTTGGACCATCAGTACGTGGTCCAGGACGGCGAAGTGATCATCGTCGACGACTTCACCGGCCGTTTGATGAAAGGTCGTCGTTGGTCTGACGGATTGCACCAGGCGGTTGAAGCCAAAGAGGGCGTTGAGATCGAGAAGGAAAACCAGACGCTCGCCACCATCACCCTCCAGAACTATTTCCGGCTTTACGAAAAACTGTCAGGCATGACTGGTACCGCCGAAACGGAAGCGGCGGAGTTTGCTTCGACCTACAAACTCGACGTGATCGTTATTCCGACGCATATGCCGATGATTCGCACCGATTTTCCGGACGTGATCTATCGCACGTTGCCGGAGAAGTGGGACGCAGTGATCGATGAGATCAAGGAGTGCTACGAAAAAGGCCAGCCGGCGCTCGTGGGTACGGTTTCAGTAGAGAATTCCGAGTTGATTTCGCGGCGGCTGATGAAAGAGAAAGTGCCGCACAACGTGCTTAACGCGAAGTATCACGAGCGTGAAGCGGAAATCGTGGCGCAGGCCGGCCGAAAGGGCTCAGTGACCATCGCAACCAACATGGCGGGTCGTGGTACCGACATTCTTCTCGGCGGCAATCCCGATTTCATGGCGCGTGAGTTTTTGAAGAAGGATGAAGTCGATCCTGATGAGGCCACGGACGAGCAGTGGCGCGTCGCTTACGCCCAGGCAAAGACGATTGTTGAAGAAGAGCACAAGGAAGTTGTCGAGCTTGGCGGTCTGCACATCCTCGGCACGGAGCGTCACGAGTCGCGCCGCATCGACAATCAGCTTCGCGGACGTGCCGGTCGTCAGGGTGACCCCGGCTCGTCGAGATTCTTCCTGTCGCTCGAAGACGATCTGATGCGCATCTTTGCGGGCGACAAGGTCAAAGCATTGATGCAGCGGCTCGGCATGGAAAAAGGAGTCGCGATTGAATCGAAGATGGTTTCGAAGCGAATCGCCGCCGCGCAGAAGTCAGTTGAAGGGCGAAACTTCGAAGCTCGCAAACACCTGCTTGAATACGACGACGTAATGAACAGGCAGCGTGAGACGATCTATGGTTTGCGCCGCCAGTTGATGGAAGAACCTGATCAACGCGATTACCTGATGGGTGATCCGCCGAGTGCGGGTGTTGCTTACGATCTTTTATCGGACATCACGCGGCAATATCTCAATCCGGATGTGTCGCCGGATGACTGGGACGTTGATAACTACACCATCCAGATCAAGACTATTTACGACTTCGACGTAGACAGCGAGCACATCGACATTCCCAACATGACGTCGCAGGAAGTGGTCGACGCGATCTGGGAACGGCTAAAAGTTAAATACGAAAAGAAGGAAGATCAGATCGGGCCGGAAGCGATGCGCACCTACGAGCGCATCATCATGCTCAACATCATCGATGCGCAGTGGAAGGACCACCTGCTGTCACTGGACCACCTGAAGCAGGGCATCGGGCTGGTTGGTTACGGTCAAAAGGATCCGCTCGTTGAGTACAAGAAACAGAGTTTTGACCTGTTTCAGGAGATGCTCGATCGTATCGATACAACGACGATTCGATCGTTGTTCAACTTGCAGGTAGTTTCGGAACAGGCGCCGGAGCGTTTGCAACAACGACGCGCGGCGCGACGCCCTGCGTC
>DATDFT010000336.1:0-3334 GCA_036522475.1 Pyrinomonadaceae bacterium | reverse complement strand
TTACGCCCTTTCAGGGCTGCCCCTTTTTCTTTGACACTTATCCAGGGGCGACGCGCTTCGCGCTTGCCCCTGGCTATCATATTCCGCGCCTTTGGCGCTAAGAACCGCGCCTTCGGTGCTAAGAGTCGCGCCTTGGCGCTAAGAACCGCGCCTTCGGTGCTAAGAGTCGCGCCTTGGCGCTAAGAACCTCGCCTTCGGTGCTAAGAGTCGCGCCTTCGGTGCTAAGAACCGCGCCTTCGGTGCTAAGAGTCGCGCCTTTGGCGCTAAGAACCGCGCCTTCGGTGCTAAGAGTCGCGCCTTTAGTGCTAAGAGTCGCGCCTTTGGTGCTCTTTGATAGAAAAGATATTGATGGTGTTCATTCACCGCAGGTCGGGCGTGGGCTCGAGTTCTCGTATTTGGCTGAATTCGATTGCGAAGCGCGCGGCCATGCGGTAGAGGGTTTTGCGGTTGATGCCGAGGATCTCCGCGGTGCGCTTGCGGTTGTTGCCCGTCGCTTCGAGGACGTGGAGGATGTAACGGCGCTCGATCTCGTCGAGATTTGGCAAACCTGAAAACAGTACTTCGAGATCGTCAGTCGAAAGCGACGGCGTTTCAGGTGACGGTTGCAGACGAATGCGCGGCGGCAGATCGTCGATCGTAATCACACCACCCTGGTTCAACGTGATCGCGCGCTCGATGACGTTCTCCAGCTCACGCACATTGCCGGGCCACGAATACGCCGTGAGGGAGTGCATGGTCTTCTGATCCGGACCATTCGCTGCTGTTGGACCAGGCGCGTGCTTGCGCACAAAGTGTGCGACGAGCAGTGGAATGTCTTCGCGGCGCAGTCGCAACGGCGGCAGGTGCAGTTGAATCACGTTCAGACGATAAAGTAAGTCGCCGCGAAAAGCTCCGGCAGTCGCCAGCTTCTCGAGATCGGAATTACTCGCAGCAATCACGCGCGCTCCGACTTTGATCGGCTCAGTGCCGCCAACCGGAACCACCTCGCGCTCCTGCAAAACACGCAGCAACTTCACCTGCAACGCAGCACTCGTCTCGCTGATTTCGTCGAGAAACACAGTGCCCTCGCCCGCCTGTTCAAAGATCCCGCGCTTATTTGCGATCGCGCCGGTGAACGATCCCTTGACGTGTCCAAACAATTCCGACTCGAGCAAGGTCTCAGTAAGCGCGCCGCAATTCACGGCAACAAATCGTTCGGCTGCTCGTGCGCCATGATTGTGAATGGCACGCGCCACCAACTCCTTGCCCGTTCCGGACTCGCCGGTGATCAGAACTGCGGCGCGCGAGTCGGAAACGCGCGCGATCATCTTGTAGATCTCCAGCATCGCCGGCGTGCGTCCAATCAGTCCCGAACTGCGCTCTTCCTCATCGAGATCCGATGCCACTTGCTTGCCCGTTCCGTTTGCGAGTGCACGCCGTACAATCGCGACCAACTCGTCGATGTTGAACGGCTTGCTGATGTAATCAAACGCGCCTTCTTTGACTGCTCGCACCGCCGTTTCGATCGAACCAAATGCAGTCATCAGCACGACCGGAACGGACGGATACTCACGCCGCACAATCTCCAGCAGCGACAGACCGTCGAGCCTCGTCTTCATGCGAATATCGCTGAGCAACAGGTCCGGACACTGCCGCGCCACTTCCGCGAGTGCTGCCTCGCCGCTGTTTGCGAACGTGGCGCCGAAACCCTCACGAGCAAAGACTTCGCAGAGCAGTTCACACGTGACCGCATCGTCGTCAACAGTCAGAATCTGCGGGATCTTACGCGGCATCAAACCTCACCTCAGCAAATCCGGGCGCGACAAACTTCGCATCAACCACCGGCAACACGACGCGGAACGCAGCGCCGATCTCAACTTCAACAGACTCGATCTTCCCGCCGTGTTCGACAACGATCTCTCGCGCAATTGCAAGGCCGAGGCCGCTGCCGGTTTTCTTTGTGGTCCACATCGGCTCGAATAAATGACTCTTCGCGTCGTCGCAGATACCGGTACCGGAGTCGATAAATCGCACTTCAATCAGGTTCGCCTCCGGGAGGTAGTTGGTAACAAACTTCATCTCACCACCCTCAGGCATCGCTTCGAGGCTGTTGTTCACGAGATTGAGAAACACCTGGTGCAAACTCTCGCGGTCCGCAAGCACCCAGGGCAATCCATCGTCAAGCTGCTGCGATATGCGAATGTTGTGCGACTCGAAGATCGGCGCAACCAGCAGTAATAACTCCTCGACGATGAGGTTGATATCTGTCGGTTGCGGATGTATTGGACGCCGATGTGTTCGTTCGAGCAGGCTCTTCACTGTTTGCACGATCGCACTGAGTTGCGCGTCGATGATCTTCAATCGTCGTTGCGTGTCGCCGCAACTCGGATGATTACGAGCAAGCAATTGGAGGTGCCCGTTGATCGCATTCAACGGTGTTCCGATCTCATGTGCGAGCGAAGCAGTCACCTGGCCAATCGCGGCCAGACGTTCCGCATGCGACAAACGTTGCTGCGTGCGAATCAAATTTCCATTCGCGGCGCGCAACTCGCTGGTCGCGAGGTGAACCTTCTTCACGAGCTCGTTATTCAAACTCGCAATCTGTCGCATCAACTCTTCGCGCTCTCGAGATCTGGACGCGATGTCGTCCATCATTTGATTGAAGCCACCCGCAATCTCGCCCAACTCGTCGTCTCTGTGCACGTGAACTCGAGCGGAAAGATCACCCTTGCGAGCATGGACCATCGTTTGGACGATGTCTTTCACTGGTTTGCGAAAGAAGTAGACGAAGAGGAGATACAGCAGGAGCACGGACGCGATCACGGCGCCCGTCAGCACGAAGTTGTACTCGCGATGAAGACTATTGACCAACCCGCGATTATGACCTTTGAGCACCAGCGCCTTGATGAAGCCACTATGCTGGCCATTGCTGATCGGAGTGGTAATCAACCAGTACTCACGATTGTTGCGAGTGATCTGAGTTGAAGCCGCCTCGGTTGACCCGTCCCACGCCGTCAGCAGATCGCTGGTTCCGGTGGCGGTCGTAGCAATGAGTCGCGGAACAGTCGGCTGATTTTCGTAGACGTCGATCTGTCTGAAATCGGGCCGCGAGCTGACGACGACCTGCATCTCCTGCTGGAGATCTTCGAGATTCGAGAAGTAGTCGTACTGCGCGATGCGATTGCCGAGCGCGTTGCTCTGGCCGACCGCGTTTTCGTAGTGGTCCTTTTCGATCAGCGAACGGATCCTGCCGCTATGAAGGTAAGACGACGCGATCAGAATCAGCGACATCGAACCAGCCACGAGGAGCAGAATTTTTTGTTGGAGATTTAGCCGCAGACGCATCACAACTCGC
>DATDFT010000335.1:0-6466 GCA_036522475.1 Pyrinomonadaceae bacterium | reverse complement strand
CACGATTCGCGGCGCCCAGGCTTTGCACCTGGAGAAAGAAATCGGGTCGCTCGAAACCGGCAAGCGCGCGGACCTGCTGGTCATCGACCGCGACACTCTGAACCAGATCCCGCTGTACAACGTCTACTCCGACCTCGTCTATGCGACCAAAGCCGCCGACGTCGAATCAGTCGTCATCAACGGTCGCATCGTCATGCGCAACCGTCGGCTTTTAACTCTTGACGAAGCAGCCATCAAACGCGACGCCCGCACCTTCCGCGACCGCATCATCAAAAGCCTCGGCACCACCGCCGCGCCGTGAGTCTTAACTGAATCACGAATTATTTGTATCTAAGTTTCTTACAAGCTGAAATGCGCGCTCAAAACTGACCAGCACTACTTAGATTTGCCCCCAGCTTGCCTCATTCGCCCTGATCCGGCCATAATGGCATCGACAAATTGATACCAACCTTAAAGCGAGCATTACGCTCGCTTTTGTATTTCAGGGAGAGTCGAACATTTGAAGTCGTTTTTTCGCAGCTACATCCATGCATTACTCCCGACACTACTCCTCCTAAGCTCAGCCACCATCGTGCTGGGTCAGGCGACCGGCTTCAGCGAAGACGCGTCTGCGCCGAATCCCGTACTACAAAAGATCGAACGCGCCCGTGCCCTGGCCGCAGTCCATCAACTCCAGGCTGCCGCCGTCGAGTTGGAAAACGTTCGCGCCTCGGTTAACGATACCACGCTGCGCAATGGCGCAACCTTGATGCTACTCGGGATCTATCTCGAGGATGGAAACTACGGCCGGACGCAGGCGTTGCTCGAAGAGACTTTCAAGGCGCGCGGGACCGAAAAAGACGAGTCGATTCGCACCTACTTTGCCGCCGCCGGCCAGACTGTAAACGGCATTCGCTCGCACCTCGCACGTTATCGCAGTTACGGAATCAACCCGAATGATACGAACCTTCCCGCCGAAGCAAACACCGATCTGGAGCGTGTCCGAGGACTGCTCGAACGGATATTTGCCCAGGCTCAGGAGATCTCGAAAGAAGCGGGCCGCGCTTACGATTCACTCGCTTTAATGGAAGACGTGCTTGGCACGCGACTGCAGATCGCTAAGAACGATGAAGATCGTGCGAAGTGGCAGACTGAGTACCTAACGGCGAGAGAGAAGATGGCCTCTTCCCCGTTCCAGACGATCGCCCTCGGCCGTTCCCAGGCTCTTGATGCAGTCACCAACAAGCTTCCCAACCCGTTTACGGCAAAACCGGATCCAACGCCGGCGCCCACACCAACAACGCCAGCTCCGGCACCAGCAGCTACAACCACGGCTGAGCCGCAACTCGTTAGCGCCGGCTCGCTGAGTGGTCGTGAAACGAAGCGCGTCTCTCCGAGTTACCCGTCGATGGCAAAAAGCCACAACGTCGTGGGAACCGTTCGCGTGTTTGCGATCGTGGATGAGAATGGCAAAGTCTGGATCACAAACTCGGAAGGCCCGACGATGCTACGCGCCGCAGCCGAAGCCGCAGCAAAGAATTGGACTTTCCCGCCGTCAGTCTTCAATAACAAACCCGCTCGTATCGCAGGCTACATCGACTTCGAATTCAAGCTGTAATTTCTGATCCGCGTTCATCCGCGCAGATCTGCGGCTAATCTTGACTTAAAAGTAAGGATTAGCTTAACATGCTTGTGGTTAATACTTTAGATGAAGATCTCAGCTCAAGAGGAATACGGCCTGCGTTGCCTGTTGCAGCTCGCCCGTGCGGAAGTCATGGGCGACTCGTTGACCCTCGCGCAGCTCGCGCGCCTCGAAGGCATCTCGATCGCGAACGCCGGCAAGTTGATGTGGATTTTGACCAAGGCGGGGCTGGTGCAGTCGACCCGCGGAATCAAAGGCGGTTACTCGCTCATGCGACCCGCGTCCGAGATTCACTTGAACCAGGTGATTCGCGTCCTCGAAGGCGAACCCGCCGAATCGCACTGCAAGAGTTACGCAGGCGTTCTCGATGCGTGTGTCCACACAGGAGACTGCGGTATCCGGCCGGTGATCGTCGAGCTGCACCAGATCGTGGACAACGCTCTCGCCGAGATCACGCTTTCTCAGTTGTTGGGAACGGAAGCCAACGTCGACGCAGCGTTGCACCAGATTCAGGGTATCAAGCCGAGAGATAATCGAGTTTAAGAAGGTAGGGATGAGTACAGCAGAACTTTTAGCGAAGCAGGAATATAAATACGGATTCGTAACCGATATTGAGTCGGATGTAATTCCACGCGGCTTAAGCGAAGATACCATTCGGCTCATCGTCGAGAAGAAGAACGAGCCCGAGTGGATGCTCGAGTTTCGGCTCAAAGCGTATCGACACTGGCTGACGATGACGGAGCCGAAGCATTGGCCCAACCTCGTCTATCCGTCGATCGATTACCAGCACATCATCTACTACAGCGCGCCCAAGCAGAAGGTGACGAAGCAGAGTCTCGACGAAGTCGATCCGGAACTGCTGCGCACGTTTGAGAAACTCGGCATTCCGTTGAACGAGCAAAAGCAGTTGGCCGGGGTCGCGGTTGACGCTGTGTTCGATTCAGTCTCGGTGGCGACGACATACAAAGAGAAACTGAAGAAAGTCGGCGTGATCTTCTGTTCCTTCACCGAAGCGATCAGAGACTATCCCGAGCTCGTCAAGAAATATCTCGGCTCCGTAGTGCCGACCAACGACAACTTCTTCGCGGCGTTGAACAGCGCGGTCTTCTCGGATGGCAGTTTCTGTTTCATTCCGAAAGGCGTCCGCTGCCCGATGGAGCTATCGACTTACTTCCGCATCAACAACGCGGAGTCAGGGCAGTTTGAACGAACCTTGATTGTCGCCGAAGAAGGTTCGTACGTTTCGTATCTCGAAGGTTGTACGGCGCCGAAGTTCGATCGCAACCAGCTTCACGCGGCCGTAGTCGAACTGGTCGCACTTGACGACGCTCAGATCAAATATTCAACCGTGCAGAACTGGTATGCGGGCGATGAAGAAGGTCGCGGCGGTATCTACAACTTCGTCACGAAGCGCGGCAAGTGCGCGGGTAAGAATTCGAAGATTTCGTGGACGCAGGTCGAAACCGGTTCGGCGATTACGTGGAAATATCCGTCGTGCATTCTCGCCGGCGACAATTCGATCGGCGAGTTCTACTCCGTCGCGTTGACGAATCACGCGCAACAGGCCGACACCGGCACGAAGATGATTCACCTCGGCAAGAACACCCGCTCGACGATCATCTCGAAGGGCATCGCTGCTGGTAAGTCAAACAACAGCTATCGCGGGCTCGTGAAAGTGATGCCAAAGGCCGAAGGCGCCCGCAACTACACGCAGTGCGACTCGATGTTGATTGGTTCAACCTGCGGCGCGAACACGTTCCCGTATATCGAAGTGATGAACAACAGCTCGAGTGTCGAGCACGAAGCGTCGACGTCGAAAATCAGTGAAGAACAACTTTTCTATTTGCAGCAACGCGGCATCTCTCAGGAAGACGCCGTGTCGTTGATTATCAATGGCTTCTGCAAGGATGTGTTCCTGCAGTTGCCGATGGAGTTTGCGGTCGAAGCCCAGAGATTGTTGGGCCTGAAGCTTGAAGGCAGCGTAGGTTAATCGAATGTTAGAGATCAGAAATTTACACGCGGGGATTGATGGCAAGGAAATTCTCAAAGGCATCAACCTGACAGTTAACAAAGGCGAGATTCACGCCATCATGGGGCCGAACGGTTCCGGAAAGTCCACGCTCGCCAAGGTGCTGGCCGGACATCCGCAATATGAAGTGACTGCGGGCGAGATCCTTTACGAGGGACGCAACCTGCTGGAAATGTCGCCTGACCAGCGCGCGCGCGAGGGCGTGTTCATGGCGTTTCAGTATCCG
Source organism: Pyrinomonadaceae bacterium (assembly GCA_036522475.1). Classification (GTDB taxonomy): domain Bacteria; phylum Acidobacteriota; class Blastocatellia; order Pyrinomonadales; family Pyrinomonadaceae; genus PSRF01. Next base: position 2,590 of record DATDFT010000335.1, on the reverse strand, counting down.
ATCGAAGTGCCGGGTGTTTCGAACGCACAGTTCCTTCGTTTGGCGTACAACGAGAAACGCAAGCATCTCGGTGAAGAAGAACTCGACCCGCTCGAGTTCAAGGATCTTTTGAAGGAGCGCGCGAAGGTTGTAGAGATGGATGCGACTTTGATGAGTCGTTCCGTCAACGAAGGTTTTTCCGGTGGCGAAAAGAAGCGCAACGAAATCCTGCAAATGGCAGTGCTCGAACCGAAGCTCGCGGTGCTCGACGAAACCGACTCAGGTCTCGATATCGACGCGCTGCGCATCGTTGCGAACGGAGTCAATCAACTGCTGACGCCGAACAACGCGATCATCGTAGTCACACACTACCAGCGACTGCTGAATTACATCGTGCCGGATTTTGTACACGTGCTCGCGAGCGGACGCATCGCGCGCGAAGGCGGCAAAGAGCTGGCGCTGGAGCTCGAATCAAAGGGCTACGACTGGATCAAGACAGCAGACAGCGGAAAAGGAGCGGTCGCGCCGGCGCAGTGATGGTTACCGAACTCGTTAAGTCAGAAAACAGTTATCAGGCGGCGTTTCGCGAAGTGCGTGAGCTTTCGCCGGCAGCGCCGTGGCTCGAGCTCGTGCGCAACAGTGCGATCGATCGTTTCGAGCAGTTGGGTTTTCCTTCGGTCAGAGAAGAAGAGTGGAAGTACACGAATCTTGCGACGCTCGCGAAGGAGAGTTTTGTACCGGCAACCAACGCGCAGCATTTCGACGTTGGCGACGGGAGTCGTTTCGCATATCCGGAAACTCGCGGCGCTCATCTCGTAGTTGTAGATGGTTTCCTTCGCGAAGACTTGTCGGAAACGAGCGCGCTCGGAGATATCGTTGCGACGGATCTATTCAGTGCTGTTTCTGATGCGCGATACAACAAGATCATTCGCAAGTACCTCGCGCGCAACGCGGGCTATCACAACAACGGCTTGGCTGCGCTGAACACGGCGTTTCTGCAATCGGGAGTTTTTGTTTGGATTCCGAAGAACGTGAAGCTCGAAAAGCCGGTGCAGATAACGTTCATCGGTGGAACTGCGAACAGCGCTACTTTCCCGCGCGTGCTCGTCGTTGCGGAGGAAAACAGTTCCGCAATGCTGATTGAGAATTTTGTGGCGGGCGGCGAGGAGCGTTATTTCACGAACGCGGTCGCAGAGATCGTGCTTAAAGATGGAGCGCACCTGGGGCATTACCGGTTACAGCGCGACAGCAAGAAGGCTTTTCACGTTTCGACAACGTCAGCCGAGCTTGGTCGTGCGAGCCGTTACGAGACGACGTCGATCAATCTTGGTGCGCAATTGTCGCGGCACGATGTTTCCGTGGTAATGGACCATGAAGGCGCGGAAACCTCTGTCGATGGTCTGTACATGGTTGATTCGTTTCAGCACACCGACACGCATTCAGTGATCGATCACAAGCAGCCCCATTGCACCAGTCACCAGTTGTACAAGGGAATTCTCGACGGCAACGCGCGTGCCGTGTTCAACGGCAAAATATTCGTGCGCGAGGGCGCGCAGAAGACCGACGCCATACAGACGAACAAGAACCTGCTGTTGTCGGAGAGGGCACACGTTGATACGAAGCCGCAACTCGAGATTTATGCGGACGACGTGAAGTGCGCGCACGGCGCGGCAGTGGGCCAGATCGAGCCGGAAGAGCTGTTTTATTTGGAGACGCGCGGGATTGGTCCTGAGTTGGGTCGCAGCTTGTTGACCTACGGTTTCGCGGAAGAAGTGATTGCGAAGATCAAGCTCGAGTCGATCAGGGCCGAGCTGGATGCGATTGTGTTGCGGCAGTTACACACGAGCCTGGAGGCTTAGTGACGGAAGGGAATTTTCCCGCAAAGGCGCAAAGACGCAAAGTCTTTTCCCTGGTTTTTCTTTGCGTCTTTGTGCCTTTGCGGGAGATTGGTTTTGACTTGTGAATACTGGAATCTCAACACTGGAACCGGTTGTTGCCTGGGACGTCGAACGCATTCGCGCTGACTTCCCGGTCCTGCAACAAACTGTGAACGGCAAGCCGCTCGTTTATCTCGACAACTCCGCCTCCTCGCAAGTGCCGCAAGTGGTCATCGATCGCGGCAGCATCTACCTCGAACAAGAGCATTCGAACATTCATCGCGGCGTTCACTACCTCAGCCAGAAAGCAACCACCGCTTACGAAGGCGCGCGCGAAAAGGTGAAGCGCTTCATCAACGCGCGTGACGTGCGCGAATGTATCTTCGTGCGCGGCGCCACTGAAGGCATCAACCTCGTGATGCATGGCTACGGCCGCAAGTTCATCGGGGCGGGCGACGAGATCATCATCTCGGCGATGGAACATCACGCCAACATCGTTCCGTGGCAGATGCTTTGCGAAGAGAAGGGCGCGCGCCTGCGCGTGATTCCGATGAACGACGCCGGCGAGTTGCTGCTCGATGAGTACGATGGTCTGTTGAACGAGCGCACGAAGCTGGTTGCGGTGCTGCACGTCTCCAACGCGCTCGGCACGATCAATCCGGTCAAGGAGATGATCGCGCAGGCGCACAAGTACGGCGTCCCCGTTTTGATTGACGGCGCCCAAGCCGCGCCGC
>DATDFT010000334.1:0-2512 GCA_036522475.1 Pyrinomonadaceae bacterium | reverse complement strand
GTATGTAGGACGAGTTGACGAACAGGTGAAGGTGCGTGGTTATCGCGTGGAGTTGGGCGAGATCGAGGCGGTGATTGGGGAACAGGCGGGGGTGCGCGAGGCGGTGGTGGTGCAGCGCGATGACGAGGCGGGTGGCAAACGCTTAGTGGCGTATGTAGTAAGTGACGGCGAGTTCAAGAGCAGCGAGATGCGCGAGCAGTTGCAGCTACGGTTGCCGGAGTACATGGTGCCGGCGGTGTTCGTGCGGCTGGAAGAGATGCCGCTGACGCGCAACGGCAAAGTCGATCGCAAAGCCCTGCCTGCGCCGGAAAACACACGCGCCGATCTGAACGAGCCATTTGTGCCCGCCCGCACGTTGAATGAAGAACTCTTAGCGCAGATTTGGAGTGAAGAGCTGGGCGTTGACCAGGTCGGCATGAACGACAACTTCTTCAATCTCGGTGGCGACTCCATGCGCAGCATCAGGGTGCGAGCCAAGGCTAAAAAGCGCGGGTTGAATATCACTCACGAACAACTCTTTCAGTACCCGACCATCCGCAAGCTGGTCCAGGTTGCCGACACTGCCGAAAATCCCGTTGCACAAGTCGAATCCTTTGGGCTGATTTCCGACGCGGATCGGCTGAAGCTGCCCGAAGACATCGTTGATGCTTATCCACTGGCTCAACTCCAGGCGGGAATGATCTTTCACAGCGAGCTGAGTCCTGAATCGGACATTTTCCACGACGTCCACAGCTTTCATCTGCAAGTGCCTCTCGATATGGAAGTGTTGGCGAAGGCCGTCCAGCGAGTGGTCGAACGACATCCGTTACTCCGCACCTCGTTTGACATGAGTAACTTCAGTCAACCGCTGCAACTCGTTCATCAAACCGCCGAGGTGCCCATCGAAATCGACGACATCCGCCACCTCTCGCTAACCGAGCAGGAAGAATTTCTTAAGGATTGGTACAAGTCCGACAAGAGGCAGCATTTTGTTTGGACGCGCACTCCGCTTTTACGGTTCCAGATTCATCTCCGCACCGATCAGTCATTCCAGTTCACCTTGAGTTTCCATCATGCGATCCTCGATGGCTGGAGCGTCGCGGCGTTATTGACAGAACTGTTTCAGATCTATCTGGCGCTTCTTGAAGATAGCGACGCGCCCACTGAACCGTTAGCGGTGTCATACCGAGATTTCGTTGCTCTGGAGCAAGCCGCACTGACAGCGCCCGCGTCTCAGCAGTACTGGGAGCAACAGCTTGACGGCATCGTGCCGACGATGTTGCCGCGCAAGTCCGCGAAGCAGGGTGCGCAAACTGTCGAACGCGTGCAGAACTTCCCGGTATCAATCTCGCAGGAGTTGTCCGTCGAGTTGAAGAACCTGGCGCGGTCGATGAACGTGCCGATCAAGAGCGTGCTGTTGGCCGCTCATCTCAAAGTCATGAGTTTGATCAGCGGCACGACGGACGTCGTCACGGGCATCACGTCTAACGGTCGACCGGAAGAGACCGATGGCGATCGAGTATTGGGACTTTTCCTGAACACGCTGCCCTTCCGCGTACATTTAAGACCCGGAACGTGGAGCGACTTGATTCAGCAGGCGTTTGAGTCGGAACGTGACTCACTGCCGTTTCGACGTTATCCGATGGCTGAGTTGCAAAGATCCGTTGGCGGTCAGCCGCTATTCGAGACCATTTTCAATTTCATGCATTATCACGTCTACGACAGCCTGAAAGATGTGAAGGACGTGCAGCTTCTCGAATACAACGGTTATGAAGAGACGAACTTCGCGATGACGGCGCACTTCTCACTGGCTTTGTCATCAACGCAACATGTGCGCCTGAATCTGAACTATCACCCCGCTGTTTTGAGCATCGACCAAATGGAAGCACTCGGGGCGTATTATTCAAGAGCTCTCGAGGCGATGGTCGCGAACCCGAAGAACGCGTATGAATCGCTGTCTCTGCTCTCTCCCAAAGAACAAGACAAGTTGTTGTTCGTGTGGAACAACACGGATGAAGATTACTCGAACATGCCGCTGACTGTGCAGATGTTCGAGCGGCAGGCAGAGCAATCGCCAGAGGCGATGGCAGTCGTGTGTGGTGAACAGGCGATCAGTTATGGCGAGTTGAACCAGAGAGCGAACCAGCTAGCCCATCACTTGGTCAGCATGGGAGTTGGACCAGAGGTGCGAGTCGGTATTCTGCTCGAGCGCAGTATCGAGATGGTGGTCGGAGTGTTGGGAGTGCTCAAGGCTGGTGGAGCGTATGTGCCGCTCGACTTGAACGCGCCGCAGGAACGCATGGCTTTCATGCTCGAAGATGCGCAAGTCCCGCTGCTGCTTTGCACGCAGGCGAGACTCGAGACGTTGCCGACCTACTGGGGTCAGCCGATCTGTTTGGACAGTGAGTGGGAACAGATAGCGCAGCAGTCGACAGAGAATCTTGCTGTTCGAGTGGCTGCGGAGAATCTGGCTTATGTCATCTACACCTCAGGTTCGACCGGACGGCCCAAAGGAACCCTCATCACACATCGC
>DATDFT010000333.1:0-9899 GCA_036522475.1 Pyrinomonadaceae bacterium | reverse complement strand
CACGACCGTGACCGTGCGCGCGCCTTCCATCGTTGGCGTGCTGCTTACAGTCAGCGTTGTTTGCCGATTCGCAGTGCCATCGTGTAGTCGATAGATGTTATCGGGCGCTCTCAGCTCGACGCCGTTGATCGCGAGAATGTAGTCGCCGGTGTTGACGTTCGCGCCGGGTGTTGCGAGTGGTGAACGCAGATCCGGGTTCCAACTCTCGTTATCGTAAATGCGCGTCACTTTGTAGCGACCGTTTTCGATCGCGAAATCCGCACCGAGCAGGCCGCCGACGGGTTGCGGCACGCTCGGCATGTCGCCGCCACGAACGTACGAGTGTCCGATGGCAATCTCAGCGCCCATCATGTCGAGCAGGTAGTTGAGATCGGCGCGGTGCATCACGTACGGCAGCAACTGCCCGTACATCTCTCGCATCTTGGGCCAGTCGGCTCCGTGCATGTTTGGCACGTAGAGATAGTCGCGCTGGTTGCGCCAGCCTTCGTTGAAGATCTGTTTGAACTCTTCCCGCGGATCCAGGTACATGCGCAAGGTGTAGTTCAAACGGCCGGCGCCGGGTTGAGGCGGTGTTCGATCGGCATCGACGAGAAACAACTGCGGAGCCGGAGCGTTTGCGCCGCCGCCGAATGGACCACCGCCCTGACCGCCGCCGCCAGTCGCAGCGCGATAAACAAGCTTGCGATGATCGGCGCTGATCTCGTACGCGTTGACATTGCTCACGAACGTGTTTGCACGTCGATCGCAGAGGCGATAGCGCCACAGCTCACCGCCACCGCCGCCTTGTCCGCCCCCACCGCCGCCGGCTGTGACCCGTGCTTCGAGAAAGAACACCTGACCATCGAGGCCCGCTTGCAGATCCGAATAAGGCCGCTCGGGCACACCCGGAACCGAGATGATTCGCTGTTGCAGTCCATCAAAATCGATCTGGACCGTGACTGGACCACGTGGTCCACGTTGAGCACCAGCTTCACCGCCACCGCCGGCCCCGTCACCGCCGGGAGCATCGCCCGGGCATGCACCGGGTTGCAGTCTGCGCGTTCCGGTGCCGACACCACGATCTTCATCACTCTCCGGCAGCAGCGGGCTGGGATCACTCTTGTGCAGCACGGCGAAATAGAGTCCAAAGGTCGGTATGTGATCGTACGAAGTCATGTCGAGCCATTGCGAACGCAAGCCAAAATCAGTCGACGCGAGAAACCAGAGATACTTGCCGCTCGCGTCCCAGGCGGGCCAAACCGCGTCCGCAAGACCATCGGTTACCTGCTTCGTCTCGCCCGTCTCAACGTTGCTCGCGAAGATTGCGTGATACAACGAACGCAGGCGACTCGAATACGCGACCCACTTCGAATCAGGACTCCACACCGGATTCAACGTGCGCGCCGGAACCATCCACGGATCCTCACCGACAATCTTTGCCTGTCCGGTACCGACGTCGAGGACCCAAACTTTCAGATTCGTGTCCGTGAAGAGAAGCTTCTTCGAATCCGGCGACCACGACGGCGTGTAGTAATGCGTCGGCTTCGTAAGCGCGATCTCGCGCGGCGGCGTGAGTCCATCCTGGGCTTCGATGACGAGTTTGTACTCACCGGACTTATCGCTGAAGTACGAAACAAACTTGCCATCGGGCGACCACGCGGGATCGCGTTCGGCTGAGCCACTCGAGTTTGTCAGGTTGCGAACGTCGCCTTTATCGACCGGAATCGTGAAGATCTCACCGCGCGCTTCGACCGCGACTCGTTTGCCGGTCGGCGAGAGAGCCATGTTGGTGAGACGATTCGAAACGTCTTCCCAGTTTGCCATCATCCACGGGAAGTCGCCGGTCGCGACGATGTTGACGATCTTCTCCTTGCCGCTCTTGGGATCGAGCTCGTGAACGTAACCTGCTTGTTCGAACACGACGGTGCCCGCGCCCGAATCCATCGACTTCACGTCGAAGTCAGTGAACTTCGTGATCTGCGTGAGCTTCTTCGTTTTCGTTTGATACTCCCAGACGTTCGCCACGCCGTCGCGATCGGAGATGAAGAAAACTGAATCGTCGACCCAAACCGGGCAGACGTCTTTTGAATCGGTCCACGGCGGCGAGACGAGATCGTAAGTCTTGAGATCGACGATCCAGATCGGACGATTTTGTCCGCCTCGATAGTTGCGACGCTCTTCGTCCCACGAGTTGTTCATGCGATAAGCGACGTGGGTGCCGTCAGGCGAGATCTTGCCCTGGTACGCGCGCGGCAGAATCATCGGCTCTTCGACGCCGCCGTCAACCGGCACAGTCCAGAAGCGCGGCGCGCCGCTCGGTGTCCAGGTGGCGCGAGTCGACGAAAAGAGAACTGATTTCCCGTCGGGCGTCCAGCCTTCGACCATGTCAGCGCCCGGATGCCAGGTCAATCGCTTCGGCTCGCCGCCGTCCGCGGGCACGATGTAGACATCGAAGTTGCCGGCATATTCGCCGCTGAACGCGATCCATCTTCCGTCGGGAGAGAAATGCGGGTTTGCTGTTTGCCCCTGAAAACTGGTCAGGCGTCGTGCGCTGCCGCCGGCGCGCGGCACAACCCAAATGTTGTTGGCGTAGGCGAAACCGATCTGAGTTGAGCTAACTGTGGGCGTGCGAAGCAGTCGGGTTTGACCTTCGTGGCCGTTCTGCGCCCCGATTTTTGGAGCGAAAACCAAAAAACAGAAGACAAGGACAAACGAAACACCAGTACGGCGAGACATGAATGGGATCCTCCGAGAAAATGCGGGTCGAAAGCGGGAGCATTATAGGTCAAATAGATGATATAGGTCTTATATTCATCGGGCGATTCGGTGTATGATTCGTCCAAACCACCATCACGAGGAGAAAGATCATGAGTTCCCTTAAGCGTAGTTCTGTTTCCTTCTTCGCTGTCATGTTTTTCTTAAGCTGCGCCGTCGCTGCTGTCGCGCAAGTCACGTTGCCGCGACCAAGCCAAAAGGCGAGCGTCATGCAGAGAATCGGCGTCACCGACGTCACGATCACCTACAGCCGTCCGGGTGTCAAAGGACGAAAGATCTGGGGCGATCCATTGCCAGGGCAAACCGCACAAGGTGAAGCCACGCTCGACAACCAAAACACGCGACCCAAGGACGCGGTGATTGTTCCGTATGGACACGTCTGGCGCACCGGCGCTAATGAAGCAACGCAGTTCGTTGTGACTGACGATGTTTTGATCAACGGTCAAAAACTTCCGGCCGGCAGTTACAGCCTGCACACCATACCGACCAAAGATGAATGGACGATTGTCTTCAACGGCACCGCGAATCAGTGGGGTAGTTTTGATTACGATCCGGCCAAGGACACATTGCGCGTGAAAGTGAAGCCGCAATGGGTCAAAGAAAATCAGGAATGGCTCGAATACACTTTCGATCCTGTTACGGATGATTCGGCGCAGGTGAACATCCGCTGGGAGAAAGTCAACGTTCCTTTCTCTGTTAAAGTTGATGTTCCGACGACCACGTTGAGCAAACTCAAAGCTGCGGTTAGCAATGCCAAGGCGGATGACTGGCGCACGCCGCTCCAGGCGGGAAACTACCTGCTCAACAATGACAACCCGGCTGATGATCAGCAGGGGATGGAGTGGTTGGACCAGTCCATCAAGGTGAAGGAGACTTTCCAAAACCTTTCGGCGAAGGCGAACGCGTTGTACAAGGCGGGCAAGAAAGCAGAAGCGGTTGCACTCGGCGATCAAGCCGTCCAGCGCGGCAAGTCTGACAAGGTCGATACTACGAACTTTGAAAAGCGACTTGCCGACATGAAGGCCGGAAAGATCTAGAAAACTTTTCAGCCGCAGATGAACGCAGATCCGCGCAAACCTGCGTTTATCTGCGGCTGATTTTGTGTATGGGTGTAGCAAAGCTTACTGATCAGAATACGATTGTTCCTGAGAGCAAGTACGCGCACATTGAGCGTGAGAGACGATACTTGTTGCGCGATCTGCCCGAGGGGGTCACGCGCGCGGATCCGCATCTACAGATTACCGATAACTACATGACGGGCTCGCGCCTGCGTTTGCGCAAGGTGCGTGAGCCGCGCACGAACAAGTGGACCGTTAAGCTCACACAGAAATTCGCGCCCAACCCCGAAGATCTCTCACGTACGATCATCACCAACACTTACCTCACCGCGCTCGAAGCCGAAGTTCTCTCCACAGTCTTCAACAGCAACGAGATTCGCAAGAATCGTTATCCATTCGAGTTCGAGGGCCGCAAGTTCTCGGTCGACATGTTTCTTGGCGATCTGTTTGGCCTCGTGCTCGCGGAAGTCAGTTTTGAGACTGACGAAGAACTGGACCAGTTTCCGAAACCCGCGTTCGCACTCGTCGACGTGACCAACGACGAGTTGTTCACGGGTGGCCGTCTCTGCGAACTGACGTTTTCTGAAGTACGTGCCGAGATCGGGCAGCGCGGTCTACTAAAAGTCTGCTAAGATAACGCGCGATGACCGCCCGTACCTGCCTGGTCGTTGCCTGTTTGCTTCTTTCACTCGGCTGTCGCAAGACGGCAACACCACCACCAACAGCGCCATCGTCGTCATTAACTCCCGCGCCCGAGTTGAGCCATTCGCAAGGCGGTGAAACGCCGGCGCCGCAAGCCAAGTACTTCAAAGGCTCGATCGGCAGCTCACTCGACTTGCAGATGAAACTCGTGCGCACGGGCGACGAGCTTGCCGGAAGTTATTTCTACCAGAAGGTCGGCACGCGCATTAACCTGCGCGGAAATGTCGATAAAGACGGTAACCTCACGCTTCAGGAGTTTGACCCGGCAGGCAAGCAAACCGGGCTCTTCAAAGGCGTCTGGACCATCGACAAGTCGGACGGCCTCGTGACGCTCGCGGGGAACTGGTCCAAGCCGCCGGGTGAAAAAGCCAGCGACAAGTTGACTGCGTTTTCGGTTCATGAGGAGCCGATTAGTTTCACCGGAGACGTCGAAATCACCGCGAAGCAGATCAAAGAGAGTAACAAGAAACTGATGTACGAGATTGCAGCGCAGTATCCGCAAATCACCGGCGGCAGCAATCCGAATTTCGAGAAGTTCAACCAGGTGGCGCGCGCGTCAGTGACAAACAAAGTCGCGACTTTCAAGAAGGACGTTACGCCGACGGCGGGTGACGAAGAACCGCGGCCCGAAGGTTCGATGGGCAGCGACTTGACTGTTAGTTACAACGTAGCACTTGCGCAGGACGATCTGATGAGTGTTGAGTTCAAAGTGGGCAGTTATTACCAGGGCGCAGCTCATCCAAACTCTTTCACGGATGTGCTCAACTACGATCTGAAAAATGGAAAGCAGTTGAAGCTAAGTGATCTTTTCAAACCCGGTGCGAAGTATATACAGGCGATTGCAACCTACTGCATCGCGGATCTAAAGAAGCAGGCGAACGAAAAGGGTTTAACCAACGAAGAGATTGAGAGAGGTGCGGCGGCATCGCCGAAGAACTATAACAGTTGGACCATCACGAAACGAGGCATCGGCATCAACTTCGACTCGTACCAGGTTGGACCATATGCAGCCGGGCCGCAGTTTGTACTGGTGCCGTACTCAACTTTGAAGGACCTAATCAACCCCGAAGGCCCCATCGCGCAATTCGGAAAATAGCCACAAAAAGGCACATAAGGCACACAAAAGAATTTCCTGTTTAGGAAGATTTGTTTTGTGTGCCTTATGTGCCTTTTTGTGGCTGCACTTTGTAGTAGAACGCGATAAAGAACGCCATCATCATAATCGCCGCGCCAGTCCAGAAGGTGACGCGGAGCGAGTGGTCGCTCATGAAGTGAGGCAGGCCGTCGGCGCCGAGATGTGCGATCGAGCTGCTGATAAGTAACGCCGCAAGCGATGGTCCAACTGCACGCGCGAGACTCGCGGTCGATTGCGTCACTCCTAAAATAACGCCCTGCTGTTCCGCCCCGACACTCTTGGAAGCCAGACTCGTCAACGCAGGCGTGGCGAGTGAGTTGCCCATTGAAAACACGCCACCGCCAATCAACAGTCCCGCCAGTCCTCCCGCTGCCGGTCCAACAAACGGCACGGCAAACAGACTGATCGCGAAACAGAACGCGCCAAAGATCACGAGCGGCAGTTCACCAAAACGTTTGACGAGCCGGCCGATCAATCCGCCCTGAATGATCACCGCGATCAGTCCGACGTAGGCAAACAGATAACCGGTGTGTTGCGCGTCGTATCCAAAGCGAAACATCGTGTAGAGCGAAAACGACGTGGTCATGATCGAAAACGCCACGATGAAGAAAAAATAGATGACCAGCACAGACGCGAGTCGCGGTTGCTTCAGTGAAAGAAACACCTGGCCCCAACTGCGACCACCAGCGGCTGAGTTTCTCGCCGGATGATCGGGCGTGACTGTTTCCGGCAGCCTGAAGTAGAGCAGCACTGCGTTTGCGAAGCAGAGCGAGGCGGCAAAGAAGAAAGGCACGTGAATGCCCCACTGGCTCAATATGCCGCCGATAGCTGGTCCAAAAATAAATCCGAGACCGAACGCGGCGCCGATCATTCCCATTCCTTTGGCGCGATTCTCTTTCGTCGTGATGTCGGCGATGTAGGCTTGAGCTGTTGAGATGTTTCCGCCGGTGATGCCGTCGAGTATGCGACCGACGAAGAGCAACAACACCGTCTTCGCTAATCCAAGAATTAAAAAACCGATGCCCGTTCCGATGATTGAGAGCAGCAACACCGGTCGCCGTCCGTATTTATCCGACAAACGTCCCAGCACCGGCGAGAAGATCAACTGCATGATCGAGTACGAAGCAAAGAGCAATCCGACCATGCGCGGCGTCGCGTTGAACGCGGTGCCTTCGGCGTAGAACGGCAACACCGGAATGACGATTCCGAAACCGACGAGATCGATAAAAACAGTTGTAAAGATGACGATAAGGGGCGAGCGCTTCATTGTCCCTGGTGTTTACCGTTTACTAAGAAAATAGAAACAAGTCCTGGCCACCTCTCTGCCAGCCCTATAAAAACGCAGAGATACGCAGAGGGCCGCAGAGTGTAGTAACATTCAACCGCACTTGTCATCAACTTCTCGAAAGACGCTTTTCGAAATGCACAAACGCCGAGTAGTGTGTGCCGCCGCGTTGTTGATTGTCCTGCCGCTGCTGATAGAGGCGCAAACCTTACCAGTCGACATATCGTTTACGGTCGCGATGCCGCGGCCGCACACGCACTTGCTCGAAGTCGACGTTGCCGTCAAACGCACCGCGAATGGTCCGCAGCAAGAGCAACTGATCATGCCTGTTTGGACGCCCGGGTCTTATTTAGTTCGCGAGTTTGCGCGTCACGTGCAGGACTTCGCCGCGACCGACGCCGCGGGTCAGCCGTTGAAGTGGGAAAAGACCAATAAAGATACCTGGCGCATCACGACTAACGGCGCGAGAGAGTGGCACGCGCGGTATCGAGTCTACGCAAACGAACTCTCGGTGCGCACCAGCGAGTTAAACTCGGGTCACGCCTTCTGGAACAACGCGAACATCCTGATGTATCTCGACGGCTTTCTGCAAAGTCCTTCGACCGTACACGTACTCGCGCCGGATGTTTGGAAAGTAGCAACCGGCCTGCCCGCGGTGTTGGGCCAGAAGAACACTTTTCGCGCCGAGAACTTCGACATCCTCTACGACTCGCCGTTTGAAGTCAGCAACTTCAAGACACTGATCTTCAACGTCAAAGGTGTCGCGCACCGGATCGTGATCGATGGTGAAGGAAACTACGATCCGGAACGCATGCGCCGCGACGTGCAGAAGATCGTCGAGACGGAAGTCGAGATAATGGGCGAAATTCCATATCACGACTACACTTTCATACTTCATCTGCGTGGCGGCGGCGGACTCGAGCACTTGAATTCAACGGCGCTAGGCTATCCGCGTTTCGGTTTCCGCATCAGCAGCGGCGATCGCGCCACTTCCTCTGCGCCAAACACGACTGAGTCTTTCGAACGCGACTATCGCGGCTTTCTGTCGCTCGTAGCGCACGAGTTCTTTCACCTTTGGAACGTCAAGCGAATTCGGCCCGACGCGCTCGGACCATTTGATTACACGCAGGAAAACTACACGAAGATGCTCTGGGTCGCGGAAGGCATCACTGATTACTACGCTGACGTGGCGTTGCGGCGCGCTGGATTGGTTAGTGAGAACGAGTTTTTGAGTGCGCAGGCGCGCGCGATGCAGGCGATGCAGGACACGCCGGGACGTTTGGTGCAGAGCGTGGAAGAGTCGAGCTTCGACTCGTGGATCAAGTATTACCGGCAGGATGAGAACTCGGTAAACTCGCAAGTCTCGTACTATGAGAAAGGCGCGCTGCTCGGGTTGCTGCTCGATCTCGAGATTCGCCAACGCAGCGCCGGCGCGAAGTCGTTGGACGATGTGATGCGTTATCTTTACGCGGAGTACTTCAAGAAGAATCGCAACTATGGACCAGTGGATTTTCAGAAGGCGTGTGAGTTGATGGCAGGTGGGAGTCTCGACGAGTTTTTCAACCGGTATGTGCGCGGCAAAGAAGAGCTCGACTACAACACCGCTTTAGCGGCAGCGGGACTTCGACTCGAAATAACTCCTGCGGGCGCTACTGGTCGATCGAGCGATCGAATCTTCTTCGGTGCCGACCTCACGCAGGCAGGCGATCGATTGATGGTGGAGCGCGTCTACGCCGGTTCGCCCGCGTACGAGCAGGGGCTGAACTTCGGCGATCAGATCGTAGCGATCGACAACGTGCGCGTCACGAGAGATTTCTTCAATGCGCGGCTCGCGGAAAAGAAGCCGGGCGACTTGATCAACCTGACAATCTTTCGTTTCGACGATCTGAGCACCTTGCTGATCAAACTTGGTTCAGGCCGCGAGGGAACGTTCCGGATCGCGCCACTAACAACGCAGACGGAAGTGCAGAAGAAGATCTATCGCGATTGGTTGAGAGCTGCATGAGCACTTACCAAAACATCCACTTTCGTCTCGAGGATCGCGTTGGGAGAATCACGTTCGCGCGGCCGCCGTTGAATGTTTTCAACATCGAGATGATGCGCGAGATCGGAAAGGCGCTCGGCGAGTGTGCGCAACGCGAGCTGGTGGCGATCGTTTTTGATGCTGACAGGAATTGTCGCGCGTTCAGTGCCGGCGTCGCAGTCGAAGATCACGTGCAGGACACGATCTTCCAGATGCTCGACGCGTTTCACTCGATCTTCCGGTCGTTGGAACAGTTGGCCAAACCGGCGATTGCGGTGGTTGACGGGGCAGCACTCGGCGGCGGATGCGAACTAGTGGCGGCGTGCGATATCGTGATTGCGTCGGATCGTTCGCGTTTCGGGCAACCGGAGATAAAACTGGGGGTTTTTCCGCCGGTTGCGGCGGTGCTTTTGCCGCGCATCATTGGGGAAAAACGCGCGCGCGAGTTGATTTTAACGGGCGAGATTATCGATGCGATGGAGGCTGGGCGGCTGGGTTTGTGCAACCACGTGGTGTCCGGCGCTCATCTTGAACCGAAACTGCTTGAGGTCCTGGCGAAGTTGAGGGAACTTTCGGGGACGTCGCTGGCGTTTGCGAGACAGTCGCTCGACCTCGGACGCGGAAGATCGATCGACGACCTGTTGAGCGAGCAGGAGAATGTTTATCTGCACGAGTTGATGAAGACTGAAGACGCGAATGAGGGTGTGACAGCGTTTCTGGAGAAGCGGAAGGCAGTTTGGCGGCACAGATGAAGAATACTTCCCGCAAAGACGCAAAGACGCAAAGGGGATTCTCTGCGGTTTTGCGCCTTTGCGTGAAATGTTTTCTCCTCGTTTTGTTAATCTCGGCGAATTCTCTCGCCCAAACGCATTCATCACATCCACGCGCCGCGATGTCTGCGGACGCGAAGGCGCTTCTCGAAGAAGCCATCGGCGTCGTCTG
>DATDFT010000332.1:0-5125 GCA_036522475.1 Pyrinomonadaceae bacterium | reverse complement strand
TTGCGCTTGGCGCGCGGAGTGCGGACGTGTTGAAGCTCGTCGTGAAGCACGGCATGAAGCTCGCGCTATTCGGCATGGTGCTCGGACTGGCTGGTTCATGGGCGCTGACGCGTTTCATGGAGAAGTTGCTCGTCGGCGTTCGGGCGACTGACCTGCTGACGTTCGGTGTGGTTTCGGGGTGCTTGCTGGTAGCTGCGTTTGTCGCGTGCTACCTGCCGGCGCGCCGCGCGACGAAAGTCGATCCACTCGTCGCGCTCAGATACGAATAGGACCAATTGGTCCACAGGACTTATTAAAGATCATGGAGCAATTATTCAAAGACATTCGCTATGGGTTTCGAGGGTTGTTGAAGCGCAAGGGTTTTGCGCTCATCGCCGTGCTGACGCTCGCGCTCGGCATCGGCGCCAATACGGCGATCTTCACGCTTGTTAACGCGGTCATGCTGAAGTCGCTGCCGGTGTACAAACCGGAAGAACTGGTGCTCTTCAGCGACACCACCGGCGAGGGAACGGCAATCGAAGACGAGCCACGCACCGGCGCGTGGCAACGATTCTCGTATGCGTCTTACCTATACTTGCGCGACCACAATCAATCCTTTCAGGACGTCGTAGCGGTGCGCAGCGGTGAGAGTCCTTTGAGCGTGCGACAAACTGATTCGCAAGCTAGTGCGGCAGTGCGAGCGCAAGGACACCTGGTCACCGGCAACTATTTCTCATTACTGGGTGTGCGTGCGTTGCGAGGCCGAGTGCTCACGCCCGAAGACGACAAACCGAACGCTCAACCCGCAGCAGTCATCAGTCATCGTTACTGGGAGACAAAACTCAACAGCGATCCGAATGTGGTCGGCAAGAGATTCATCATCAATAATATTAACTTTACCATTGCCGGTGTCGCGCCGCCTGAGTTCTTCGGCATCCGCGTACGACGTCCGCCGGATTTCTGGTTGCCGCTGTCGTTTCAAGAGCAGATCGAACTGCGCGGTGCGTTTCTCACCAACACGCAGGCTTACTTTCTCACGCCCATCGCGCGCCTCAAACCAGGCGTGAGCATGCGCCAGGCGCAAGCGAACATCACGCTCGCGTTGCAGCAGTTTTTGACTGAACAGGCGGGCAGCAAACTCACGGAAGAACGACAGAAGGGAATTCAGAACACTTACATCAAGCTCGTCGACGGCAGCGGCGGCCTTTCCGGACTGCGGCGCGCATATTCGAGACCGCTACAGATGTTGATGGCAATCGTTGGCATGGTCCTGCTGATCGCTTGCGCGAATGTTGGCAGCCTCCTGTTGTCACGCGCGGCCTCGCGCAAGGCAGAGATCTCGCTGCGCCTTGCACTGGGCGCAACGCGCTGGCGGATCGTTCGCCAACTACTCACGGAGAGCATGTTGCTCGCGGCGATCGGTGGTGTATGCGGTGTGCTGCTGGCGCAGTGGGGCGTGACCGTGCTCGTCAACCTGGTCGCGAAAGGTTCGCCGCTCGACACGCGCCCTGATGTCGGCGTGTTGCTGTTCACACTCGGTGTCTCGATCGTTGCCGGAGTGTTGTTTGGTCTGGTCCCCGCCGTGCAAGCCAGTCGAACAAATCTCTCGTCGGCGATGAAAGAGAAGAACCGCATGCGAGGCAGCTTCCTGCGCTTCAATCTTTCATCGCTGATGGTCGTGATGCAGGTGGGACTCTCGATGGTCCTCCTCACCGGCGCCGGACTATTCGCGCGCAGCCTTGTGAAACTCCAGGGTCAGGACCTCGGCTTCGATCGCAGTAACCTGCTGCTACTCGGAATCGATCCGCGTCTCGCAGGCTACAAGCCAACCGAACTTGCGGCGCTTTACCAGCAAGTGATCGATCGTGTGGGTTCGTTGCCTCAAGTCCGCAACGTTTCGATGGCGACTTATGCGCCATTGAGTGGCACGCGGCGGACCAGCAGTATCAAAGTCACCGGCTACACTGCACAACCCGACGAAGATCTGAGCGTGCAGGACATCCTCGCCGGACCGAAATACATGGAGACTCTTGGTGTTCCGTTGCTGCGCGGGCGCGATATCGAACAGCGCGATAACGCGTCGTCTCCGCTCGTTGCAGTAGTCAACTCAACTTTCGCGGAACACTACTTCAAGAATCAGAATCCGATCGGTCGCACGTTTACATTTGACGATGAGACTGACAACGGCAAGTCAATCGAGATAGTCGGCGTAGTCGGCGACATCAAATCAGACGATCCACGCGACAAGCCAGAGTCCATGATCTATCGGCCGATACTCCAGATTCAGGATGGGGCTGCTCAGTTGTGCACCATTCATGTTCGCACGTTGTCGGATCCGTCGCCGCTTACGAACCAGGTGCGGCAGATGATCAATCAGATCGACGACAAGCTGCCCATCTTCGGCGTCACGACGTTTGACGAACAAATGCACGACACATTGAACCAGGATCGCTTGATCGCGCAACTCGTCAGTTTCTTTGGCGCGCTCGCGTTGATTCTCGCGTGCATCGGTTTGTATGGCGTGATGGCCCACGGCGTCGCGCGCCGCACGAATGAGATCGGCATCCGCATGGCGCTCGGTGCGCGCGGCAGCAACATCGCGTGGATGATCTTGCGCGAGACGCTGTATCTCGTGTTGGCAGGATTGGTAATCGGTGTGCCGGCAGCGCTATTCGGCGCGCGTCTGATCGCGGCGCAACTGTTCGACATGAGCCCGACCGATCCGTTGACCCTCACGGTAGCGGCAATTGTTTTGATCGGTGTAGCGCTGCTCGCGGGTTATCTGCCGGCGCGTCGCGCGTCGCGCGTGAACCCGTTGAACGCGCTGCGTTACGAATAGGACCAATAAGACCTACAGGACCTATATGGACTCACTACTCAAAGACATTCGCTACGGGTTGCGCGGGTTGCTGAAGCGCCCGGGATTCACGGCCATCGCGCTCGTTGCGCTCGCTCTCGGTATCGGCGCAAACACCGCGATCTTCAGCCTCGTCAACGCGGTCGTGCTCCGGCCGCTGCCGTTCCCGGAGCCCGATCGACTGGTTTGGGTTTACGGAAACATCCGCAACGGTGGCAATCGCGCCAGCGTGTCGCCACTCGATTTTCTTGATTATCGAAGTCAGAACAAAACGTTCGAGCAGTTTGCGGCGTCGGGCACGGTTCCGCTTCCAATGAACCTCACGGGCAGCGGTGATCCGGAACGTCTGACGGCATCCAATGTCACCGGAAATTATTTTGACGCATTCAAAGTGACGCCGGCGCTCGGCCGCGGCTTCACAGTCGAAAACGAAAAGACCGGCGAGGACCAGGTCACCGTACTCAGTCACGCATTCTGGCAAACGCACTTCGGCGGCGATCCACAGATCATCAACAAGACGATCATTCTCGACAGCAAACCATATCAGGTCATCGGCGTGATGCCGGCCGGTTTGAGCCTGCCGCAAGCCGCGGAGTTATGGGTGCCGATGACCTTCGACGTGAATCCCGAAATGAAGCAGCGCAAGGCGCACTTCCTGCGGCCCATCGGGAGATTGAAACCCGGTGTGACTTTGCTCCAGGCGCAAGCTGACACCGATCAGATCGCTGCACAACTCGAACAACAGTTTCCCGACAGCAACACCGGCTGGAACCTTCGCTTGCTTTCATTGCGCGAACAGCTTGTCGGTCGAACTCGAACTACTCTCTTCGTTCTCTTCGGCGCAGTCGGATTTGTGCTGCTGATTGCATGTGCGAACGTTGCGAACCTGCTCTTAGTGCGGGCCGCCGCTCGGCAAAAAGAGATTGCACTGCGCACCGCACTCGGCGCGAGTCGATTGCGCATCGTCCGGCAGATGCTTACTGAGAGTTTGTTGCTCTCGCTTCTCGGTGGCGCGCTGGGGACGTTGCTCGCAGTTTGGGGCGTTCAACTGCTCGTGAGTTTGAGTGCAGACAGTTTGCCGCGAACTGTAAACGTTAATATCGACGCCACCGTGCTGGCGTTCACCTTGTTGATCTCGATCGGAACCGGACTCCTGTTTGGTCTTGCGCCCGCTTTCCGCACTGCCAAAGTGAACCTGATCGATTCGCTAAAAGACGCAGCACGCGGTTCGGAAGGCACTCTGCGAAATCGAACGCGCAGTTTGCTTATCGTCTTCGAAAGTGCAGTCGCAGTGATCCTGTTAATCGGCGCCGGACTGCTGGTGCGAAGCTTGATCGCATTGCAAAACGTTAATCCAGGCTTCGATGCCAACAACGTGCTGACCTTGCGAATCGATCTGCCGCCAAAGAAATATCTGGGCGAAGGAAAGTCTGCGAACTTCTTCGAGCAACTCGAAACACGAGTCGCTGCGTTACCGGGCGTGCAGTCTGTTGGTCTGGTCACGGAGCTTCCTCTCAGCGGTCAGCCCAACGATCTTCCTTTCACTGTTGAGGGACGGCCACCAGTTACACCCGATCAGGCTTTTGACGCTGACTTTCGTCGCGTTAATCAGAATTACTTCGGAGCGTTACGCATTCCGCTGTTGCGCGGACGCAACTTTACCGAACAGGAAGTCAGGCAGAGCGACAACGTCACGGTCGTCAGCCAGCAACTAGTCGACGTCGTTTTCCCGAATGAAGACCCGTTGGGCAAGCGTCTTGTCAGCGAGATCGGCCACCAGGCTTTCGAGATCATCGGCGTTGTGGGTGACATCCGTCATCGCTCGCTTGGAGAACAACCGTTCGCGGCGATGTACTTCCCGACTCGCAATACCGGGCGGACGAATCTCGTGATTCGCACGCAGGTCGATCCGCTAAGCATCGTGGGCGCGGTGCGCAACGAAGTGAAAGCGCTGGATCCGGACCAACCGATCGCGGCGGTCAAGAAGATGAGCGACTGGGTTGATTCGTCGGTTGCCGAGCCGCGTTATCGCACGACGTTGCTGGGGATGTTTGCGGCGCTCGCGATGATTCTTGCGGCCACCGGAATTTACGGTGTGATGTCTTACTCGGTTGCGCAGCGTACGCATGAGATTGGCGTGCGCATGGCTTTGGGCGCACGCCAACGCGATGTGTTGAAGCTCGTGGTGCAACAGGGGATGTTGCTCACGATCGTTGGAGTTGTTTTGGGACTGCTCGGTGCGTTTGCACTGACGCGCGTGATGGCGTCGTTGTTGTTTGAAGTGACGGC
>DATDFT010000331.1:0-10135 GCA_036522475.1 Pyrinomonadaceae bacterium | reverse complement strand
AGTGGGCCACACGCTCGGCTTGCAGCATAACTTCGCTGCGAGTCCGGTGAATCGTTCCTCAGTGATGGACTATCCGGCGCCACGCGCAAAGCTCGGCGCGGATGGCGTTCCGGATGTGTCGGAGGCGTACGCAAGAGGCATCGGCGAGTGGGACAAAGTCGCCATTGCTTATGGCTACCAGGATTTTGCTCCGGGCACTGACGAAGCCGCCGCGCTTGATCGCACTTTGAGCGACGCCTTCGCTCGCGGGCTGATGTATCTGACCGATCAGGATGCGCGACCCGCGAGCAGTTCGAGCTCAGTGGCCCATCTCTGGGACAACGGCACTAACGTGATCGACGAGTTGTCCAACGTGATGAAAGTGCGCGCGGCAGCGCTCAAGCGATTCGGTGAAAACAACATTCGCGACGGCGCGCCGATGGCGACGATCGAAGACGTTCTCGTGCCGATTTACATGTACCACCGTTACCAGGTCGAAGCTGCGGCGAAAGTTGTCGGAGGTGAGGACTACACTTTCAGCTTGAAAGGCAAGGGCGATCGCAATCCGCAGATCGTTGCTCCTGACGAGCAGCGACGCGCACTCGCAGCCGTGCTCGACACGCTCAAGCCTGAAGCGCTCGCATTGCCGGAGTCGTTGCTGCGTTTGCTTCCACCGCGCCCGCCCGGTTACCAGCGCGGGCGTGAGAACTTTCGCATTCGCACGCAACCCGTGTTCGACGCGCTTGCGCCGGCCGAAGCAGTTGCCGACCACGTGAGTGGGTTTTTATTTAACCAGGAACGAGCAGCGCGGCTGGTCCAATTCCACGCGCGCGACTCTCGGAATCCCGGTCTGGCTGAAGTCATCGATCGCATACTCGCGTCGACATGGAAGGCGCCTGCGGCCACAGGTTATCCCGGTGAGATTCAACACAGTGTCGACACGATCATCCTGATAGATCTGATGTCGCTTGCGTCCGGTGAGCGTGCTCCCAACCAGGTGCGCGCAGTTGCATCGTTGAAGTTGGACCAACTGAAGAACTGGTTGATGACGCAGAGCCGCCTTGGCCCAGTTGATGAAAACCATCGTGCGTTTCTCTTTTACTCACTCGAACAGATCAAACGTTTCCAGGAAGATCCGAAGAAGATGAATCTGACGGCGCCCCAGGCTCCGCCTGACGGGCAGCCGATTGGAATGCAGTCGCTGATGGAGACCGATTTCGTATTTTTCTGTGGGCAATAACTGCGGTAGCATTGGTTCCTCATGCCCGGAGTCGAAGAATACGTAGGCGAGGTTCTCGACGAGAAATACCGCCTTGAACACCTGCTTGGAAAGGGCGGGATGGGCGCAGTCTACCTTGCCACCCACCTCGGCACCGAGCGTTATGTTGCCCTCAAACTGATCTCGCCTCAGTTCATGCGAAACAACGAGTTTGTCGAGCGTTTCAAGCGC
The DNA here is from genome assembly GCA_036522475.1 of Pyrinomonadaceae bacterium. Classification (GTDB taxonomy): domain Bacteria; phylum Acidobacteriota; class Blastocatellia; order Pyrinomonadales; family Pyrinomonadaceae; genus PSRF01. The sequence continues at coordinate 8,706 of DATDFT010000331.1, read as the reverse complement.
GAGGCGCGCGCGGCCGGTCGTTTACGCCACCCGAATGTCGTTGACGTAACCGACTTTGGTTTCGCAAGTGTGAAGGCAGGCAAAGTCGCGTACCTGGTGATGGAGTATCTTGACGGCTGCACGCTTGGCGATGTGTTGGCGGAAGAGAAACGTCTCCCGCTCGACTGGGTTGCAGACATTCTCGATCAGGTGTGTTCCGCGGTTCATGAAGCGCACCAGCAGGGCATCGTTCATCGCGATCTAAAGCCCGACAATATCTGGCTCGAACCGAATCGGCGCGGAAGTTATCGCGTTAAAGTGCTCGACTTCGGTATCGCTAAACTCGGTGAAGCTGTTCCGCCCGTGGTCGACGACGATTCTGCCGCGACGATCATCGACGATCCTGAACCAGCCCTCGCAAGCGCCAATCTCGAAACTGATACGCTTCTGCGAGGTCCGGGCGACGAACCTCACACGAAGGCACTCAAAGCCAAGGCAAACGGCGAAGGTTTCGCGACTCTGCTTCAGGACTCGCTTACGAATCCTCTGCTCCACACTGCTGACGACGACGGCACGTTGTTATTCGATCAAGGCACAAGTGCAGGTGGACGGCACACGCAGCACACCACGAATGTCGAACAGACGTCAGCGCTGACTCGTGTTGGTGCGATCATGGGCACGCCGCTTTACATGTCGCCGGAACAGTGTGGCGGCGGGTATGTTGACACGCGCTCGGATATCTACAGTATCGGCGTGATCGCTTATCAGATGATGGCGGGCGAGCCTCCTTTTGGAGGCAACACGTCGGCGGTCATGCGCGCGCATCGTGAACAGAAGCCGCAGGATCTGCGTGAACGTGCGGAGAAGATTCCGAAGCGCGTTGCAGGTGTCGTGATGTCGGCGCTGTCGAAGAATCCGGTGGAGCGGCCGCAAACGGCGTTTGCGTTTGCGAGTTCGTTCCGCGGGCAAAGTGAAGGCATCGGTGCGCTTTACCGGCGCGCGTTCTCTTTGTACAGCGAGTACTTTCCGAAGTTTGCGAAGCTCAGTCTCATTGCTCACTTGCCGGTGATCGTGACGACCATTCTCCTGACTGGACTCATGATCGCCGATAAGTATTGGCACCCGTCCAGTCTGGCGCAAAAGATTGTGTTTGTAGTTCTCGCCGTTATTGTTGGCCTGTCGCACGTGGTTGCGTACATGATAGCGGGCGCCGTGATATCTGGTGTCACGGCCGTGATCATTACCCAGTTGTCGGCGGCGCCGCTGCGACCGGTAAAACTGCGAGTGGCGTTCGCGGTGCTTCGACAGCGGTGGCGCCCGTTTGTGAAGACGATGCTGCTCGTCACGCTGCGGATATTCCTGGCGAGTTGTCTGCTGTTCATCCCGGGGATAATTGCGTGGATTCGTTACTTCCTTTATGCGCCGGTTGTGCTCATCGAAGGGCTCGAGAAGAAGGCTGCGATGAAGCGCGCTCGCCAACTGGCTTCGCGTTCATGGCGCATGATGATCCTTGCGGCAATCTTGCAGGTCGTTATTCCGATGACCATCAGTCTTTTGGTGGGGCGAATCAGGATCGGGATGGACCTCAAACCCCATTCTCTCTCTCATCAGATTTATCAACAGGTGTTGAGCCTCGTAAACATTTTCGTGGTGCCGCTCCTATCGATCGTGCCGGCGTTGTTGTACATCAAGATGCGCCAGCTCGGCGGCGAGCAGTTAACGACGGAGCTCGTTCAAATCGAAGGCGGTGAAGAGACGCAGAGCGCATGGCAGCAGCGCATGCGTACACGGCTGAGTCTGCACACGCCAACCAGTCAAAAGACAACCACGCCGTAATCAGGGAACGATCAACTTGACTATGCAGGTTGGGTTGCCGCTTTCCTTAAACCACAACATTCCTTCCCACACGAGATCGATCTCGATCAGGTAAGAGCCGGGTGCAACGGGCGCGTTGATGGTCAATTCAACGGTTAGGCTCGAGTCCGGTTGCAGCGGCGCTTCGAAGTAACTTCTCGGATTGTCGAACTTCAGGATTTTGCCTGTGCTCGAGAGCAAGTGGTATGAAAGACCGAAAGTGGCTTTGCCGTGCGGGAAGGAAGCGTCGGATCTGTTTTGTACTGTGACCGGGAGTGTCACGGCTTGGCCGGGCTCACACTCGATCCTCTTTGTTTGAGGTTCGAAGGAAGCAGCAACGTCTGGTTGATCCTTGAGTACGAGAGAGTGTTCAAGCGAGTTTTGAAGATCGAAGAATGGGGTGAAGCTCGAGGTGAAATAGTTTACCGGAGTATCCCAAAGGATTGACGTCTGCGACGGTATTCGTAGGAACGTCGACGCGAAAGCCGCATTCAGGTCAACGGGCGCCGGAAGTTTCTGAAACAGCACTTTATTAAAACCAATTGCGATCGGTTTGAGCGTTTCAGCACGATCGAGCTTGAATTTCACTGCACCTTCGGACACGCCCGGGAACGATGGATTGAAGTAATCGTCGAGTGCTAACAAACCTCCGGGCAGCAGAATGTTTGAGCAGAGATCGAGGTCCTGGTAAGTCTCTTCCGGTGAATGCCCGCCATCGACGTGGCAAAAAGAAAAGTGAGAGCCGAGTGTCTCCGGCCTCACCTCTGATGACGAACCCGCAACAATCTGAAGAAAATCCAGATTGTCGAAGAAGCTCTGCATATTTCTGACGAAGACTTCTCGATTACCTGCGCCTGATCGCGAGCGATTCGAATCCTGCATCTCAAACAAATCCACCGCAACGAATCTTCGGCCCTGTTCGGCCAGGGATGCGATCGCGATCGCGGAGAGTCCGTGATGCACACCGATTTCCAACACATCACCGCTGACGCCGACGAGTTGATTGTAGGCCATGAACATGAGCGCCGCGTCAAACGTGAAGAAGCCTTGTATCGAAGGAAAGGCGTCAAGATACGACTGGAGGAAACCAGGTTTCATTAGCGGTGGATAAATTAAATCGATCTCAATTAATTCTCAAATGAAGCTCTGCGGCCCTCTGGGTTCTTTGTGTAGCGAAGGCTTTTTTTAACGCAGAGAATTAGAGGGCCGCAGAGTCCGCGCAGAGTAATTCTCATCTCGAAATTGGGACGGGCCAGTCCCGCGACCGAAACCACGCCTTTTGAGTTTTTGAACCAGCATACGAATCTCCGTCCACCCGAACCCACAAAACTGGCGAAAATCCCTTATTTTCGCTAATCTCCACTCAAACAGTCGCTCCGCCCGCCGTTGGCACGGGCCTTGACATACACCATCGCGGAGAACTGTATAGTTGTGCGTGAAGTTTTATCTAGCTCGTTCCGAACCACTTCGCGCGCGCATCGCCGCTCTCTCAACAAGGCTAGTACAGCTCTCCAAAAATTTTTGAAGTAAAAGCTATGGATATCAAGCGAGCCCCTAAATCGAAGATCAAGAAGAAAATTCGTACCGCCGTCATGATCGTGATCGGTCTGGCCGGTATCGGCGGAATCACGTACGGCCTCACGAAGCTGAAGCCTGCGGCCCCGACGCTCGATCGTTCGACCGCCGTCATTGAAACCGTCAAACGCGGCGAGATGATTCGCGACGTGCGCGGCAACGGAACCTTGGTCCCCGAGATAACGCGCTGGGTGCCGGCGCCTGCTGAAGGCCGGGTCGAGAAGATTAATCTTCAGGCGGGCGTGACTGTTGAGCCTTCGACAGTGCTCGTCGAATTGTCGAACCCGCAGGTGGAGCAACAGGCGACGGACGCTGATTTCCAGGTCAAAGCCGCGGAGGCCGACGAGGAGAATCTAAAGGTCAAACTCGAGAGCGACGAGATGACGCAGAAGGCCGCTATCGCGACCATTAACGCGCAGTACAGCCAGGCCAAGTTGCAACTCGATGCCGACGAAGTGCTTGGAAAACAGCAACTCATCGCCGAACTTCAGTTGAAAATCTCCCGCGTTAACGTTCAGGATCTCGCGAATCGCCTCAAGGTCGAACAAGAGCGACTGGCGGTCAGTTCGAGGTCGGTCAAAGCGCAATTGAACGCCGCGTCTTCTCGTTTGCAACAGTTGCGTGCGATGGCAAAGTTGAAACGCGATCAGGCGGACTCATTGAAAGTGCGAGCGGGAACGGCGGGTGTGCTGCAAATAGTTTCGGTGCAGGTTGGTCAGCAGGTAACACAGGGCCTCAACATAGCGCGCGTCGCCGATCCAGCGTCGTTGAAAGCAGTGTTGAGAGTTCCCGAAACGCAGATCAAAGACATGCGTGTCGGAAATCCCGTGACTGTCGACACGCGCAACGGTTTGATCCAGGGAGAGGTCTCGCGCATCGACCCAGCAGCTCGCGAAGGCACGTTCGAGATCGACGTACATTTGGAAGGCCCGCTGCCGCCGAGCGCTCGTCCCGATTTGAGTGTGGACGGAACGATCGAGCTCGAGCGACTCAAAGACGTATTGAAAGTTGGCCGACCGGCGTTTGGCCAGGCGCAACAGACTATCGGAATGTTTGTGTTATCGCCTGACGGCACTGAGGCCGAGCGTCGCACAGTCAAGCTTGGACGCAACTCGGTCAGTACGATCGAGATACTCGACGGGCTGCGCGAAGGCGACCAGGTCATCATTTCCGATACGTCGTCACTGGATAGTTACCCGCGGATCCGGATCCGGTAACAGGATTTCACGCGAAGGCGCGAAGATGAAAAAGAGACCGCAAATTTGCTGCTTTCCGTTTGCGCCTTTGATTTTCCTTTGTGTCTTTGCGTGAAAACAGGCTGATTTGCCATACAACGCCGGTTCGCGGTGTTCAATTAGATAGATCGCGTACACAAAATTGTTAAGGAGCGCATGATGAGTTCTTCCGAGCCCCTAATTCACCTCTCTGACGTAAAGAAAGTGTTTTATACAGACGAGGTCGAAACACACGCACTCTCAGGTATTCACCTCGATATAAAGCAAGGTGAATACGTTTCCATCGCCGGACCTTCGGGCTGCGGCAAGTCAACATTGCTTTCAATTCTCGGCCTGCTCGACACACCGACTGACGGCAAGTACATCCTGAATAACCATCCCGTCGAGAATCTCTCGCTGTCCGAGCGCGCTCGCATCAGGAATCGCGAGGTCGGGTTTATCTTCCAGAGCTTCAATCTCATCGGCGACCTGACCGTTTACGAGAACGTCGAGCTGCCGTTGACTTATCGCGGCATGAGCTCCGCTGAACGCAAGAAGCGCGTGACGGAAGCGCTCGAGCGCGTCGGCATGGCTCATCGCGCGAAGCACCTGCCCAGCCAGTTATCCGGCGGTCAACAGCAACGCGTCGCAGTCGCACGCGCAGTTGGTGGTCAACCGAGCATCCTGCTCGCGGACGAGCCTACCGGAAACCTCGACTCGACGAACGGTGAAGCAGTGATGGAACTGATGCGCGAGCTGCATCGCGGTGGCGCCACCATCTGCATGGTCACGCACGACCCGCGTTACGCCCAGCACGCCGATCGCATTGTTCACTTGTTTGACGGCCTGATCGTCGAAGAAGAAGCCGGTTCCGAGCGTCGCGAGATCCGGGAAGCGAAACGAGAGTTGGCCGAGAGTGGTTTTGGAGCGATTCAATGATCAGTCTGCGTGGCGTAGAGAAGGCGTTCTCCCATGGTCCAACGAAGACATACGTCTTAAGACGGATCAATCTTGATATCAAGCCCGGTGAGTTTGTCTCGATCATGGGGCCGTCAGGAGCAGGGAAGTCGACGTTGTTACACATTCTCGGCATGCACGATCAATCGTGGACGGGTGAGTACTACTTCGACGACGTCGCGGTTCACAAGCTCGACGCGAAGAAGCGTGCGGCGCTGCGCAATCAGAACGTTGGGTTTGTTTTTCAGAGTTACCACCTGCTCGATGATCAAACGGTGTTCGAGAATCTCGAGTTGCCACTCTCGTATCGCGACGTAAATAAAAAAGATCGACAGTCGATCGTATGCGACACGCTCGATCGTTTTCAGATGGTTGGCAAAAAAGATCTCTTCCCGACTCAGCTCTCCGGCGGCCAGCAGCAGCTTGTCGGAATCGCGCGAGCGGTGGTTGCGAATCCACGCATCATCCTCGCGGACGAACCGACCGGCAATCTTCATTCGGCCCAGGGCAAAGAGATCATGGATATGTTCAAACGGCTCAACGATGAAGGTACGACAATCGTGCAGGTGACGCACTCGGAAACGAATGCGGCGTACGGCAACCGGATCATCCGGCTCGATGATGGCTGGATCTCGAGTCCGGAGCAGGAGCGAACGGCTCAAATTTCCCTGTAGTTGCTCAACAAAAGGGTAAGTGAACGAACGTGGATTCACGTTGACGTCACCAGTGTGTTTAGCCATAAAAAGGCACGTAGGGCAGGAAATGACAAGAACGCTCAAGTAATTCTTTTTTGTGATTTATGTGCCTTTTTGTGGCTAGCAAGAGGAGCCGAGCATGGAGAGTCTTTTAAGCGACGTAAGGTACGCAGTAAGAAATCTCTTGAGACGGCCCGGCTTCACCATCGTCGCCGTCATCACTCTCGCTCTCGGCATCGGCGCGAACACTGCCATCTTCAGCGCCATCAACGCACTCCTGCTCAAGCCACTCCAATTCCCCGAACTCGATCGCGTCGTTGCGATCTGGGACAAACTGCCAAGCCGCGGCGTCCTGCACAACGAAGTCACCGTCGCAAACTATCTTGACTGGCAATCCCAGACACAGTCGTTTGAACAACTCGCGCTCTATCGCTGGTGGAGTGCGAATCTCACCGGCATCGATCCCCCCGAGCGAATTCAAGGCTTCTTGGTTACGGCAAACTTCCTCGACGCCACCGGCATGAAGCCGATCATGGGTCGCAACTTCCTCGCGGAGGAGAATCAACCCGGCAAGGATGCCGTCGCGATCATCACGTACAGTCTCTGGCAGAGACGTTTCGGTGGCGATCCAAACATTCTCAATAAGACGATCACCATTAACAGCGTAACGCGCACCGTGATCGGCGTGATGCCCGAGCGTTTCAATTTTCCGAAAGCCGCGGAGGTTTATGCGCCGCTCGCAATGACGCCGCAGTTGATGAAGAGCCGGCAGAGTCACAGTTTCTACGTTATCGGCCGGCTCAAACCCGGCGCCACGATGGCGGGCGCGCAGGCCGAGCTCGACAACGTGACCGCGCGACTCGAGCAGCAGTTTCCCGAAACGAACAAGGGTTGGGGCGCGACGATCTTTCCCATCGTCGCGGATACCGTGCGCACGTACGACACCGCGCTGTGGATCATGATGGGCGCAGTCGGATTCGTGCTGCTGATTGCGTGTGCGAACGTTGCGAACCTGATGCTCGCGCGAGCCAGTGGGCGCCGGCGAGAAATCGCTTTGCGAACGGCGCTGGGTGCGAGTCGCTGGCGCATCGTGCGGCAGTTGTTAACGGAGAGCGTGATCGTCGCACTGGTTGGCGGTGCTGTCGGGGTGTTGATTGGTTTCTGGGGCATTGACGCGTTGCGCGCGTCTGATCCCGGTGAAGCGTCGAAGTTTGCGCCCGGCTGGTATCAACTCGGCATTAACGCGCCGGTGCTGCTGTTCACGCTCGGACTCTCGCTCGTGAGCGGCATCGTCTTTGGTCTCGCCCCCGCGCTGCAAGCATCGAAGACTAACCTCAACGAATCGTTGAAAGAAGGAAATCGACAAACGAGCGGCAGCTCGCATCGACTGCGGAGCTCGCTCGTGATTTTTGAGTTTGCACTCTCGCTCGTGTTGCTCATCGGAGCCGGTCTGCTGACACGCAGTTTTCTTTCATTACTGAAAACGGATGCGGGCTTCAATCCTGACAACATCCTCACGATGAATCTCACGTTGCCCGCCGCAAAGTACAAAGACGAGCCGGCGCGCGCGGCGTTCTACAACGAGCTGGTCCAACGTGTGAAAGCTTACCCAGGCGTCGAGTCGGCAGCGGTCGTGAACTTCCTGCCACTCGGCGGGTCCAACTCTTCCGACGCCTACCTCGTGGAAGGTGAACCGGAGCCCGCACCGGGACAGGAGAACGACGGCCGTTATCGTGTCGCCTCACCTGACTACTTTCGCACGATGCACATCTCGATCGCGCGCGGGCGCGGCTTCGCGGAGCAGGACAAAGCGGGCGCACCGCCGGTGGTGATGGTCAACGAAGCTTTTGTGCGTAAGCACTGGCCCGGCCAGGACCCGATTGGCAAACGCATTCGTTTCTATGGACCACTCGAGCGCGCGCCATGGATGGAAGTTGTCGGCGTCATCGCTGACGTGAAGCATGAGCTGAATCTTCCCGTCACGCCGGAATACTACCTGCCTTACGCGCAGGATTCGTGGCCTGGGATGGTGTTGGTAGCGAAGACGAGTGTCGAGCCGGCGTCGCTTGCCGGTGCGTTGCGCCAGCAAGTGTGGTCCATCGACAAGGACCAGCCGGTGTACGACGTGAAGACGATGCAGGAAGTGCGATCGACGTCGGTGGCCGTCTACTCGTTCTCGTCGGTGATGCTCGGCATCTTCGCGTTCGTTGCGCTGTTACTCGCGTCGATCGGAATTTACGGTGTGATGTCGTTTGCAGTCGCACAGCGTACTCAGGAGATTGGGATTCGCATTGCGCTTGGCGCGCGGAGTGCGGACGTGTTGAAGCTCGTCGTGAAGCACGGCATGAAGCTCGCGCTATTCGGCATGGTGCTCGGACTGGCTGGTTCATGGGCGCTGACGCGTTTCATGGAGAAGTTGCTCGTCGGCGTTC
>DATDFT010000330.1:0-13112 GCA_036522475.1 Pyrinomonadaceae bacterium | reverse complement strand
TGGTGAACAAAGCTCCACAAGCGGCGAGGAATGGATCGACGTGCTGGCCCATGACCTGCAAAACAGTCGCGGCTCCAGCATCGTTATCGCGGGAGAGCTACAGTCGCCGATCATTCATGCGCTTGCGCATCAGATGAATCAGGCGCTCGGCAATGCGGGCAATACGATCACTTATACAGAGCCAGTACTCATTAATCCGAACAATCAGGTCCAGTCGCTAAGGCAACTCGTAATCGACATCGAATCCGGGCAAGTCGAGTTGTTGTTGATTCTCGGCGGTAATCCTGCTTTCGATGCGCCAACGGATTTTCACTTTGCGCAGAGCCTTCAGAAAGTGCCGCTGCGCGTTCATCACAGTCTTTATTACGACGAAACGTCTGCGCTCTGTCACTGGCACGTCAACGCTGCACATTACCTGGAGAGCTGGAGCGACGCGCGCGCATTTGACGGAACAGTCTCTATCGTACAGCCGCTGATCGCGCCGCTGTATTCCGGTAAGACTGCCCACGAGATGCTGGCCATCTTCACGGACCAACCGAACCGTTCCAGCTACGACATTGTGAAGTCGTTTTGGATGCAATCACAGTCGAAGAGCTCGGGTGAGTTTGAACAGTGGTGGGCCAAAGCACTTCGTGACGGTTTCATCGAGAACACCACGTCAACGACATTCGCGGGAGCGACGGGCCAATCGCAAGCGACGCCGACCGCCACAACGACGAGCTCAGGAAATGTTGAGATCGTCTTTCAACCGGATCCATCGATCTACGACGGCCGCTTCGCCAACAACGGCTGGCTACAAGAACTACCGAAACCGCTTACGAAACTAACCTGGGACAACGCGGCAATCGTTAGTCCGAACACCGCAAATCAATTGGGACTTTCGACCGAGCCCGATTTCCGCGGCGGCGAACATGGAACGAATGTCGCAAGCGTAGTTGAGATCACAGTCGGCGATCGTTCGATAAGCGCACCAGTTTGGATTCTTCCCGGCCAGCCCGACGGAGTCGTCACGCTTCACGTTGGTTATGGTCGAACGCGCGCAGGAAGTGTCGGCAGCACAACCACGGAGAAACCAGTCGGCTTCAATGTCTATGAACTCCGGCGCTCGGACGGTCTTTGGACCACCCGCGCGCAATTGACGAAAACTAATAGCACTTACCAACTCGCCTGCACTCAAGCGCATTACTTGATGGAAGGTCGCGAGCTGATTCGTTCGAAACCGATCAGCAGTTATTTGCAAAACAACGACTTCGCAAAGAACGATGCGGATCGGAAAGACAAACAGATCTCGATGTATCCGGGATGGGAGTACGAAGCCTACGCGTGGGGCATGTCGATCGATACCGGTTCATGCGTTGGTTGTAACGCGTGCGTAGTTGCGTGCCAGTCAGAGAACAACATCCCTGTGGTTGGGAAAACTGAGGTGATGCACGCGCGCGAGATGCACTGGCTTCGTGTCGATCGCTATTTCGAAGACGAGCAGGTGATGTTCCAACCGCTTCCGTGCATGCATTGTGAAAACGCGCCTTGCGAACTGGTGTGCCCGGTAGCCGCGACCACACACAGCAACGAAGGTCTGAACGAGATGGTTTACAACCGCTGCGTCGGCACTCGTTACTGTTCGAACAACTGCCCGTACAAAGTGCGGCGCTTCAATTTCTATGAGTTCAGCAACTTCGATGCGCCACTGGTCCAGTTACAACGAAATCCGGATGTGACAGTGCGCAGTCGTGGCGTAATGGAGAAGTGCACTTACTGTGTGCAGCGAATCAACGCGGCGAAGATTGAGTCGGAAAAAGAGAATCGTCGCGTGCAGGATGGTGAGATCACACCGGCTTGCCAGCAGGCGTGCCCGGTCGAAGCGATCGTGTTTGGCGACATCAACGATCCAAACAGCCGCGTGTCGAAGCTCAAACGTGAGCCCACAGACTACGGCGTGCTCGCCGAGCTCAACACACGCCCACGCACCACGTACCTGGCGCGCATAAATAACCCAAATCCTGAGATGAAAGGAAGCCGCGGATGACACGGAATGAAATCCGGATTTTTTATCCGTGTTATCCGTGGCAGTTATGAGTTCACAGGAGGAACCAGCTACGGAGATTGAACGTCCACCGGTCATTAAACCCGGCCACACGTTCATGACGATCACTGACAAGATCAGCGCGATTGTCTTATCGCGCCGGACGCCCCTGCGCTGGCTCATCGGTTTCGGAGTCGCCTTCTTGTTCGTGATGCTCCTGATGTGGACCATCGCGCGACTGATCTTTGTGGGCATCGGCATCTGGGGTGTCGAAATACCAGTCGCGTGGGGATTTGCGATCGCAAACTTCGTGTGGTGGATCGGCATCGGTCACGCCGGCACGTTGATCTCGGCAATCCTGCTGTTGATGCACCAGAAGTGGCGCACTTCGATCAATCGCTTCGCTGAAGCAATGACCTTATTTGCCGTCGCCTGCGCAGGATTGTTTCCGTTGTTGCACCTCGGCCGTCCATGGTTTTTTTACTGGCTGCTGCCGTATCCGAACACGATGGACCTGTGGCCGCAGTTCCGCAGCCCGCTCGTCTGGGACGTGTTCGCGGTCCTCACTTATTTCACAGTCTCACTGGTCTTTTGGTACATCGGCATGATTCCGGATCTTGCGACCTTGCGGGATCGCGCGCGCAACAAGTTCGCGTGGATGATCTACGGAATACTCTCGATGGGCTGGCGCGGTTCGTCTCGCCACTGGAAAAACTATGAGACGGTTTATCTATTACTCGCCGGTCTGGCGACGCCGCTGGTAGTTTCTGTTCACACAGTCGTGAGTTTCGATTTCGCGGTCGCGATTGTGCCGGGATGGCACTCAACGATCTTCCCGCCGTACTTCGTTGCCGGCGCGATCTTCTCCGGCTTCGCGATGGTCCTCACGCTCGCGATCCCGATTCGCAGCGTCTACCACCTTGAAGACTTCATCACCATGCGACATCTCGAAAACATGGGAAAGATCGTTTTGGCTACGGGCCTGATCGTCACCTACAGCTATCTCTCCGAGGGATTTTTTGCGTGGTACAGCGGCGACAGGTTCGAACAGTACATGGAGCTGGACCGAATGTTTGGCCGTTACAGTTACATGTACTGGATCCTGATCGTGGGAAACGTTTTGACCCCCCAGCTATTTTGGTTTCAGCGACTACGACGCAGCATTCCGGTGCTGTTCGGAGCGTCTTTGCTCGTGAACATCGGCATGTGGACCGAGCGCTACGTGATCGTCGTGCAGAGTTTGCATCGCGACTTCATGCCGTCCGCGTGGGGCATGTATCGAGGCACGTGGTGGGACTACGCAGCGTTGTCCGGCTCGATCGGATTGTTCGTCGCGCTCCTGTTTCTCTTCATCAGATTTCTGCCGGCGATATCGATGGCCGAGATGCGCGAGCTACTTCCGCAAGCACAGGTGCAGGAGACTAAAGCATGAAGCTTGGCGGCAGGCTTTACGGTTTGATGGCGGAGTTTGACGACCCGCAGAGCTTACTCGAGGCAGTAAAAACTGCGCGTCGCGAGGGCTATCGAAAGATGGACGCCTACACGCCGTTTTCCGTTGACGAAATCTCCGAAGAGTTGGGCCACCGCGGACGCTGGATTCCGGCAATCGTTCTGTTCGGCGGGATTTTTGGTGGTTCCGGTGGGTTCTTCATGCAGTGGTACGCGATGGCGGTCTCGTATCCATTCAATATCGGTGGACGTCCGTTGTGGAGCTGGCCTTCGTTCATTCCGATCACATTCGAATTGACGGTGCTCGGAGCCGCATTGTTTGGGGCGTTGGGAATGTTGGCATTGAACCGTTTGCCGCAACCATATCATCCGGTCTTCAACGTCGAGCGATTTGGTCTCGCCACGCAGAACCGATTCTTTCTTTGCGTTGAGGCAAGCGATCCACTTTTCAGTCGCGAACAGACGCGAGCGTTTTTAGACAAGCTGAGTCCGCGTGAGGTGTTTGAGGTTGAGGATCCGTAGTCACAACAAGATTTTTCCCGCAAAGGCGCAAAGACGCAAAGCGCTGCCGCGTTTCGAGGGATTTCTTTGCGTTTTGGCGGCGCTTGTCTTTACAGGCTGCGCCCAGCAGATGGGCCATCAGCCTCACGTGCGACCGTTGGCGCCGAGCTCAGTTTTTGCGGATCGACAATCAGCCAGGCCGCTCGTGCCGGGAACCGTTGTCAGTGGCTACACTCGAACCAATCATCGCCTCGATCCAGTCCCGCCGTTTGATCCGAATTCAGATTCACTTCCGTTCACTCTCAACCGCGATATTCTTCAGCGGGGGCGCGAGCGTTTCAACATTTACTGTTCCGAATGCCACGGACTAACCGGTGACGGCAACGGCATCGTGGTCCAACGTGGATTCAGCCGCCCGCCGTCGTACTACGATCCGCGTTTGCGCCAGGCGCCGCTAGGTCACTTCTACGATGTCATGACGAACGGCTACGGAGCGATGGCCAGTTACGCGTCGCAAGTTGAGCCGCAGGATCGGTGGGCGATTGCCGCATACGTTCGTACGTTGCAAGCCAGCAGAAACGGAACGATAGCGGACGTGCCACCGGACAAGAGATCTGAACTTCAACCCGGAGGCGCCGCGAAATGATTGACTTACACGACGCCAATCACGCCATTAGCTTCAATCGTTACGTGCGGGTGTTTCTGATCGTGGGTCTCGTGGCGCTTGCGCTTTCACTACTCGGCGCCGTGTTCACGCCGCAGCAGTTTTTCCAATCGTATTTGTTTGGGTACGTGTTTTGGATCGGGCTCGCGATCGGATGTCTCGCCGTGCTGATGATGCAATACGTGACCGGCGGCGCGTGGGGAATCATTCTGCGGCGCGTGCTCGAATCCGCCACGCGCACGTTGCCGCTGTTGTTGCTCCTGTTTCTGCCGCTGCTGTTTGGTTTGCGCCGGCTTTATGTCTGGACTCATTCAGATGCTGTCGCGGCGAGTACGCTGCTGCAACACAAACACACGTTTCTGAGCGTGCCGTTTTTTCTCATCCGCGCGGCCGTTTACTTTTTCTCGTGGATCGTCTTCGCAGTCTTACTGAACCGCTGGTCGCGTGAACAGGACGAAAGCGGTGAACCGCGAACGGCGTGGTGGCTCGAGCACATCAGTGGTCCCGGTTTGTTCGTGCTCGCGATCACTTTGACATTGGCGATGATCGATTGGGTAATGACGATTGAGCCCGCGTGGTATTCGACGATTTACCCGGTCATTTACATGACGGGTGACGCGCTGGCGGCGTTCGCATTCAGCATCGGAATAGTTTTACTTCTCAGTCGCCGCGCGCCGTTCGTTTACATCCTGCGGCCCAAACACTGGCGCGATCTCGGAAACCTTCTGCTGACGTTCGTGATGCTTTGGGCTTACTGCGCGTTCTCGCAATACCTGCTCATCTGGTCCGGCAACCTGCGCGAGGAAATCGAATGGTACTTGCCGCGCAAGGCCGGAGGCTGGGGATGGATCGCGCTCGCGCTGATCCTGTTCCACTTCTTTATTCCGTTCTTTTTGTTGTTGTCGCGTGATGTGAAAGAGCGACGCTCGTTGCTGCTGACTGTGATTGTGATCCTGCTCGCGCTTCGATTTGTCGACATCTACTGGTTTGTCGCTCCTGCATTCTCTCCGTTTCATTTCACCGTGAGTTGGTTGGATTTTGTGGTGCCGATCGGAATCGGCGGCGTGTGGCTGGCGTTCTTCACGAACCAACTTGCAAAGCGGTCGCTGCTGCCGCTCAACGATCCGTATGCGGAGGAGGCACTCAATGCCGAAGAGTGAAGAGTTGATTCGTCGCGATGTGATGTTTGAGGCGCATGATGTCAACGCGAGTGTGATTGGTTGGGTGGCCGTGGGTGTGTTGGTGTCAGCCGTTTTGATCCACACGATCGTCGGGGCGGTTTACGCGTATTTCATTCGAACCGAGTTTCGCAATCGGCAAGCGGTAACGTTGGTTCAGCAGGCAGCTCGTGCTCCAGCAGTCCCGTCGCTTCAAGTAAATCCGGCCGTCGATCTCGAGCGCTTGAAAGAGTCGGAACAGACGACGTTGAGTAGCTACGGCTGGGTCGATCAACAAAAGGGAATCATCCGCATTCCGATTGATGAAGCGATGAAGCGAGTGTTGGAGAAAGGATTGCCGCCCGCGGAGAAAGCGTCGCCAACCCCGGCGAGCGCTTCGCCAATGAAGTAAGGACTCTGGATATGCTTTGCGAATTCTTAGCGCGCTTGCACCTAGCTTTCATATCTCGCGCCCTTGGCGCTCTGGTTCCGACTTTCTGGTTTGTGATAACTCCTGCACTAATTCACGCGCAAACACCGACTTCACAAATTTCGATCATTCGCGACGTACGTTTCGAGCAGCGATTGAACGAACAGATTCCGCTCGATGCGACGTTTCGAGATGAACGAGGCAACGCTGTCAAACTGGGAACGTATTTCCGCGAGAAGCCGGTCATCGTTGCGCTCGTCTATTACAACTGCCCGATGCTCTGCACGCTGGTTCTCAATGGGTTGACTGAAACTCTCATCGAGCAAAAGTTCAATGTGGGCGATCAGTTCGAAGTCGTTACGATCAGTATCGATCCGCGAGAGTCACCAGCCCTCGCTCAGCAGAAGAAAAATACTTATCTCACGCGTTACGGCCGCAACGGCGCGGCAGATGGATGGCATTTCCTCACCGGCGACGAGCAGAACATCACGCGGGTCGCAACTGCCGTGGGGTTTCACTACCGCTTCGATCCCGCGACCGGCCAGTTTGCACATCCGAGCGGCATCATTGTTTCGACGCCGCAAGGAAAAATCGCGCGCTACTTTTACGGCATCGACTACTCCGCGCTCGACGTTCGCTTCGGCTTGATCGAAGCAGCCCAGGAACGAATCGGTTCGCCTGTCGATCAAGTGTTGTTGCTCTGCTACCACTACGATCCGAAATCCGGCAAATACAATTCACTCGCGATGGGCTTAGTCAGAACCGGCGGCGTTTTGACCGTGTTGGCGCTTGGCTTCCTGTTCATTGCGCTCTCACGAAAGAAGCACACGACCTTGAACTCGTGCGCGTTGATTCTCCTGCCGTTATTCCCCACCGCCGCCTCAACAGAAGCGGACAATGTCGATGCGCTGTTCATATTCCTTTTATGTCTTTGCGGTCTCGTCGCGCTCGTCGTTTGCGTTCTGATCGTCTACTTCGCAGTGCGCTACCGCCGCCGTTCCGACGATCAACTGGCCCGTTGGGCGGGAACAGTCTCATGGATGGAGTGGAGTTGGACCATCGCGCCCGTAATCATCTTCACGGGCATCTTTCTCTGGGGCGTAAAACTCTACTTCGCCGCAGTTCGTCCACCTCCCGACGCGATCGAGATCAACGTCGTAGCCAAACAGTGGATGTGGAAGTTTCAGCATCCGGAAGGCCAACGCGAGATCGACGAGCTTCACGTTCCGGTCGGCAGACCGGTCAAACTCAGAGTGATCTCACAGGACGTGATCCACAGTTTCTTCGTACCTGACTTTCGTTTGCATCGAGATGTCCTGCCGGGCCGTTATCTCGAAGCGTGGTTCGAAGCCACCAAACCCGGCCGCTATCACCTTTTCTGCTCGCAGTATTGCGGCACGGACCACTCCGGCATGGTTGGTTACGTTTACGTGATGGAGCCCGCGGACTATCAGCGCTGGCTTACCGGCGGCGGCGAAGGATCTCTCGCCTCGCAGGGACAAAAGCTGTTTCGCCAACTCGCCTGCAACACGTGTCACACAGGCGATGCATCCGCACGTGGTCCAGTACTCGATGGGTTGTACGGCCGAAACGTTCAGCTCCAGGACGGCTCGACGATAACGGCGAATGAGTCATACCTGCGCGAATCGATCCTCAATCCGCGCGCGAAGATCGTCGCCGGCTTTCAGCCGATCATGCCGACATTTCAAAACCAGGTCGATGAAGAACAAGTTCTGGAACTGATCGACTACATCAAATCGCTCAGCGGTTACCGCGAGCAAGTTCCTCCCGTCTCTGCCCCCGAAGGCCCGCAGCCGACCCCGGTTCAGGGCGCAATCAAATCGAGCGAAAGCAAACAACCATGAGCGTCGACGGGAGTGAGTCAGAACGGGATTACTTGAACGTGGCCTACGGAGTCCGTTCGTGGCTGTTGACGACAGATCATAAACGCATCGGCCTGCTTTACATGGTGTCGCTGACGTTGATGTTCTTTGTTGGCGGGTTCATGGCGGTCCTGATGCGGCTCGAACTTCTGACGCCGCAAGGTGACCTCGTTACTTCAGACACTTACAACAAGCTCTTCACCCTTCACGGCGTGATCATGGTCTGGTTCTTTCTCATTCCCTCGATTCCGAGCGTGATGGGCAACTTCATTCTACCGCTGATGATCGGCGCGAAAGACGTTGCGTTTCCGAAACTCAATCTACTGAGCTGGTATGTCTATATCGTAGGAGCGTTGTTCACGTTTTATGTGGTCGTGTCGGGAGGCGTGGATACAGGCTGGACGTTCTACACGCCTTTCAGTACGACGGCGGCAAATACGCATGTAGTCTCAACCACTCTCGGCATCGTGATCATTGGCTTCTCTTCAATATTGACCGGCCTGAATTTCATCGTGACGGTACACAAGATGCGCGCACCGGGCCTGACGTGGTTTCGGTTGCCGTTGTTTGTGTGGTCACTCTATGCCACGAGCGTAATCATGGTGCTGGCAACACCGGTGCTGACGATCACGCTCGTGCTGGTCGCAGTGGAGCGTGCGTTCCACGTCGGTATCTTCGATCCGGCGTTGGGTGGTGACCCGCTGCTTTATCAACACTTCTTCTGGTTCTACTCGCACCCGGCCGTCTACATCATGATCCTCCCCGGCATGGGCGTCGTAAGTGAGTTGATCACCTGCTTCTCACGCAAAAAGATTTTTGGTTACAACTTCGTCGCGTTCGCCACTCTCGGTATCGCCTTTTTCGGCTTTCTCGTGTGGGGGCACCACATGTTTGTCTCGGGTGAATCCGTCTACGCGGCAATGACGTTCTCATTCCTGAGTTATCTCGTTGCGGTCCCTTCCGCGATCAAAGTCTTCAACTGGACCGCCACGCTATACAAGGGCTCGGTTTCGTTTGAGACGCCGATGCTTTATGCGCTCGGCTTCATCGGTCTGTTCACGATCGGCGGGTTGACCGGGTTATTTCTCGCGGCTCTCGGCCTCGACGTTCACGTTCATGATACCTACTTCGTCATCGCACATTTCCACTACATCATGGTGGGCGGCATGGTGATGGCCTACTTCGGCGGACTGCATTACTGGTGGCCCAAGATTTCCGGCAGGTTGTATCCCGAAGGTTGGGCCAAGCTCGCCGCCCTGATCATTTTCATCGGCTTCAATCTGACTTTCTTTCCGCAATTCATTCTCGGATACCTCGGCATGCCGCGCCGTTATCACGCTTACGCCGAGGAGTTTCAAGTCTTGAATGTGATGTCGACTGCGGGCGCTTCGATTCTCGGCGTCGGTTATTTACTTCCGTTCACGTACCTGTTCTGGTCCATGCGTTATGGCAGGAAAGCGAGCGCAAACCCGTGGCAGGCGACAGGTCTGGAATGGACCACGCCGTCTCCTCCACCCGAACACAATTTTGCAGTCACGCCGGTCGTGACTGAACCGCCTTACAACTACCCGACCAGCGAAGCACTTCCGGAGCCGTACAGGGAGGCGCAAGTTGTCTGAAGTACGATCATATCTGGAGCTGCACTTTCGCGATCTCGAGCAGCAACGCGAAACGGCGGAGCTGGGCATGTGGGTCTTTCTGATGACGGAGTTGTTGCTGTTTGGCGGACTGTTTACGGCATACACGGTCTACCGTAGCAGTTATCCGCAAACGTTTGCATTAGCCAGTCACGAACTGAGCGCGCCGATCGGGACCATCAATACTGCGGTCCTTCTTGTGAGTAGCTTTGGAGTTGCGCTTTCTGTGCATGCCGCACGAGTCAATGGTCGCAAACGACTTCTCGTCGGCTTAGCGGTCGCGCTGTTGCTCGGTATCGTTTTTCTCGTGCTCAAGGGTTACGAGTATCACGACCACTATGTGCATCATCAGGTTCCCGGATTAGATTTTGCATGGACCAGGCCGCAGCCCGAACAGGCGCAGGTATTTTTCTTTCTTTATTTCCTGATGACGGGCGTACACGCCGTTCACTTGATCATCGGAATCGCAATCGTGACAGTGCTGTGGTTTCAGTCGTACCGGCGAAGGTACTCACCCGAATACTACACGCCGGTCGAGGTTGGCGGACTCTACTGGCACTTTGTGGATGTGATTTGGATCTTTTTGTATCCGTTACTTTATTTGATTCGTTGAGACCATGACGACCAGGGTTGTTTCTGAAAGTACATACATTTTCGTGTTGCTCGCACTGCTGGTGCTGACGGTCGTGACGTACCTGGTCTCGAGAGTCGATCTGGGAAAACTGAATGTCGTGATTGCGCTCGCGATTGCCGCGACCAAGGTCTCGCTGGTGGCGCTCTATTTCATGCACGCTCGTTACAGCTCGCGTCTGACTCGTGTGGTGATCGGAGCCGGGCTTGCGTGGCTCACAATTCTTTTGACTCTGACGCTGACGGATTACGTGACGCGCACGAAGTTCTAGATTTATAGGAGGTTGCAATTATGGACGCACTGGATCTCTTGCGCGTCGACCATCGACGGATTTCGGATTTGATTCAGCAAGTCGGGAATGAATTGGATCCGCAGACAGGACAGGCGCCGGCTCACTCGTTCGAAAAGCTTACTCGGGAGATACGCACTCACAAACAAATGCTACGGCAATGTTTGTACCCGGAGCTGGAGGCGGCGGGTGACATCGATGCGTACCTCGCGGTCGACTCGAGGAATCAAAAAGAGATAGACGATTTGATCGCGAGTATCGAAGAGAACCAGCCGCCTGAACAGGGTTGGACTCATCGATTGGCTGACCTGCACGACCTCTGGCAAACACATGTTGAGCAGAGTGAAAACCGGTTGTTTCCTGAGGCTGTGCGCGTACTCGGACCGACGAGGTTACAGCAACTGGAGTTTGATATGGATGCGGTGCGAACGCATCAATCGGATTTCGATAGTGCGATCTATCCAGCCAGCAGGTTGGGGCCGAAAGCGTGACCAACGGTGCGCAGCTTGCGTGAATCTAAGTTGGAGGAAGGAAGCGATGCTACGAAGTACAAAAGTCCTGGAGGGCGCAAGAATTCACGCGATCGACGGAGATATAGGGCACGTTGAACAATTTTATTTTGATGATCGAAATTGGCGGATTACTTATGTCGTAACGAATATCGGAAATTGGCTGCACGGCAAGCTGGTGCTGATGTCGCCGGAGGCGATTACCTCCATACAGGGTGATCGTGAGCCGGTGATTAATGTGGCATTAACAAAGGAGCAGGTGCGACGGAGTCTCGACGCGCAGACGCATCAGCCCGTATCGCTTCAGCAGCCACATGACTACTATTTGTATCTTGGGTTGCCGCACTATCTGAATTTTACGGGAGTTACGCATCCCGATTCCGATCCTCATCTACGAAGCACGAAGATTGTAGGCCGATATCACATCATGGCAGTTGACGGCGAGATCGGCCATCTCGAGGGTTTCGTTATTGATGATGAAACATGGACCATTCGGTATGCGACAGCCGACACGAGGAACTGGTGGCACGGGAAGAAAATCCTGCTGGCGACGGAATGGATCTATTGGATTAGTTGGGCGGAGTCGAATGTGTACGTTGGTTTTCGGCGTGAACGTATTGGGCACTCGCCCGAGTATCATCCCGACGGCCCGCTGACACGCGAGTTCGAGATGGAACTCTACAGTTACTACCAGCGGAAACCTTATTGGGAATCCAAGAAGTGTGCCTAGGGACGAGGACGGACCACAGCCGAATCAAACATACCCACGTGCAGCGGCTCTCAGCGCCGAAGGACGAATCAAGATACTCACGTGCAGCGGCTCTCAGCGCCAAAGGACGAATCAAGATACTCACGGCAGCGGCTCTCAGCGCCGAAGGACGAATCAAAATACCACGGGCAGCGGCTCTCAGCGCCGAAGGCGCGAAATATGATAGCCAGGGGCAAGCGCCGAGCAGAGCGAGGCGCGTCGCCCCTGGTTAGGAGCAAATAATTTAAGAGAGCACTGAAAGTGCGAAATAGTCCTAGTCCGGGGTCGAAAACGGGGCGTCACTTTTCGCGGCTTCGGCGCTGAACAATACTTCGCATTGCAGGTCAATAATCGACCGCCAGGCTGAAGCTCTCGGTGGGGAGGATGTCGCGCCATTGTTGTATCAGAGTCTTGTAGCTCTCACCGACGGGCCTGATTTTCCGATCGAGATCGTACAGACCCAGGGGGTTTACTCGACCATTGTCCTCGCGTAACGCGGTGTCCCAATCAACCTGATCCGTCAGGCTGTACCACGTGAAACCCAGGATCGGCACACCTTCCAACTTCAGGTTGTGCAGGTTCGTCCACTCTTTCCGCAACCAGAACGGCGCGCGTTCTGCATCCATGAGGTTTGTCTCCGTGTGCATCACCGGCAGATGATAACGATCGTAGTACTGCTTCGTTATCACGAGATACCCAAACACCTCGCCGGCGGCTGAAGTACTCCCATCGGAGTGTACGTTGTGCTCGTTGGTGATGTAGTAGTCGTTCCCCATAATCGAAATCGCTTTCACGTGATTGTTTCCAAACCAATGGTACTCCTCACGCGTCATCCCGTTGTCCATGAGGTATTCGTACATCGTCGAGTTGACCGGATACCCGTATGTGAGATCAAGCGCGAGGAAGCGTTTCTCGTTGTAGAACTCCGCAATGTCGATACATTCCGGATCTTCTGCGTGGAAGTATTCTGTCGCCTCACTCTGAACGAACGTCGCCTCGGGTTGTACATCAAGGATCGAGTGCTCGGCCATTTCATTTGCGCGGCAGAGGTGCTTTAGCGCTGTGACAAACGCTCGATCAGACGACAGTCTTTCGTTCCACCAACCAAACTGCGCCGAGAAGGTGGCGGCAATTCTGATTTCGTTTACCGGCGTGAATAGCCGAACCCACGGATAACGCGACGCAAATGCC
>DATDFT010000329.1:0-5212 GCA_036522475.1 Pyrinomonadaceae bacterium | reverse complement strand
GGCGTTGCCGCCGTCATCTCCGTTGTCACCATCATCAAAGGACTCAATCAAACAGTCGCCCAGACTTTCTCTTCACAAGGTTCGACAGTTTTCACCGTTTCGAAGAACCCGCAGATCATCAAGTCGCGCGAAGAGTTCATCAAGGCCAATCGCCGTAAAGATGTGACGCATGAAGACGCGGAGGCGATTCAGCGCCTCTGCAGTGCGTGCTGGCGAGTGGGCGTTGCTGCGAATGCGATCGAGACCGTCAAGTACGGCGACCAAAAGGCGGAGAACGTTCGCATCCGCGGTGTTGAGCCGATCTCGATGTTTGATATCGATGGCGTATCGATCAATGTCGGTCGTATCTGGACTGAGAGTGAAGGCGCCGCCGGACGCGACATCTGCGTCATCGGTCCCGACATGCTGAAGAATCTGTTCAACGATGCACCCGCAGATAGAGCTGTCGGTCAGGAAGTGCGCATCAACGGCCGACCGTATCTCGTGCTCGGCGTGCTCGAGCCGTTGGGATCGATCTTCGGATTCTCGCGCGACAACGTCATCTACATTCCGTACTCGACTTATGAGAAGGCGTACGGCAGCAGGCGTTCGCTCGTTGTGTTCATGCAAGTGCGCACGGCGGAAGAGATCGAAGCGGCGCAAGACCAGGTGCGAACGGTCATGCACAACCGCCGTCACTCGATCGATCCTGATGACGAGGGTTTCGCACTCGAAACGCAGGACGTGTTTTTGAATCTCTACGGCTCCGCCACGTCGAACATTTACATCGTCACGATTGGTGTCGCCGCGATCTCGCTGGTGGTCGGCGGGATCGTGGTGATGAACATCATGCTCGTGTCGGTGACAGAGCGCACGAAAGAGATCGGTATTCGGAAAGCGATTGGCGCGCGTCGCAACGACATCCTGACGCAGTTTTTGATCGAGGCGGTGACGGTGACTGCGATTGGCGGGTTGATTGGCGTGGGCACAGGGTTTGGACTTGCTTATGTGATTTCGGCGCTGATCGGTTTTCCGCTGCTGGTCAGTGTAGCTTCGGCGGTGCTGGGTGTTGGTGTTTCGTCGGTGGTTGGGATCGTGAGCGGGCTGTGGCCCGCATGGCGCGCTGCGAAACTCGACCCGATCGAAGCATTAAGAGCTGAATAGTTTTATGAGATTCGAAGACATTAAAGAATCCGCGTTGATGGCGCTCGACACTTTGTGGGCTAACAAGCTGCGCTCGGCGTTGACGATTCTTGGTGTCAGTGTGGGCGTCATCACAGTCATCTTCATGGTGTCGATCATTCAGGGTCTCAACAAGGCTTTCGCGGATCAGATCGAGTCGCTCGGATCGAACACGATTTTTATCTCAAAGTTTGAACCCAGCTTCGGCAAGCCGCCCGGTCCGGACGAGATCCATCGCAAGGATCTGACGATGGACGATGTTGAGGCGCTACGCACTGAAGCGCCCTCAATAGTCGGTGTCTCGCCGATTCATCGCATGATTGCGGCCACAGTCAGGTACCAGGACAAACAGACAGACACGCCGATCCTGCTCGGTGTCACGCCGTACTACGAGTTTGTCCAGACGCAGTACGTGGCGACCGGACGTTTCGTGAATGAGATCGACATGCAGGACCGCTCAAACGTCGTGATCATCGGCGTCGATGTTAAGCAGGCACTCTTTCCGTATGAAGATCCGGTTGATAAGGAAGTCAGGATCAACGGCAATCCGTTTCGCATTATCGGCGTGATGGAGCCGCTCGGAAATTTCTTCGGCCAGTCGCGCGACAACTCGATCTTCATTCCCATCACGACGTTTGATAAGTATTATCCTGACCGTCCGTTTCCGGAAGTGGTGTTCTTCGTGATCGTGCGGCCGCGTTCCCGAGCGTTTGTAAAACCGGCAATTGACGAGATCACGGACATTCTCCGGCGCCGCAGACGCGTTCCGGCCGGCGCGCCCAACAACTTCGGCATCTCGTCACAGGACTCGCTGCTCGACGTTTATAACCAGCTCACCGGAGCCACCGCGCTCGTGCTGACGTCGATCTCTTTCGTGGCGCTGATGATTGGCGGTATCGGTGTGATGAACATCATGCTCGTCTCCGTGACGGAACGAACCAAGGAGATAGGTGTGCGCAAAGCTGTCGGCGCCACGAGACTGAATATCCTGTCGCAGTTTTTGATCGAGGCGGTAGTACTAACCGCGATTGGCGGCCTTGCCGGACTGGCGGTGGGCGAGATCGCGAGTCTGTTGATGAACAAGTACTCTCCCCTGCCGGCTTACGTGCCTCTGTGGGCCATCGCGGTCGGCGTGGGAATTTCAGCGGCGGTGGGTATCGTTTTTGGACTCTGGCCGGCGTGGAAAGCGGCGCGATTGAATCCGATCGACGCCCTGCGGTGGGAATAAAACTAAACTGCGAGCTCTTTCATCTGAACGTTCTATGCTTTTTTGTGGCCCTGTTTTGTGGCTTAATGTGGTAACCCTGTGAAGTTTGTCGAAACCCTAAAACTCGCCGTCGCTGCGATCTGGGCGCACAAACTGCGCTCGGCGCTGACCTTGCTCGGCATGATCGTCGGCGTCACTGCCTTCGTCGTGGTCGTCTCACTCATCCAGGGATTCAATCGGTACGTCGATGAGAAGATTGCGGGCAT
Organism: Pyrinomonadaceae bacterium; assembly: GCA_036522475.1. Taxonomy (GTDB): domain Bacteria; phylum Acidobacteriota; class Blastocatellia; order Pyrinomonadales; family Pyrinomonadaceae; genus PSRF01. Next base: position 2,578 of record DATDFT010000329.1, on the reverse strand, counting down.
CGGCGCGAAGTCATTTACCATTCAACGCTTCAACCCGCTCGAAGATTTTAAAGACACTGACACCATCGCAGCGGCTCAACGACGTAACAAAGAGCTGACGATGGAGGATTATGATTACCTGAAAGAACGAGCGGCGCTGATCGGCAAGCTCGGCGCGAAGGCGCGCGGGACTGCGTCCGAAGTCAAACGCGGAGACGAGGTGCTGGACGATGTTTTTGTTTCCGGCGCAACCGCAAACTGCGTCGACATCGAGAATCGCGACGTAGCCGAAGGACGGTTTTTCGCTGAGTCGGAAAACGAGACCGCCGCGCGCGTTGCTTACGTCGGCGCTGACGTAGCGAACAAGCTGTTTCCGGCCGGCAATGCGATCGGCAACGAGATCACCGTTCGTGGTTTGCCCTACCGTGTGGTTGGAGTAGAAGCCGCAAAGGGAACGGTCTTTGGAATTCCGCAGGACACTTTCGTAATCCTTCCGCTGAAGACGTATTCGATCACCTACGGCGCGCTGATTCGTCAGCGGTCGTTGTATTTCATCGGCACCTCCAAGACTGACGACACGTTCAACGACGCAGTGGAAGAGTCGCGCTTCCTGATGCGCGTTCGGCGGAAACTCGGACCAGGCGAAAAAGACAACTTCGGGATCGTCACTCCGGACGCAATCACCGGCCTGCGCGATCGAATCTTCGGAACGATCTTTATCGTCGCGATCGCTGTTCCGGGTATCGCTCTAGTCGTCGGCGCGATCGTGATCATGAACATAATGCTGGTTTCGGTGACTGAGCGGACCAAGGAGATCGGCATTCGAAAGTCTCTGGGCGCACGGCAGATCGATATTTTGAAACAGTTTCTGGTGGAGGCCGTAACACTGGCAATCATCGGCGGCGCCACCGGGATCTTACTGGCGTGGATCATCGGCGCGGTGGTGACGGCGTGGATTTTTCCGACGTATTTATCGATCCTCGCTGTGCTCGGCGCGCTTGGAGCCTCGGGCGGCGCAGGTGTGGCGTCGGGAATCTTTCCGGCCTGGAAAGCAGCTCGGTTGGATCCGATCGAGGCCTTGAGAGCTGATTAAAATAGGTCGTATAGGCCAATACGACCTATTTTTCTTGAACGATCATGAGAGTTATTCGAAGCGACATCTACGAGAACCTCAAGATGGCCCTGGCGACGTTGCGCGCGAACAAGCTGCGCTCGTTCCTGACCGTCTTCGGTGTCGTAATCGGCATCATCACAGTGATGCTCATCGCATCGATCATCAGCGGCATCGACGTTTCTGTTAAGCGTGAAGTCGAATCGTTCGGCACGCGGTCGATCTACATCAGCAAATACAATCCGGGCATCCACATCGGCCGCCTCTCCCGCGAAGAGCGAATGCGCAAAGAGCTGACTTACGAGGACGCGATCGCGCTTCAGGCGCTGCCGACTATCGAACTATCAGTTCCCTTCCTCGATATCACAAACAATTTCTTCGGGGGCAAGTTGCTGGTTTCCGGCGGCGGCAAGACTTCCGCACAGGTTGCACTTCAGGGCACGTTGCCGGAGTTTGAGAAAGCCGGCACACAGGTAATCTCCGAAGGTCGCTTCTTTACGACGACAGAAAACGACACGAACCAGGAAGTTTGTGTAATCGGTTCGAAAGTCGCGGATGACTTCTTCAAAGTCGGTTCGCCGGTTGGGCAAACAATCAAGATTGGACCACAGGAATTTCGCGTGGTCGGCGTGCTCGAGAAGCGCGAACAGTTTCTCATCGGCGGCGGCAGTGACGATCAAAACAACGTCATCTACGTGCCGTTCTCGGTGGCCCAGAAACTAAAACCAAACGCCGACGACATCTACATTCTCGCAGTCGCGCGTCCGGGTATGATGGAGGAAGCGAAGGACCAGGTTCGCGACCTGCTGCGCGTGCGTCGCCAGGTGCCGTTTGCCGCGAACGACAATTTCGGAATGGAGACTTCCGAAAGCATTCTCGACAACTTCCGTTCGATTACCGGTGGTCTCGCGATCGCGATGGTCGTTATCTCTTCAGTTGGCTTGATGGTCGGTGGCATCGGCGTGATGAACATCATGCTCGTTTCCGTCACCGAGCGCACTCGCGAGATCGGCGTGCGCAAAGCGATCGGCGCCAAGAAGAGCGACATCATGTGGCAGTTTTTGATCGAAGCCGCGACGTTGACCGGCCTCGGAGGAATTGTTGGTCTATCGGTCGGTTGGGGACTGACTTTGCTGTTGCGACTTCTGCTTCCGTCTTACGTGCCGCTCTGGGCGCCCGTCGGCGGTTTGCTCGCGAGCGTCGGCATCGGACTAATCTTCGGCCTCTGGCCCGCATGGAAAGCCGCCCGTTTGGATCCTATCGAATCGCTGCGTTACGAGTAGAGCCACAAAAAGGCACATAAGGCACACAAAGAGATTTCTCATTGAGAGAATCAGAATGAGGCTCTTTTTTTATGTGCCTTATGTGCCTTTTTTTGGCCCAACTCTATCTTTACACTACCGGCCAAAGAGAGCGGCTGAAGCGACTGCCAGTAAGAGTCCAAGGATCCAGAGAGTTAATACCACTCCCCAGGCTTGGCCCGACGAA
>DATDFT010000328.1:0-16061 GCA_036522475.1 Pyrinomonadaceae bacterium | reverse complement strand
AAACCATCGGGCAGTGTCAATCCCAGGTAAACACAAATTGTTTGCAATCGGCTTGCAACCAAACCTCCATCAGATTTGGATTAACTGTGCCTGAGAACGGAAGTGCCGCAAAAGAGCATGCGGGCCGCGTTCGCGAAATGTTTGCAACCATCGCGAAGCGGTATGATCTTTTGAACCATGTACTCTCCGGCAACGTTGACAAACGTTGGCGCCGGATAGTTGCAACAAGAGTTCGCGACCGGCTTTCATCGAGCAGCGCGCGCATTCTTGATGTCGCATGTGGCACGGGCGATTTATCGCTTACGCTGTTTGAAATTACGGGAGCAGGAGTAGTTGGGACTGACTTCTGCCGGCCAATGTTGGATATAGCGGCCGGTAAGACGTCTGGACGCATACGCTATATCGAGGGTGACGCGTTGGACCTTCCCTTTCGAGATGGCACATTCGACGTCGTGACGATTGCGTTTGGATTACGCAACTTGTCGAATGTCGAAAGTGGTCTGATGGAACTCTCAAGAGTCTTGAAACCGGGCGGCTGGGTGGCTGTGCTGGAGTTTTCGAGACCGGCGAATGTGATTCTTCGACCGCTGTTTAATCTGTACTTCAGAAAACTGCTGCCGTGGATAGGCGGCGTGGTGAGCGGTTCAAAACACGCATATGTCTATCTGCCGGCATCGGTCCAGAAATTTCCGGACCAGTCTCAACTCTCGCTCCTGATGGAACGGGCAGGTTTTGATCAGGTTGAGTTTGAAAACCTGACGGGCGGCATAGCGGCCTTGCACATGGGTAGAAGGCCGAGTTGATTTTGAGGATTGGTTGCAGCGCTTTAGTTTGCAACCAGATACGTAGTCACGGGGTACGGTTTGGTAAGCGCGCGGTTGTCGGGGCTGTGCGAGTATTCGAACCTACCCTGGGCTACGTTTTTTATTAGAAAGATTTTCAGGATTCTTCAGGATTGACAGGATGCTTTCTTGTTCACGATGAAAAATCCTGTAAATCCTGTCCAATAAATCCTGCTATATTATGCGCCCAAGTGCGCACCAACCTACGGTACCGGCTCTTCGGCATCCTGCGACGCCTGCTCATTCTCCTGCTGGTTGTTTGGACCGTAGTCTCTCTCGTCACAATTTTGATCGAGCTCGTGCCCGGTGATCCGGCAGTCGCTGTGCTCGGTGAACAAGCGACACCGGAACAGTTTGCGCAGTTTCGCGAGAAGCATGGACTCGATCGTCCGCCGTTCTTCTTCTCGTTTCCACGCGACAATAATGGTGCGCGACATTTTGTCTGGCACGGCTCCGACAATCGTTACACTGATTACTGGCGCTTGCTGCTGCACGGCGACATGGGTCTGTCGTTTCGTAACGATCGCCCCGTCGTCGATCTGATCCTCGAACGCTATCCAGCAACAATCGAGCTCGCTGTCGTCGCGATGCTCATCGCGATAGCGATCGCGATTCCCTTAGGTGTGATTGCCGGCAGGAATCGGGGCACGCTCATAGATAATCTCGCATCGGTCGTCGCACTGCTTGGTATCAGTCTGCCGAGTTTTGTAATCGGACCGATGTTGGTCTACATCTTCGCCGTCAAACTTGAGCTGCTCGCGCCGTCAGGGCGTTTCGACTGGAGCGATATCATCCTTCCCGCCTTCACGCTCGGCGCTGCACTATCTGCGATCCTCACGCGCATGGTCCGTTCGTCGGTTATTGAAGAGCTGGGCGAAGACTACGTTCGCACGGCGCGCGCGAAGGGTTTGAGCGAGCGCACAGTCATTTACAAGCACGTCTTGAAGAACGGGCTGATTCCGGTTGTAACGATTCTCGGTTTGCAGCTCGGTGTGTTGCTGGCAGGCGCGATCATCACGGAAAAAATATTCGGCTGGCCCGGAATCGGGTTGTTACTCGTCGAGGACGGCATTAACAAACGCGACTATCGTGTCGTGCAGGGCTGCGTGCTGGTGATCAGCGTAACGTACATTCTCGCGAACCTCGTGACAGACATGGTTTATCGCTGGTTGGATCCGCGTATCAGGGTTGGATGAATCGCTTAACTATCATTGGACTGTTTATCGTGGTGGTGCTCGTGATCGTGGCGCTGTTTGCGCCCTGGATCGCGACATACGACGTTGGCGCGACCAATCTGTCGATGCGTTACCTTGCACCATCCGCAACGCACTGGTTCGGCACTGACTCCACCGGTCGCGACATCTTCTCGCGCGTCGTCTTCGGCGCGCGCATCTCACTACAGGTCGGGATTATCGTGGTGGTGGTGTCTGCGTTCATCGGCACGACGCTCGGCGCGATCGCGGGTTACTACGGCGGTTGGGTCGATCGCGTTGTATCCGGTTATGTCTTCAACGTGTTTCTCGCCTTTCCCGGTCTACTGTTGGCAATCGCGATGGTGGCGTTTCTCGGCGCGGGCTTGAACAAACTCATTCTCGCGTTGTGCATCATCGGCTGGGTCGGTTACGCGCGCCTCATTCGCGGGCAGGTGTTGAAGGTTCGCGAGTACGACTTCGTCCAGGCGGCGCGTGCTCTCGGCGCGAGTGATGCGCGCATTCTGCTGATTCACATTCTTCCGAACGCGATTCAACCGCTCATCGTCCAGGCAAGTCTCGGAATGGCAGGCGCTGTGCTTTCTGAGGCGTCGCTGTCGTTTCTAGGCCTCGGCGTACCACCACCCGCACCTTCGTGGGGTGTGATGATCGAAGAAGCTCGCGATCTCTCGACGCTTCAAGCCGCGCCTCACGCATTGATCTTTCCCGGCATCGCCATTGCGCTGACAGTGCTTGCCTTCAACTTCATCGGCGATGGCCTGCGCGAATATCTCGATCCACGGCAGCGAGCGCGATGACCGCGATTTCGATCCGCAGCCTGTCGAAAACTTATCCCGTCCCGTTCCTGCGGCTGCGTAAATTCTTTCGGCGCCCGGCGAAGGATCCGGTTGAAGCTCTGCGCGACGTCTCGTTTGAAGTCGAAACGGGCGAGATCTTCGGGTTGATCGGACGCAACGGTGCCGGAAAGACAACGCTCACCAAGATAGTTGCCACTTTGGTCCAACCAACCAACGGCAACGTGTCCGTGCGTGGCAACGACAGCGTCGAACATGACGAACTGGTGCGCCGCGAGATTGGCTTAGCGACTGCGGAAGAGCGAAGTTTTTACTGGCGCTTGACCTCCGAGCAGAACCTGCTGTTCTTCGCGCGCCTTCACGGACTCTCAGATCGCTACGCGAAGCAACGCATCAAAGATCTTTTCGCGAAACTCGAACTTGACGAAGCCGCGCGACGCCGTTTTGGCGAACTCTCGACGGGAAACAAGCAGCGCCTGGCAGTTGCGCGCGCGATGTTGTCGAGTCCGCCGGTGTTGCTGCTCGACGAGCCGACTCGTTCTCTCGATCCGTTAGCAGCGGCGCGAATGCGGGAAATGATCAGCGCGCTCGCGCAGCAGGATCCGCCGGTGACGATTCTGTTGACGTCGCACAATCTCGCTGAAGTCGAGACGCTTTGTACGCGCGTGGCGGTGATCAGTCGCGGCAGCATCCGCGCACTCGACACGCCGAAGAATCTCCGCGACCTTACCTCCGGCTCCGAAACAGTTCACATCACAGTTTCCAGCGGCGAAAAGATCTCGTTGACGCGAGAACACAACGACAATCGTCTCGACGAAGCAATCAGAAGCTTGCAACAACGCGGCGAACGGATCATCGATATCGAAACGGAGCGAGCGACACTACTCGATGTTTTAGAGAGGTATGAGGCCGCAGATGAACGCAGGTAAACGCAGATCTGCGTTATTTGCCTTCATCTGCAGCTAAGTCATATGAACGCATTGAAGCTACTCCCGAGACGCATATTCGCATTCGTAGTGCGCGACTTTCGTCTGTTCGTCAGTTATCGCATGCAGTTCTTTCTGCGGATAATCTCGGTGCTCGCGGTCGTGACGACGCTGTTCTTCATCTCGAAGATCTTTGCGGGGTTCACGGACCCGCAGTTCTCGCAGTGGCGTGATCCGCTCGCGAGTTGGCTCACCGGACTCGCCGTCCTCAACTACTTCACGACCGGTTTTTCCAGTCTCGCAAATTCGATCAGGCAGGAGCAGATGCAAGGAACGCTCGAAAGCGTCCTGCTTACGCCGATCAATCTGCCGACAGTGATCGTCGCCAGCTCCGCCTGGGACTTTCTCGAGACGACGTTCTTCTCGTTTCTCTATCTCTTCTTCGGACGCGTGTTCTTCGGCGTGCAGTATCGCGGCAGCTTCATTCTCGCGATCGGGTTTCTCTTACTCACGACCGTTGTGCTCGCCTGCCTGGGAATACTGTCCGCGAGTTTCGCGATGGTCTTCAAACGTGGCGATCCGTTTGGACTCTTTCTCGGCGCAGGCTCTGCCTTGTTTTCCGGAGTCTTCTTCCCGACGCAGTTACTCAAGACTTACGCAGGACCAAAACTCGGCAGCATCTCCCTCCTCCTCCCCGCCACTTACGGCCTCGACGGCATCCGCCAGGTACTGATCGAAGGCCATGGTCTCGCAGAGGTGACGCGACCGCTGTTCATCTTGTTAGGATTTCTCGTGGTCCTCCTTCCCTTTTCTTTGTGGGTCTTCGGCCGCGCCGTCCGCCGCGCGAAACGCGAGGGAAGCTTGATCCAATATTGAGCCACAAAAAGGCACACAAGACACAAAAACCAAAAATCATTTTTGCGCCTTTTGTGCCTTTTTGTGGCTAATGCTACCATCCAAATCAATGGCTCAAGGTGTCGCAGAAAGCGTTCTCGATCTTATAGGCCAGACTCCTCTCCTGCATCTTTCCCGTTTCGCCAAGCCACCTCTTGCTGACATCTACGCAAAACTCGAATGGATGAATCCGGGCGGGTCCGTAAAGGATCGCGCGGCTCTCGGCATGATTCTCGACGCGGAAGAGAACGGTTTACTCAAGCCGGGCGCGACGATCATTGAGCCGACTGCCGGCAATACCGGAATCGGTCTTGCCCTCGTGGGAGTTGCGCGTGGGTATCGTGTTATTCTCTGCGTCCCGCGCGGCTTCGCGGTCGAGAAGATGAAGCTCATCGAAGCGCTTGGTGGTGAGATTGAGTACGTGTCGCATGAAGCCGGGATGCAGGGCGCGATTGACCGCTGCCATGAACTCGCCGCTTCGATCGATGGGAGTTTCGTGCCGCAGCAATTTGAGAATAATGCGAACCCGTGTTTTCATGAACAAACCACGGCGCGCGAGATCATAGAACAGTTGAACGGCGAGATCGATGCAGTCGTGATCGGCGCGGGAACGTCCGGAACGTTTTGCGGCGTCGCGCGAGCAGTGCGAAAACAGAATCGCGACGTGCTTTGTGTCCTGGTCGAACCGGAAGGCTCGATTTACGGCGGCAATCCGCCCGGCCCAAAGAAGGTCGAGGGTATCGGACAACGCGATTTTATTCCCAAGATCTTCGACGCATCGCTTGCGGACGAGATCATGATGGTTCAGGACGAAGAGGTTTGCGCAGCACTCAAACAGATTGCAAAACTCGAAGGACTACTCGGTGGCTGGTCCACTGGCGCTGCCGCGGCCGCGTCGTACAAAATTGCTGAGCGTTTAGGTCCGGGGAAACGTGTCGTCACGGTTTTCCCGGATGGCGCGGAACGTTACCGCAGCCAGGGAATTTTCGATGAGTAACGACAACATGGGATTTGCAACTACGGCCATTCATACAGGTTCGGAACCCGACGAAACGACCGGCGCAGTAAGCGTTCCGATCTACCAAACATCGACGTACGCGCAGGACGCGCTCGGTAAAAACAAGGGCTACGAATACGCGCGCACACAGAATCCGACGCGCTCCGCGGTCGAACGAAACATCGCCGCGCTCGAAGGTGCTCGCTTCGGTTTTGCATTTGCATCAGGCATGGCCGCGATCGATGCTACCTTGCGTCTCGTGAAAGCCGGCGAGCACGTCGTCGTTTCCGATAACACTTACGGCGGCACCGCGCGTCTCTTCAATCGCATCCTCGCCAACTACAATCTCGAATTTGATTATGTCGATACTTCCGACTCGCTGAACGTTGAAGCCGCGATCAAATCGAATACCAAGATGGTGTTTCTGGAAACGCCGACCAATCCGATCATGACCGTCACGGATCTGAAAGAGGTCAGCGAGATCGCGCATCGTGCGGGCGCGCGCGTGATTTGCGACAACACGTTCATGTCGCCATACCTGCAACGGCCGCTCGAGTTTGGTGTCGACATCGTGGTCCACTCGACCACCAAGTATCTGAATGGTCACTCGGACGGCGTGGGTGGCGTCGTTGTTCTCAATGATGAAGAGGACGCAAACTGGATCGCCTTCGTGCAAAACAGCGCCGGCGCGATCCTCTCGCCGTTTGACTCATGGCTCGTCTTGCGCGGCACGAAGACGTTAGCACTGCGCATGGAACAACACGATAAAACGGGACGCGCGGTCGCAGCGTTTTTGGAAGAGCATCCGAAAGTGAAAAAAGTTTATTATCCGGGCTCTGCATCGCACCCGCAGCATGCACTCGCGCGACGCCAGCAACATGGTTTCGGTGGCATGGTCGCATTCGATGTGGGCTCGCTCGCGGCTGCGCGTACAGTGCTCGAGTCTGTTAAGCTCTGCACGTTGGCTGAGAGTCTGGGAGGTGTCGAAACGCTGATTTCACACCCGGCAACGATGACTCACGCTTCAGTTGATGAAGCGAAACGCCAGCGGCTCGGGATTACGGATGGATTAGTGCGCATCTCCGTTGGGATCGAAGATACGGACGATATCATCGCTGATTTGGATCAGGCGCTCGATAAGATTTAGGCTAAATTATAGACGAGATGACAGCAAAACAAGGGAAGGGTTACAATCTGCCGGTTCTCAGCCTTTAGCAGACTCCTTTAATACGCTCTCCATATATGATTGTAGAGTTATACGCCAAATCAGATGTTGGCCGAGTTCGACGTGGTAACGAAGATAATTTTCTGGTCCTGGATCTTTCAACCGCCCAGACATGGACCGGAGCCGACGGCACACCCGCGCCGCAAAACCTGACTCATTTTGACTTAGGTGACAAGGGATTGGTCCTGGTCGTCTCAGACGGCATGGGCGGCGCACTCGCGGGCGACGTTGCGAGCCGCATGGCTGTCGACTCGGTGCGGCAGATGCTCACAGGCGAAGGCGATACCTCCTGCGATCCGAACCTCGATCTGGTGGAGTGTCTGAAGAACGCGACTCACTACGCCAACACCGCGATCCATCTGCGGAGTCAGGAAGACTCGCGCTGCGCGGGAATGGGCGCGACATTCACCGGCGCTGCCGTTCGTGGCGATAATCTCGACCTGGTTCAGGTCGGCGACAGCCGCGGCTACGTTATCCGCAAGGATCAGATTCGTCTTGCGACGAAGGACCAGTCACTGGTGCAACAGCTCGTTGATGTTGGTCAGATCAGTGAGTCGGAAGCCGAGACGCACATGTTTCGCAACGTGATCCTTCAGGCTCTCGGCGCGCAGAGTGAAGTGGCGCCGGTGACGGGCCGGATTCGTTTGCGGCAGGATGATGTCGTTCTGCTTTGTAGCGATGGATTGTCCGGGAAACTGCGTGCCGAAGACATTCAGCACATCGTGATCAATAGCAAAGGCGATCTCGCCAAAGCGTGCGATGCGTTGATCGAGGAAGCAAACAATCGCGGCGGGGAAGATAATATCACTGTCGTCCTCGCACGTTTCTCTGGTGACGATCTACAAGAGCCCGCAAGCGACCGCATAACCATCGAGCTCCCACCCATCGAAGAAGATAAAACTCTCGACGACACCTACGAAGCCGATACCGAACCACATTAATTAGCCGCAGATGAGCGCAGATAAACGCAGATCTTAATCTGCGTTTATCTGCGCTCATCTGCGGCTAATTAAGCTTTCGCCAATCGGGTTCGCCACCAACTCGCCTCACGTAGATCGACGCGCCTTCGACGCTTTCGACACAGACACGTTCGCCTGCTTCGAGCGGCAGCTCGCCGGGCGCGGGATACGCGGTCCACGTCGATCCAAACACCTTTACCGCACCTTCCTGGAGCGCTCCTTTACTCGACGAAACGACAGTGCCAATTTTACCCGGCAGCGAGTCCACGCCGCTGCGCAACGACTCCCCCGTCTTCTCGCGTGAAAAGTAGTTGATGAAGATCGTCCGTGACGCAGCGGTGAGCGCGATTGAAATACTCGCGAAGATCAGAAACTGAATAACAATACTATCGATGCCAATAAACGCTGCCAGGGCTGCGACCAGCGCGCCGATCCCAAACCACAACAGCACAAATCCCGTCGTGAAGATCTCGGCCACGATAAGGATCGCTCCGAGGATCGCCCACAGTATCCACAACCAGTCGCTCATTTGTGTTTGACGTCAGCCCTTCGCGAGATTCTTCAGGACGAACCAGATATTCGCAGGACGTTCCGCCAGCCTGCGCATGAAGTAAGGATACCAGTGTTTTCCGTAAGGAACATAGATTCGAACGTTGAAACCGTCGCGCGCGAGCTGGTGCTGAAGATCGCGACGTATGCCGTAGAGCATCTGAAACTCAAACTTCTCTTTGCCGATTCCCTCGCGCGTCGCAAAATCAATCGTCGCCTGGATCATTTTCGGATCGTGAGTCGCAATGCCATGATAAACGCCGCTGCTCAGCAGTACCTGCATCACTTTGATGTAGTTGGCGTCAACGTCTTTCTTGTCCGGAAACGCGACTTCCGGTGGTTCGTTGTACGCACCCTTACAGATACGAATGCGAGCCGGCAACTTTACGAGTTCCTGCGCGTCCGCGAGGGTTCTGTACAGGTACGACTGCAAAACGATTCCGACGTCGTTCAGTCCGAATTCAGTGCGCAGTCGCTTGAAGATGTCGATTGTCGCCTGGGTGGCATTCGAGTCTTCCATATCAACGCGGACAAAATTCCCACGCCGGTGCGCGTCTTCAACCACTCTTCGCGCATTTCGATAAGCCAACTCGGGATCCAGACCGAGGCCAAACTGCGTGAGCTTGATCGAGACGTTTGAACGGATTTTTGTTTCGTCGATCTTCGCGAGGATGTTCAGGTATTCGGCGACTTCCTGTTCCGCTTCGGCGGCGCTGCCGACGGACTCATTCAAATGATCGAATGAAGCGGTCGCGTTTTCGGAGTTGATCTGGCGAATCATAGGAATAGTTTCGTCGATGTTGTCGCCGGCTACGAAGCGAGTGGTCAGTTTTTTGAAAAATCCAAAACTGGTCGCAAAATCCTTGAGTCCTTCCTGGCGGGACAGCCAAATCAGCGCGCTTCTGGTGATCATTTGTGGTCCGTCCCTGTGGTATCCTTGGCGGCGCCTTTCTCCCACCAACCAAGGAGGAGCTTTTTGCAGCCCAGCATCAAACTAAGGAACCTGCCCGGATGCGATTGAAGCTCGTGGTGCTTGCTTCCCTGCTTGCGGCAGTTGCCGGCGCGGGCTCGTGCATTGCGCTCGTGCTGGTTGTCTTTTCGCGACAGGCCTTATCAAGTCCCGGCCTGCTCGTTTTATCTACTTTCCTGTTGCCGCTCGCAACAATCATATTCGCGTCGATCTTCGTCTATCGTCACACTGCACGCCGGCGGCGACTTCAAGCTTTTCTGACCGTGGTCCTGGCCACGTTGCTTACTGTCTCACTCTTCTTTCTGACTTCAATCCTCACTGCACGCAGAGATCAAGGCGTTCCGGTGCGGCCCGCTGGACCACAAATCGCTTCGTGACTTCAGGCACTTGTTGTATTTAACCCAATCTCTTTTTGCACCGGACGCAAAGCATCGATGACGAAACGGATGTGTTCGTCCATGTCAACGCCTAACTCCTCGACGCCCTGCTTGATGTCGTCGCGATTCACGGATCGCGCGAACGCTTTGTCTTTGAGCTTCTTCTTGACTGACGACACTTCCATGTCGTCGAGACTGCGAGATGGTCTTACGAGTGCACACGCGACCAGGAAACCGCACAGCTCATCAGTGGCGAAGAGCGCTCGAGCCATGTCCGTGTCGCGCGGGACGCCGGTGTAAGTCGCATGGCCCAGGATGGCGCGAATGATGCGATCGGAGTAACCACGACCGCAGAGAATGTTTGACCCTGTAAAGGGATGCTGATCGGGCGTGGGAAACATCTCGTAGTCGAAGTCGTGGAGCAATCCGACCATGCCCCACTCGTCTTCATCCGCGGGGCCGTCGGCGTAGCGTTTCGAGCAAGCGCGCATAGCAGCTTCGACGGCCAGGGCGTGTTTGCGCAGGCTATCGCCCTTTGTGTATTCACACAACAACTCCCAGGCTTCGGCTCGATCAGGCATGAGAGATTTTTGTAGCACGGATAGGTCCTATAGGACAAATAGGACCTGTATTCACTTAGCGATCGTCGCGAGATATCCGGGCCGCGCGCGAATTATGACCTTCTTGCGTGTGGTCGTCACCTTGATCTTTCGATAACGATCGTCGCGTTCCTTGTTGATTGGATAGTAACCAAGCATGTATTGCGTGCGGAGCTCGGCTGCGATCTGCCCGAAAGCATCAGGCAGCGATTTCAACGTGTCTGCGCGTAACAATCGACCACCCGATTTCTCAGCCAACGCTTTGAGATAGCCGTCAGCAGTGAGATACGCCATGTCCAGCATCGCTTTGATCGAATCATCTTCACTGCGAGTGGGTCGACTCGATGGGGGCAGTGTTGAGCCGGGGATGCTCGGATCGCGCCGGTCGGGCGGCATTTGAGTAGGATCGCGATTAGGATCTCGTCTACGTTCTTCTTCACGCCGGCGGCGCATGATCTCTTCCGGCAGCGGAAGGCCGAGCGGACCGGTGCGCCGCGTTGTTCCGGTAGTCGGCGGCGGCTCATCACTCGGAAACGTCGGGGCAGTCGTGCCGCTGGGCGTCGGGTTTCTGATTACGTTGATCGTTGGTAACTGCGGACCACCCCCCTCTGCTTGCTCGCGTGCGAGCCGCTCGGTGGTAGCGCGCGTGTCGTAACGAATCGGGTAGACCACTACGCCTTCCTCGTCCAGCCAACGCAACGTTCCGTCGTAAGTCGCACGATCGCTGTGCCAATCCATGCCGTCCGTAAAGATCACGATTGCTTTACGGCCACGAATTTTGCGAATCGTATTCAAAGCGAGTTCGACCGCATCGTAAACTTTGGTTCCCTGTCCGGACTTCGTTTTGTAGATCGCAGATCGCAGGACCTCTCGATCGCTCGTGAACTCGTTCAGATCTCTCACAGCATCGTCGAATGAGATCACTTTCACGCGGTCAGCGTTCTGTAACTGCTGAACAAATGTGTACGCAGCCTGCTGAATTTCCCTTAGCTTGTCTTGCGTGCTCGAACTCGTGTCGAGCATCAGCACGACGTGAAACGGAGCCGCGACTTTTCCGAAGAACGCGATCTGCTGCGGCACGCCGTCTTCGACGATCGCAAACTCCTCCTGGCGAAGGTCCGTGATGTACGTACCGTTGGAGTCGTTAGCAATTAACGGGACGGTCACGAGGTCTGTATCGGTCGTGAGAGTCTCGATGTCCTTCGGTTCTTCGGGTGTTGTCTCGGGTTGTGTAGGCGAAGGCTTTGGCGGATTCGGCTTCTGTCTCGCGGGCCGCGTCTGGGCAAACGCAGCGGTCAAGGCTATCGCGATCACGAAGGCAACGGGGACGGCACGACGCGATGAAACCATTGAGTTCCTCCTCACATGCAAGCCTAGATGTTTTACCAGTTAATAACGTTGCTATTCAATCCCTGGTCTGTACTCTCGGGAACACGAGCGACAACACCACCGACGCGGCAATCACGCCCGCAATGATTCCGAGCGACAACAGGATCGGAAACTTGCCGTTGAACAGTTGATTCAGCCAGACCATCTTCAATCCGACAAACACCAGCACGACGCCCAGTCCGTACTTCAGCAAGTGGAACTTATCGACCGCACCCGCGAGCATGAAGAAGAGCGCGCGCAGTCCGAGGATCGCAAAGATGTTTGAAGTGAAAACGATGAGTGGTTCGTTGGTTATCGCAAAGATCGCCGGCACTGAATCGACCGCAAAGATCACGTCAGTCGCTTCAAGAAACAGGAGCGCGACGAGCAGCGGTGTTGCAAATCGTTTTCCGTTTTGAAGGGTGAAGAACTTCCCGCCTTGCAACGTCGATGTCACCGGAATAACGCGGCGCAGTAACCTGATCAAAAGATTGCGCTCCGGGTCGATCTCTTTCTCTTTCGCGAAGAGGATTTTGAAGCCCGTGAAGATGAGGAAGAGACCAAACACAATCACGACCCAGTGATACTGCATCAGCGCAGCGCCGAGCGCGACGAAGATGCCGCGGAAAATCAATGCGCCGAGGATTCCATAAAAGAGAACGCTATGCTGGTACTTCGCGGGAATCGAGAAGTACGAGAAGACCATCACGAAGACGAAGATGTTGTCGATTGAGAGCGACTTCTCGATCACGTAGCCGGTGAGGAACTCGAGCGATACGCGCCACGCGGCGGCGTTCGGATCGAAGCCCGGCACGGCCATCAGGCGCGCGTCCTGCGGAAACTTCCACAGGGCGAAGTTGTAGAGCAAGAGATTGAAGAGTAGCGAGAGCGCGATCCACACGACGGTCCACGTCGCTGCTTCGCGAAAACCGACTGCGTGCGCCTTGCGGTGAAAAACACCGAGGTCGAGTGCCAGTAGTAAAACTACGAGGCCGACAAACGATAGATAGAACCACCAGTATTCAGAAAACGGAAAAAGCTCAACCATACCTCATCCTTTCGCGCTTGGGCTTCAGCGGCAAAAGGTCTTGGTCGTTGAGCTTTAATGCTTTTCCCGGCGGCCGGGCTCCTGAAGGAACCGTGCTGACGACGCACCGGACCCGTTTTTCCGGGTGACCTACTCCCCTTTTAGACTCTTGCAACTCTACACGAAGGATGACGAAAGCACAAAGAAAGGTCTTAGCCGCAGATTCCGCGGATGAACGCAAATCAGATACAATGCTTTCTCCGAAGTTTTTCGATGCGATCCTTACTGCTGGCAGCCGTAGCGGCGTATCTGATCGCCGCCATCCATTCTATTTTGGCGTTTGTAAATAAACGCCGCTCTCTGCAACGCGTCGCGGAGTGGTCAACCGCTGCCGGTTTCATACTGCACACGGGCTCACTCGCGGCCGACTGGGTTATCGACGGACACTACCCGCTATTCTCTCTGCGCGAGGCTTTATCGTTTCTCGCGTGGGCCCTCGTGGCGCTTTACTGCCTCGTCATCTACCGGTATCGCACACAGGCAGTCGGGGCTTTTACGATGCCGTTGATATCCGTGCTGACGCTCGTTGCCCTGTTGATCGGCACGTCGCCCAACGCTCCGGCCACTTTTTCCACGACCTGGCTGTTTCCGATTCACACGACGCTCTTGATTTTCGCCTACGCGGCCTTTGCCATTGCGTTCATGGCCAGCGTGATGTACTTACTCCAGGAGCGAGAATTAAAACTAAAGACTTTCGGTGCGATCTTTCACCGACTTCCGCCCCTGACGACGGTGAACGAGCTCGCCACCAGCGCAGCGGCGCTCGGTTTGTTGCTCCTGACTCTGGGGATGGTGAGTGGCGTGATCTGGTCGTCAATGCGTTTCGGCCGGTTCTGGCGCAACGATCCCAAGGAAATTTTCGCGTTACTAACGTGGCTGCTTTATTTCGTCCTGATTATCTATCGTCTGACGGCACATTGGCGGGGACGAAGTGCTGCGTGGCTCGGGGTAGTCGGGTTTGCCCTCGTGCTTTTGACTTTTTTTGGAGCCCGTTTTCTCGGCGGCTATCACGTATTCGGATGACGCCGAGACGCGGTTAATGTCATGACCATCCTCCTTGTCGGAGTCAATCATAAGACAGCTCCGGTCGAGATCCGTGAGCGACTCGCTTTCAATGATGAAGCGTGTGCCAATGGCCTGCGCCAACTCGTCGATGGTGATGTCGTTCGTGAAGGGCTCATCGTGTCAACCTGCAATCGGGTCGAGATCCTCGGCGCCACAGCCAACGACCAACTCGAATTTGGCGCCGGGCGCATAACTCATTTTCTCGATACCTCCGGTCATCTGCCGCCGGGTTTTCTCGAGACGCACCTTTATCGCCATACCGACGAAGAAGCTGTGCGGCATGTTTTCCGCGTCGCGTCGTCACTCGATTCGATGGTGGTTGGCGAACCGCAGATTCTCGGGCAGGTGCGTCACGCGTACGCAATCGGAGTTGAAACCGGCACAGTTGGTAAAGTCCTGAACCGTCTGGTCCACCATACGTTCCGCGTCGCAAAACGAGTCAGAAGTGAAACCGGCATCGCCAGCAGCGCAGTCTCGATCAGCTACATGGCGGTCGAGCTCGGCAAAAAGATCTTCGGCGCACTCAAAGGTTGCACTGTGATGCTGATCGGCGCCGGCGAAATGGCCGAACTCTCCGCACGCCATCTTGTGAACGCAGGCGCGAAACGCGTCATCATTGCCAATCGCACGGAAGCGACTGCGCGCCACATGGCGGCGGAGTTTGGCGCCACAACAGTGCCGCTCGATCAAATGGACCGGCACCTGGCCGAGGCTGACGTGGTTATCTGCTCCACTGGCGCACCCGATTACGTCGTTACCGCGGAGCGCACCCGCAAAGCACTCGAGCGACGGCGTAATCGTCCAACGTGCTTTATCGACATCAGCGTGCCGCGCAACATCGAACCATTCGTCAGCAAGATTCCGAACGTCTTCCTGTTCGACATCGACGACCTCGAATCCGTCATCTCCTCGAACATTCGCGAGCGCGAGCGTGAGGCTGAAAGAGCCGAACTGATCGTGCAGTCGGAAGTGATGCAGTTTCAGCAGAAGCTTCGTTTGATGGACATTGGACCAAGCATCGGCGCCCTGCGACAGAACATGCAAACCATCGCGCGTGAGGAGTTGATACGGCAGCGCAAGCGACTTGGACCACTGACAGAGGAACAGGAAGCTGCGATCGAGTCGCTGCTGATGTCGACCGTCAACAAGATCTCACATCCCATTCTCAACCAGATGCGTCGCTTCTACGAGACCAGCGAGCCAGAAGCAGTGGAACTGCCGAAAGATCCCTTTGGACTCGAGGAGTAGCGACGAATGTCTCGACCGCTCGTCATCGGTTCGCGGGGTTCGAAACTCGCACTCTGGCAGGCCGAACACGCACGCGACCGGCTGGCCGGTTTCAACGTTCGCATTCAAGTAATAAAAACCACTGGAGACGTGAAGAGCGATCCGTTGTCGGTGATCGGCGGCAAGGGTGTTTTCACGAAAGAGCTCGAAGACGCGCTGCTCGATCGTCGTATCGATATCGCGGTTCATTCGCTTAAAGATCTGCCAACCGTGCTGCCGGAGGGTTTGACGATCAGCGCGATTTGCGAGCGTGAAGATCCGCGTGATGCGTTGGTGGTGGGCTCGCATACAGAATTTGACTCCGTCGCGCTTGATAAGCTGCCGTTGGGCACGATCGTGGGTACGTCTAGTCCGCGCCGGCTCGCCCAGCTAAGATCCTGGCGTGGTGACGAACTCGTCATCAAAGAACTGCGTGGCAACGTTGACACTCGCATTCGCAAGCTCGACGAAGGTCAGTACGACGCGATAATTCTTGCCGCGGCAGGTTTAGTGCGACTGGGTTTGGAAGATCGCATCTCGTTGCGGATTCCGATCAGTCACATGTTGCCGGCAGTGGGACAAGGCGCGATTGCGATTGAGACGCGCAGCGACGATGACTTCGCGATCGAGGCGACGGGCCGATTAGATCATCGCAAGACGCATCTCGCGTGTTCGGCTGAGCGCGCGTTTCTGCGCGAGTTGGGCGGCGGGTGCCAGTTGCCAATCGCAGCGCATGCGCGTTTCGAAGGCGATGTGTTGAAACTTGATGGACTCGTCGCCAGTCCCGATGGATCGAAGAGATTGCAAGATTCGCTGTCCGGTCCGCCTGACACCGCAGTGCAACTCGGCGCATTTCTCGCCTCCATGTTACTCGACCGCGGCGCCGCCTCCCTACTTGGATGACTGTAGGGGCGGCCCTCCGTGGCCGCCCC
>DATDFT010000327.1:0-7277 GCA_036522475.1 Pyrinomonadaceae bacterium | reverse complement strand
GTTCTGGCGCTTCTTTACGCAAGCGCTGGTAAAGCATCACGACAAGCTTGCCGAAACGCTGCGGCTGGCCGCAATGGGGTACCACTTTCGAAAGTTGAATGATGCATATAGCGAACCCACTTCATAAACACGTTAAAGCTCGGTCGCTATTTTAGTATTACTATAGTTGACATATACCACTTTACCGCGTAGGGTCATTGTGAACCGAGAGTCGCTTACTCCCTTCTCAGCTCTTCTGGAATTCATCCGGATCACCTGAAGTCAACAGCAAAAGACAAATCGACGAGCAAGAAAATGTCTGGACGACAAGTCACTATGAGACTCAAGGAAGGAAGAACTTAGTGTTCAATCTCTACATAAATGAGCGCCGCATTGAAGACGTGACGGTGCTCGATTTAAGAGGTCGAATACGAATTACTGGTAGAGCCAGGGGTTTGCACAACTCAATTCGTAGCCTTGTTGAAGAAGGAAAAACCCGAATTCTTCTCAACCTCTCTCAAGTCACGCACATTGATTCAAGCGGACTCGACGAGCTCGTCGCCAGCTGCGTGACTGCGGGCAATCAAGGCGGAGAGATAAAGTTGCTTCATCTTACTGAACAGATGCGCGAAGTAATAACAACGGCAAATCTGTCAGCGCTCTTCGACATTTACAATAACGAGTATGACGCTATTGCCAGCTTTAAACGTAAAGTATTAAGAGCGGCGAAGGCATTGCCGTCTTTCTCTAACGACGATGATGCTGTGATTGCCATTGGTTCA
The DNA here is from genome assembly GCA_036522475.1 of Pyrinomonadaceae bacterium. Classification (GTDB taxonomy): domain Bacteria; phylum Acidobacteriota; class Blastocatellia; order Pyrinomonadales; family Pyrinomonadaceae; genus PSRF01. The sequence goes on along the minus strand of DATDFT010000327.1, from coordinate 6,516 downwards.
TCCACCAAGAATAACGGCCAAACTTCAACCACGGTGATTTGAAGATGATAGTCTGTGAATTATGTTCGCATTACGGCCTTAGTGGTGAATGTAGAATCGGCCTCCGCATACCGAAGAGCATGAGTTGCCCGGGTTTTGGCCCGACAATAGAAAAATTCTGCTCTGACCCAAAGGACTTCGTGAATGAAAGACAGATCGTCGAGATGGCTACGTTTTTTGGAATGAAAGGGACCGAACTAAAAAAGGTCAAGATCATGGCTTCGCGGGAGGAAATCGCTCGCTTGTAAACCTCCATCGAGCCGTTTCAAGTCTTCACTTCGGTTTTAGAAACTCTCAGCTCCTCTGGAATGAAAACCAGATCCCCTGAAATCAACAGCCATCAACCGAGGAGCAGGAAAAAATGTTCGGACGACAAGTCACTATGAAACTCAAAGCCAATGCGGCTACGGAGCTTACTCGGATTGCCGAGAGCGAAATCATCCCAATCCTGCGGCGGCAGAAGGGCTTCCGTGAAGAGACCATCTTCATCGCGGGCGACCGTGCGGAAGCTATCGCCAACAGTTTCTGGGACACGGCGGAAGACGCAGAAGCATACAGCCAAACTGGTTACCCTGAAGTGCTGAGGACCCTCGCCAACACGATCGAAGGAATACCCACCGTAAAAACTTTTAACATCGTCACCTCTACGTGCAACGGGACTTTCACAGGCAAGCTGTCATGAAGTCGATAGATTTCGTGTAAGCCATGAGGCCAGCTGTCTTCTTACTTCGTCGTGAGGAATGCCTTCGCCTCTGTCGAGTTGGTCGAGACCTTTCTGCACCCCTGCGAGGAGTGCAACACTGCCACTCAAAAAACTAAAATTTCCCGGACCATGTAGAATTCCGGTCTCGCCGTTCGTCGTGATAGTGAAGCAGGGCAACTAGCCCGGCTGAAGACCATTTTAGGAGACGACATGCCGCAATATCTGGTTACTGGTTACCTCCCCGACGACTTTGACCCGTCCGCACAGGACGAAGCGATGGTGGAGCAGATTCACGCGCTTAATCGCGAAATGATCGCTGCCGGCGTCAGGAAGTTCGCCTGCGGCCTGGGCAAGACAATGTCACTGCGGCCGCAGCCGAACGGTGAGGTGCTTCTCACCGATGGCCCTTACCTGGAGACCAAGGAACACGTGGGCGGTCTTTCGATACTGGAAACCGCAAATCTTGACGAGGCGCTAGAGTGGGCTCGCAAGGGCGCTGAAGTGTGCCGTACGCCAGTCGAGGTGCGAGAGATTTTCTTTGTGCCCGCTCCTGAAGAGAACTGAGCTTCACACCGAACGGAATCTCTTCCGGCATCGACGATTCATGTACATCAGTAGCATGTTTGCCTGACGACGATTAAGATCAGGCGAACATGAGCGATGTCCACCGGACGATCGAGGCAGTGTGGAAGGTCGAGTCTACGCGGCTCATCGCTGCGATTGCACGTGTCACCCGCGATATCGGCATTGCCGAGGAACTTGCCCACGACGCGCTGGTTGCGGCCCTCGAGCGGTGGCCCGAAGAAGGTATCCCCGAAAATCCCGCTGCGTGGCTGATGACGGCGGCAAAGCGGCGTGCCATCGATAGTCTGCGCCGTGGGCAGATGCTTGTACAAAAACACGAAGAAATTGCTCGCGGGCTTAACGTGCAACAGCAGCAGCTCGGAGACGCGATGGACCAAGCACTGGACCATGTGATCGACGATGACGTGCTGCGGCTGATCTTTACCGCATGCCATCCTGTCCTCGCCATAGAAGGACGCATCGCGCTTACGTTGCGTTTGATCGGTGGCCTCACTACGGCGGAGATCTCCCGCGCCTTTCTTGTAGCTGAGAAAACGATAGGACAGCGGATCTTTCGCGCCAAGAAGACTCTCTCGGAAGCTCATGTCCCCTTTGAGACGCCGCGCGGAGACGAGTTGCGCCGCAGAGTGAACTCAGTACTTTCCGTGGTCTACCTAATCTTCAATGAGGGGCATACCGCGACCTCAGGAGAGGAGTGGATGCGGGCTGCACTCTGCGACGAGGCGTTGCGGCTCGGACGCATGCTGGTGCAATTTCTTCCCGATGAGTCTGAAGTTCACGCACTTCTGGCTCTGATGGAACTCAATGCATCGCGCACAGCGGCTCGCCGTGGCAGCAATGGTGAGGCGGTCTTACTGCCGGATCAGGATCGCTCTTTGTGGGACGACGCGCAGATTCAGCGAGGAATGTCTGCGCTCGAACACGCGCAAAGACTCGGTGGCGGCGGCGGATTCTATGCTTTGCAGGCAGCGATTGCTGCATGTCACATGCGAGCTCGCACGGTCGAAGAAACTGACTGGGAACGGATCGTTCTTCTCTACGACGCTCTTATGCAAACCGCGCCGTCTCCCATCGTGGCACTGAATCGAGCAGTCGCTGTGAGTATGGCGCAGGGTCCGGCCGCCGGGCTTGACGCACTCGATGCGATCGATGCCATCGTCACGCCCGCAACTGGATCTGCGCTTGCCGGCTATCATCTGCTTCACAGTGTTCGCGGAGACCTGCTGATGAAAATGGGCAACTTCTCTGAGGCGCGTAAGGAAATTCAACACGCAATCGCGATTACGAAAAATCTGCGAGAACAGGAACTGCTGACGGAAAAGTTGAAGCAGACTCGAACAAAAGAGTAGTCTCTACTGATTTCTTGCCTAAAAACGTAACACTCGTTACACTCCATCCTCACGTTACTTATGCCACGCAAGAACACAACCTCGGCGAACGAATGGGTCTTACTGATTCACCAGTTGCCGCCCAAACCGACAAACCTGCGCGTGAGGATCTGGCGCAAGCTGCAAAAGCTGGGCGCGGTGGCGATCAAGAACTCGGTCTACGTTCTACCCGCAACTGAAAAGGCGCACGAAGACTTTCAATGGTTGAAGCAGGAGATCGAGTCGGCCGGAGGTGAAGCGTCAGTTTTCAAGGCTGCTTCAGTCGAAGGTGCAACGGACCAGGAGATCATGGGCGCGTTTCGTAGAGCGCGTGACGACGAGTTCGCTGCGATTGCGGCTGAGCTCGACGGCTTAACAGGAGCAATTCGCGAACAGTCTCGCGGTAAACACTTGTCCGCCGGCAGACTGTCCGCGCATGAGAGTGAGCTCGATAGACTTCACAGTGAGTTAGAACGCATCGCCGGCAATGATTTCTTTAATGCGACTGGTCGTGCGGCAGCCTTCACTGCTTATGGACGATGTCAAAAGGAACTTCGAGCAGCGCAAGGGCCGAAAGCAAGCACGTCTTCGTCAGAAACAAAACGAGGAAAACTCGACATCTCGAAGTATCAAGGCCAGCGTTGGGTGACGCGGAGCAATCTCCACATCGACCGGCTCGCTTCCGCGTGGCTGATTAAACAGTTCATCGATAAGCGTCCGCGGTTCTATTTCGTTGCTGAAGGCGAAACGATCGACGGCGCGATTCCTTTTGACATGTTTGGATCTGAGTTCACTCATCGCGGAGAAGACTGCACCTTCGAGACGATGCTCAAGCGATTCGCACTGACTGAAAACAAAGGACTGCGCGAGATCGCCGAGATCGTTCACGACATCGATTTGAAAGACGACAAGTTTCACCGTCTCGAGGCAGCAGGACTGAATGCGATTATCGACGGACTCAGTAAAGTCCTGCGCGACGATCGCAAGTTACTGCAACAGACCGGCGTTGTTTTTGATGGTCTGCATGCGTTGCTGAGCAAGGATGCTGGGCAACCGGATCGCAAGACAAAACGAAATGGAAGACGCTCTAAAAAGTAACTCTGGTTGGCGTCAAAGGGCTGCTGACTACCTCGCACTCGAACACAACGTCACAATTGCGTCAGCGGCAGTTTTCCTTATCGGTTTTGGTGAAGAGTTATGGAAAAAGTTTTTACCTAAATATCTTGAAGCACTTGGTGCGACTACACCGATCATCGGTCTGTTCGGCACAGCAGAAGATTTTTTCGATGCCTGCTATCAGTATCCCGGCGGCTTTATCGCTGATCGTTTTGGACGGCGGCGGGCCTTTCTGATCTTCATTACACTCGCTGTCCTCGGTTACCTCGTTTACCTTTTCAGTCCTTCGTGGCCTTTCTTGTTTGTCGGTCTCGGCCTGGTGATGGCGTGGCAAAGCATGGCGTCTCCTGCAATCTTTGCGGTGATCGGCGACTCGCTGCCCCGCGAACGGCGAGCAATGGGTTTTACTCTGCAATCGATATTGAAACGAGTGCCGATCGTGATCGCGCCGATCGTGGGTGGGACCTTGATCGCGTCGAAGGGTTTGATCAATGGCGTGCACGTTGGTCTGACGATCACACTAGTCTTATCAGCGGTGACGCTCGTACTCGTCCTCAAAATCAGAACTCCAAACCATCAGCCACATTCGATCAACATGCGCGGCGTTTGGCGCTCATTTCATGCCGTACTCAAGCGACTATTAATTTCGGACATCATCATCCGAACCTGCGAGGGCATGACCGGTGTGCTCGCAATTCTTTACGTGACGAATGTTCACGGCGTCAGTGTGGCGGCTTACGGCACTCTGATCGCTGTTCAGATGATTACTTCGATCCTCGTCTACATTCCTGCGGGAAGGATTGCGGATCGCATCGGACGCAAGCCTTTTGTGATCCTGACATTCTTGTGTTTCGCACTCTTTCCTATCGCAATCGTCTGCGCCTCAAACTTTGCCTGGTTGATCGTTGCTTACGTGATCGGCGGTCTGCGAGAAATTGGCGAGCCTTCACGAAAGGCGATGATCGTGGATCTCGCTAACGACAACATTCGCGCCAGATCTGTCGGGCTCTACTATCTCGTTCGCAGTCTTTCGATCACTCCCGCGGCCGCGATTGGCGGATTGCTCTGGAAGATTGCGCCGCAAGTGCCATTCGTTACTGCCGGATTGATCGGACTCGTTGGAACCGTTGTGTTCGTCATGACTGTCGAGGAACGTTACGCCAGTTAGGAGTCCCGCCTTGCGCGGGCGCCATCATCCCACGAAAGTTCCGTTTGCCTCGTTGTTACCGTGTAATTTCGATCGGTGTTTCACAGCCCATCTGTAGAGCATGGCGAATAAATCAAGGGACAGCGATCCGCAGCACGGGTTTGCCATTGATGTCCCGTAGCGGAAAGTAAACACGGTGCGTGTTCGGATCTACCGCCACGCTATGAGCGTTAGGAGCAAACATTCCTTCGCCAACTTTTTGCAAGCCGCGATCGCGTTCGTCGAAGATCGAAATGATGCCACTCTCGGCCGACACATAGAGACGATGCAGACTTGGATCAAAAGCGAGCACGTCAGGATCCGCTCCGACGGAGAGAGTTGCCGTTGATTTCTTCGTCTCGAAATCAAAGACGACCAGTTTGGAATTGTCTTCGCAAGCCGCGAATGCAAGGTGACGTTCTGAATCGATTAATAATCCGTGACTGCCTTTGCAACCGGTGAGCGGATAGCGTCCGGCGATCTGATCCGTACTCGGATCAATCTCAGCCAGTTCTTCCCGTCCAGCAACAGTAACGAAGATCCGATCTGCTCCTGAATCATACTGGCTGTTTCCTGCGCCACCGCCAAGTGCAATCGTCGTCACTCGCTGATTTGTTTTCGCATCGATCACGGTGTCGGTCTTGCCGTGAAGATCGGAAACGTAAATCTTATTTGCTTTGCTCGCGTACGCGATGCCATCGGGATAATCGCCGGCGGGCGCTCGCGCGATGATGCTGAGGCTTTGATCGTCGATTACCACTAACTCGTTCGTGCCGGTGGCTGAAGCATAAATGCGATGCAACGCAGGCACGGCGAGCACGCCGTGAACACGCTTTAAGTCTTTTACATCGCCGACGACTGTTTGCTTATTGATGTCGAAAACCGTCATTAGATCCGAACCCAGATGCGCGATATACAAGCGACCACTGCTGCTATCCAAACTCTGGTAATCGAAACGAGTCGAGCCGCCAGTCAGCGGAACGTCGGCTAACACACGTAGAGGCAAACTGCCGGCGGCAGTCTTAGCCTGTGATTCCGTTGTTGTTGGGTTTGGCTGAGCGTTCGCGGTCGGTTGTGTATGCGACGTCGCACAGGCAATCAATAGCGCCCCAAGACTGATTACGAGCAAGGTGGTTGTTGATGTAGCCGGCTTTGCATTCAAGGTCTTTGCTCCGGAGGAGCAAGATATTTATAGCGCCGAAGATCCTATCCCAAAATGAGAAAATGTTGGAGTAGGGGAAAGCAAAACGACATGGCTTTAGTTTCGCCTCGATCCGATCATGGCCCTGGGCATTTGCGATACCAGGGGCAACCGTTGTAAGACAGATGAAAAGAATTGTAGCTGTAACGGACTGCTTAAACATGTGCGCCTCCACGTGTGGGTTATGCGCCCGTCAGTTTGTTCATCGATAACACGCTGTAGGCCGCCTGAAGGTTACGAGGGTTCGTAAGTGGATAGTTAAAGGGGATGAAATGAGAGGGCAAGAATCAATCAACGCAATCGTAAAAGCGTTTGTCAT
>DATDFT010000326.1:0-11267 GCA_036522475.1 Pyrinomonadaceae bacterium | reverse complement strand
GAGACTGAGGAAAGAGGTTTTTAGGGATAGCTCGTTTGGGAATCCAAGCAGCTTCACGCGCCCACTTACCCTACATCAGCGGCCGCTGAGGCATAATAGGCAGGCTAAACATTGCTTGTCAATGATGAAAATTGTTGAACCGTCATTGATGGTAAGCAATTTCACACAATCATCGGCGTGGGGCTTTGCATAAAAAGTCATTTTGGACTCAACGTTTCCGGCTTCGCCGCCTGATGTGAGGCAAGGCTATGCCTCGCCGTCGCGAGTCGATGCACTCAATTCGGGCTACGCCCGCGGTTCGGGCTTAGCGCCTGATATTCAAGGCCAAAGGCCGAATCCGGGGGCCTAGCTCCCCAATCTTTTTCGAAAGCCGACGGCAAGGCATAGCCTTGCCTCATATCAGACGGCGAAGCCGCGGCCTGCATGACAAGGGACGCGCTTCGGTCCGCTTAGCACTTGCCCATGGCTATCATATTCCGCGCCTTTTCGCGCTGCGCAGCTATTCGTATTCTTCGGCCCAGAAGATCCATTCGGAGCCGTTGGCGTGTTCTTGTCGTGGGGTGAGGAGGCCGCGCTCTTCGAGCAAAATGCGCGCTTGGCGGTACATGTTAGCGTAGAGGCACTGCGTAACGTCAGACAGTTTCCATCCCTGAGCCGGCAGTTTTGTGTTGCGAAAGGCTCGTTCCATACTCGCGCGCCGGCGTTCGAACAGATTTGCGAGCTGCACCGACATTGCTTCACACAACTCACGGAACTCAGCACATTCCTGGGCTTTAAATATGGGAAAGTTGGGCTCGTAGTACTTCTCGCTCGGGTGTCGCTTCTCGAATTCCTGCGATTCGCGCAGTAGTTCGCTCTCCAGCATGTCGTTGATATGCGTATGAACACTTGGTGCCGAGAGATTCAGCGCATGCGCCAACTGAGAGATTGTCTTTGGCTCTTCAGCCAGCAGTGTCACGATCTGTTCCTTGGTTCCGTTCGGAAGTAATTTCCGCTTCGTGATATCGGCCCATGGATCCGAGTATCCACCTTGGAGCCCGGAAACACATTCGCATGGAAAACGTAACCCTTTTCGATCATCAACCGTCATAATTACCTCTTTACAGAAGCCCTTTTAGGGCGTATCCTAAAACGCGACCCCAAACAAAAATCACCCCGCTTGTTGCCGCAAGGGTGCATAACAGGTCAGTGCTTACTTCTTTTGGAAGGTAGCATTGCGCGCCGCTCTCTGCAAAGTCAAACAACTTAGGGAACGGGAGGATTACGTATGTTGGTAAGAACGTTGTACCTGGTAATTGTTTTACTCAGTGCCGCAGTACTTGGGTTGGTTCTTGTTAATCGAGGGGAAGCAAAGGTTCACCCATTTCACCTGGAGGGTCCGCCGGCGCAAAGTCATTCTGCGAGAGAAAAACTGACGAACTTCGACGCGCAGATCGTTGCGAATGCCAACGAGTTTCTCGACGACGGCAGACAGACATTTCGTTTCGACACGTTCGGCGACGAAGCATTCTGGGGCGGCGCGCTGCAACTCCAACAGGCAATCAAGGGATCGGCCCTCGGCGGTGTCGGTCCGGGAATCAGTCCGAGCACGGCATTGAGCCTCGGTCTCAAAGTTGATGTTGACGCTTTGCCACAGCCGCTCATCAACAAACTCAGACAGGGTAAAGTCAATCTAGACGATCCAGCGACGACCGTTGCGCTACTCAAACTGAACGCAGTCGTCGGTCTTCAGGGTTTCTTCTCAGGAGACAACTTAGACTCGGTCGGCATTACGTGCGCCGTTTGCCATTCAACCGTCGACAACTCATTCACATTCGGAGTTGGTCACAGACTCGACGGTTTTGCGAACCGCGATCTCGACGTGGGCAAGATCATCGCTGCTGCTCCGAATCTAAGTCCGTTCACGAATCTACTGGGAGTGAGTGACGCAACTGTCCGTGCTGTCCTTGATAGTTGGGGACCGGGCAAATTCGATGCAGAGTTGTTCCTTGATGGAAAGGCGTTCAATCCACAACAGGTGACGGACGGTGTCGTGACGGGCACAAACGTTCCCGGTGCGACATTGATTCCCAACGCCTTCGGTCTGGCAGGTTTCAATCAGCATACATGGACCGGGGCATGGGGCTCGATACCTTATTGGAACGCATTCGTAGCGGCGCTTGAAATGCACGGCGTCGGAAGGTTCTTCGATCCGCGATTGAACAATGCCGCGAAGTTTCCAATCGCTGCGGCGAATGGTTTCGCAGACTTGCCGCACATCGATCCCGATCAGGATCGAATAACGAAGAAACTGCCGTCACTTCAGTTCTATCAACTCGCTATTCCCGCTCCTGCGCCCGAGGCGGGAGTGGACTTCGACGCCGCAGCAGCCGCACGTGGCGACGAGCTCTTCAGCGGCAAAGCAGGGTGCAACAATTGTCACGTCGAACCACTCTGGACCGACCCGGGTTGGAATCTGCACACGCCTGCGGAAATCGGCATCGATAGTTTCCAGGCAGATCGCGCGCCTGACAACGTTTACAAGACGATGAACCTCGCCGGGATTTTTGTGCGCGAGAACGGCCTGTTTATGAATCCGGCGAACAAAGGGCGGTACTATCACGATGGGCGCTTCAAGACGTTGCTCGACGTGGTGAACCACTACAACACTCACTTCAGTCTTGGTCTGACAGCGCAGGAGAAGAGTGACTTGGTTGAGTATCTGAAGTCTCTTCCTTCAAAGGAGGAGTGACGAGGCTACTTGAAGTCGTAAGCGAACCCGACCTGGACTCCGGTGCGGGGACTGGCTGGAAACTTACCAGCCACCACTCCGAACGTGAACTCCAGGTTGGGAGTCGCAGCGTAGCCGCCGCCGATCTGTGCTTCTAACTGGCCGCGGCTCAGATTGAAGTTGTTCGTGACTCCGCCGAACAATTCAGCGCCGAGTTCGAAGCGCGGCGTGAAGTTACGAGTCAAAGATCCATTCGCGGTGAACACTTGCCCGCGCGAGCTTTGAATTCCAATCAGTCCAGTCGAGCTGTTACCGGCGAAAAGAATTCCGCCGTTCAAGCGTCCGGTGGTTCGCTTCGTTAGCGATTTTTGGAGCACTCCGTATAACCAGTAGTCGACCAATCCCGAGCCAATTTGTTTACGCACACTTCCCGTCGCCGCTTCAACGTAAAAGACCACGGCGGCTGCCGGGAGTTTTGAGTCCTCACGTTCATCGAGCACTCTAATTTTGACTCCGAATTGTGTGTCTCCGATTCCGCTTGGGCTTCCGAGCAGCGAAGAGCGTTCATTGAAGATCTTGATGAACGGAGAATTCACGCCGAGCTCGATGTGATCGGTGAGACCGTAGTTCAGGGTGAACACGGTCGTGTTTTGTCGTTTTCCTGGAGACGAGGTTTTTTGTAGCCAGTCGTGTTCGTTTGAGATCTCGAGGTGAAATTTTCCTTTCGGCGTCGTGTCGGAATCATCCGTATAAAACGGAAGCTGAGCGTGCACGGATATTGCCGACAGGAAGGCGACTACGAAAACGAGGCAAGCCCATCTCAGTCGAGAACGCAGCATAGGGGGATCAAGCTCCTGGGCCACACGCTTATAACACAGATCGAAGCTCTTGTGATCAAACACAAGGCGCGGATGCTATACTCACGTCGATTCAGTGAACCGCTCTACAATTCGCGCTAATAGAATTCGAGTACGGGCGCAGAACGTGCGCCGGCGCGTCCGTCTTGCTCGAACCCAGATCGAACGCATCTCTCGCACCGCGACTCTCGGCGGTCTCTTTTTATCCTTTCTCAAAATCGGCCTGGTTGGTTTCGGCGGCGGCGTGGCTGTGCTCGCACAGATCCGCACGCTGACTGTTCGTAAGCGTCGCTGGCTGACTGACTCGGATTTTGCCGAAGCTCTCGCGCTCGCGCAGAGTCTGCCGGGAACGAGTGCGGGCAATTCCGTCACTTACATCGGACTGCGTTTGCGCGGCTGGCGTGGCGCGATTGTCGCCATGAGCGGGTTCATTTTGCCGTCGATGCTTATGATGATCGGACTGGCAATCATCTACAGGCATATCGGTTCATTGTCAGGTGTGCAGCAATTCTTCCACGGGCTCAATGGTGCTGTCGTCGCATTGATCCTCGTTACCGCATGGCGGATGGGAAAGAATATTTTGACCAAACGCTGGCAGTGGCTGCTGGCCGTGTTGTCTTTTTTCGCTGTCGCGATACTCGACGCAACCGTGCTCGAAGTTGTGTTTGCAGCAGGGTTGATCGGCATCTACATGGACTCGTTCGGCGAGAAGCAATGGCAACGATTTCGCAATCTGAGCACGATTGTCACCAGGCGCCGGACGCGTGTGCGCGCGCGTTTGGCGAAGCAGAGGCGAACCGGAAGTACGGAGTTTTTTCGACGTTATCTTTCGCGGGATATCGACGAATCGTCGATCGCTCCGGATCGCGTAGAGCCGGAGCGCGCGCCCGAAGAAAGGGAAGAATCCGCGACTACTCTTCGATCCGTGGGCGTGCTCGCTGTTGCGATGCCGATATTTGCCAAGTTGGGTTTGCTGCTCACGCTATCAGCAGTCTTCCTGCGAATGGGTAGCGTGACGTTTGGTGGCGGATTTGTGATGGTGCCGCTGATCGAGTCGGAGGTCGTTAACACGCATCATTGGTTGACGCATCAGGAGTTTGCTGATGCGTTTGCCCTGGGACAGATCACGCCCGGGCCGGTGTTGATAACGGCCACGTTCATTGGCTATCGAGTAGCGGGGACGTTGGGAGCGCTGGTCGCTACGCTCAGCATTTTTCTGCCGGCGTTTTTGATAACCATTGCGGCTGGGTCTTCACTGCGCCGGTTTCGCAGCAACGAACAGGTGCAATCATTCTTGCGTGGAGTTGCGCCGGCAGTTGTCGGGCTGTTGGTCGCGGCAGCCGTGAGTGTCGGCCGCGCCGGCATTCACACGTGGGTTGGTTTCGGGATCATGCTGCTCGCGATGTTTGTATTGATTCGCTATCGCCCTAATGCGTTCTGGCTGATACTCGGCGCAGGCGTGATCCGGTTTGTGATCGGGTTATTAGTGGGCTGAGTTCGATGAGAATCTACTTCAACGCGACTTGGTGAGATGCGCAATGCGTCCGCGGAGCCGCGACTCAAGTGGCGAGACCGCAACTCACACCAAGAGCAAAGCAATCGTTACAACTTCTTTGCAAAAAATTCGTGCTGTCGCTGATGTGAATCGAGATGTGTATATTATCGGCATGAGCAGCACCCTAGTGAAAACGGATGATTCGCGTGTGCCCGCCGAGTCCACGGCGTTCCGGAGCTTTTGGATGGGCGGTTTCGAGTGTTCGACGCACCGTCTGCCGCGACGTAAAGCAATGCGGGACTTCGCCGGCGTTCGACTCGACCTCATCGCAGCCACGCGGCACGACGAGTTTGCCCTTCAGGACTATGCCCGCCTGCAGTCTGCCGGCATACGCACGGTGCGCGACGGCGTGCGCTGGTATCTGATTGAGAAGTCTCGGTACCGCTACGATTTTTCGAGTCTTGAGCCGATGCTGCATGCGGCGCGAGAAACGAAAACTCAAGTCATCTGGGATCTGTTTCATTACGGCTGGCCTGACGGAATAAACATCTGGGGCGCGGCCTTCGTGGAGCGCTTCGCACGTTTCGCGCGTGCAACCGCCGAAGTCATTCTTGAAGAGACTGGCGCACCGATCTACGTCGTGCCCGTCAATGAGATCTCGTTCGTCGCGTGGGGTGGCGGCGATGCCGGATTCCTTAACCCGTGGGCCAAGGGACGCGGTCCCGAACTCAAAGCGCAACTCGTGCGCGCGGCGATCGCTGCGATCGAGGCCGTGCGCGAGGTCGATCCCAGCGCGCGGATTTGTCACGCTGAGCCAATCATTCACATCGCAGTCGATCCGGATCATCCTGAGGAAGCCGCTGCCGCTGAAGGTTATCGACAGTCGCAGTTCCAGGCGTTGGACATGATCGGCGGCAGAATGTGTCCCGAACTCGGCGGTCGTCCGGAGTATCTCGATCTTATCGGCGTGAACTACTATTCCAACAACCAGTGGATTCATCAGGATCCAGACACGCCGCCCTCTCGTCGACGCAAGGACGTTCTGCTGTTCCCATCGCATCCGCTGCACAGGCCGGTGCGCGAAATGTTGCGCGAGGTGTACGACCGCTATCGCCGGCCGCTCTTCATCGCTGAGACCGGAATCGAGGGCGATGCTCGTCCATCATGGTTGCGCTACATCGGTCAGGAGGCGCGCGTGGCTGCGGCAGCCGGCGTCGAGCTCGAGGGTTTGTGCCTGTATCCAATCGTCGACTACCCGGGCTGGGGAGACAATCGGCACTGCTACGCCGGTCTTTGGGACTACGCTGACGACGAAGGCCGACGCGAGATTTACGAGCCGCTCGCCGGAGAACTCACGCACCAGCAGCATCTCTGGGATATCCAGCGTCGCGATCATCGTGCAATCGAGGAGCGGATCAATATGGACAAGCTCGACGAAGCCGCGCGACAGGTGGACGTCGCCGCCACGAAGAGCCGCACGAAGCGCAGGGAGTAACGGCCTAGTAGTAGCGCCGGGTGAGTAACGCGATCACTGCCACGAACAGGGCGGAGCCGATAATGGACCAAACTATCGGAAAGCTCGTGGTGCCGATCTGTATCGCAAACACCTCCGGCAGACCCAGCGATCGAGCGAGCCACATACCCACCACTGCTCCAACGAACCCGAGCGCGATCGATACCAGGCAGCCACCTCGCGAAAAACCCGTGATTGCCTGTCCCAGCGCTCCACAAAGCCCCGCAACGATGAGCAGGATTAGAAGATCCAGCAGTGTCATATGGCGTCCCCCTCTGAGTTATGTCCAGTATTGCACTACGAGTTAACTGTCACAAGAGTTGCTCGCGAGGTGTTCTCATATTGAGCGACACTTCCAAAGACAACTCGGGCCCGCTTGATTCACAGACGAATGGAGAAAAGGTATGACCAGCCTTTCACACGATGTGCGTTATAGCTTCCGCATGCTCCTAAAGCACAAGGGCTTTACCGTGGTGGCGGTGCTCACGCTGGCACTCGGGATCGGCATCAACACGGCAATGTTCAGCGTTTTGAACACGTTTTTGTTTCGCTCGCTGCCATACCCGGAATCCGACCGGCTGATTCGAGTATTTCGCACGTCACCTCACTCACAAAGTTGGCCGTTCTCCAACGCGAACTTTTTCGACCAGCACGACCAGAATTCGGTCTTTGAGAAGATGGCAGCCTATACCTTCGCCAGCCGCAATCTCACTGAAGAGGGTCACACTGCGGAACGTCTAATGGGCCTCGCGGCTACCGCCGATTTCTTTCCCATGTTGGGTGTCGCTCCGGCGCAGGGCCGCGTGTTCAAACCGGAAGAATTCGAGGCGGGCGCCGATAACGTCGTCGTCCTCAGTGATCGTTTTTGGACGCGCCGCTTCGGCGCCGACCCAAGCATCGTGGGACGAAAGATTCAGCTCGACGGAAAGACAGTGGAGATCGTTGGCGTGATGCCGCCCGGATTCGAACATCCGATCCTTTGGGGCTCGATCGATCTCTGGCAGCCCCTGGCGTTTACTCCGGAAAAAAAGACGGACCGCGGCACGAACTATCTCTCTGAGTTTGGTCGTTTGAAGCCCGGCGTCTCAATCAAGCAGGCCGAGCAAAGCATGGTCGCTCTGACTGCGAACATCGGCAAACAGAATTCGTCGAATGAAGGCGAGAGTGTGCGACTCGAACCGCTCCAGCGATCGATGTCTGACGAAATCGGCCGCACTGTAATGTGGTTCACACTCGGACTCGCAGGTTTCGTGTTGCTAATCGCGTGCGCGAACCTCGCGAACCTCCAGCTCGCGCGCACTGCGGCGCGTTCGCGCGAACTGGCCGTTCGTGCCGCACTCGGCGCCGGTCGCTTGCGACTGCTGCGACACTCGCTTACCGAGAGCATCATCCTCGCGCTAGTCGGCGGAATCATCAGTCTCGTTATCGCGCTTGCAGCGGTTCGGTTCATCAGTGTTCGCCTGTTCAGCGATCTTCCGGGAGCAAGTGTGCAACTCGACTATCGCGTGTTTGGTTTTGCGCTGCTGGTTTCACTCCTGACCGGCGTGTTGTTCGGGACAGTTCCGGCATGGCTGGCATCGCGCGCGGATGTGAACCTCGCGCTGCGTGAGAACTCGCGTGGATCAACTGCCAGTCGATCTCAGCACCGCCTCCGAAACACGCTGATCGTCGGTGAAGTTGCGTTTGCGATGGTGCTGCTGGCGGCAGCGGGTTTGTTCCTGCGCGGGTTGCAACGGTTCATCAATGCAGATCCTGGCTGGCGCGTTGATGGACTAGTGACGGCCGGCATGACTCTTCGCGGAGATAAGTACAAGGACGATCAGCAACGTGTTGCTTTCCTCGGCGAATTGGAGAACCGATTGCGCGCGCTGCCGGGTGTGGATCACGCTGCGATCAGCGGTTCACATCCTGTTTTCGGTTTCAACAGCAGCAGTTCGTTTTTGGTTGAAGGACGACCCGAGCCCCCGCCGGATAAGCTGCCGGAAATGTTTTATGAACCAATAACTGCCGACTACTTCGAAACGCTCGGTGCGCATTTGCAACAAGGACGTGCTTTCAATACGTCGGACACCACCGGTCATCCGAATGTCGTGATTATCAATGAAACCACCGCGCATTATTATTGGCCCAACGAGAGTCCGATCGGGCGTCGCATCAGTAATTCGGGTAAGAAGCGTGAGTATTACGAGATCGTCGGCGTAGTTAACGACATCGCGTTTCCGGGTAATCTCGGAGAGCCATACACACGCTACCAGGCGTTTGTGCCGGTGGCACAAGCAGCTCCCTCGTATCTGATGGTTTTACTGCGCACTTCGTCGAGTCCGGACGCTCTCACTAACAGTCTGCGCAGCACGGTTGCGGGATTGGATCCGGCCATGCCGGTTTATCGCATTCGCTCTGCTCGAGCTGCGGTCGAACAGGGTTTGGGAAGTATCTCGCTGCTCGGTAGTTTGCTCGGAGCTTTCGCAGCGATTGGCTTGGTACTGGCGGCGATCGGAATCTACGGCGTTGTCTCGTACACCGTGGTCCAGCGCACTGGAGAGCTCGGGATTCGTGTCGCGCTCGGCGCGCAGACTCGCGACGTTCTGTGGCTCGTGTTGGGTAAAGGCGCGGTGTTGGTCGTGAGTGGAGCGTTGTTGGGTGCCGCTGGTGCGTACGCTGTTTCGAGATTGTTGACATCTCTCATACCGTCGTTGCCCACGCGCGATCCGATCATTCTTCCGATAACCGGGGTCGTGCTGGTCGCGGTCGCGCTGCTGGCTTGTTATATCCCAGCGCGTCGCGCAACACGAGTCGATCCGCTCGTGGCGCTGCGGTCGGAGTGAGGCTACTCAGTTGTCGGACTTAAAGCCGACGCTTTCCCACAGCTTTGCCGAATCGAAGAATCGGCCTTGCGCGATCACGTATCGAACCTTGCGGATATTACTGATCTGGTCGAGAGGATTCGCGTCGAGGATTATCAAGTCGGCGCGTTTGCCTGGCTCAATCGTTCCCACTTCGTTATCGACCTTCATGACCCGTGCTGGTGTGATCGTTGCTGACTGAATCGCTTCCAGCGGCGTCAGCCCCGCTTTCACATACAGCTCGAGTTCGCGGTAAAGCGTATGCGCCGGCACGCCGACGTCTGTACCGGCGACGATTGCAACACCGGCGTGATGTGATGCCCCGACGAGCTTCAGCAGCACGTTCATCACCATGTCTAGTCCTTCAGCCTGTTCGGGCGCTGCGCCCTTCTTGTTTATCTGAACAGTGAGTTCCGGTGGAACTTTCGTCACTCCTGGCTCAAATGTGGCAATTGTCCTGTTCATCGGACGTAACATCAGCTCCAACACAGCAGCAGTTGGATCGATGACGGTGCCGTGGTCCTTCAAAAACTCGAGTGCGTATTTGATATTTGGCGCTTCCAGATTGACCTGAACCGGCGGGTTGTTGCGATCGCGTTTAGGAAAGAAGGCCGTGAGAACATAATTCATGTGGTTGAGTTGGTCCATGCCCGCTTCGACGGCTTGCAGTGCAGTCATTGCATCAGGAACGTGGCCCGTCACGGTCATTCCCAGTCGATGTGCCTCCGCGCAAATCACCTTTAGTGTTTCAAGCTTTACGTTGTTCCTGATCTTGATTTGTTCGTAACCGGCGTTCTTATAGTGTTGAACTGCTGCGCGCGCTTCGTCGGGAGTTTCGACCTGAACATCAAATGAGTGATCTTCGTTCTTTCCGTCGATGTATCCCGCCAGCAGCATTCGTGGTCCGAGTCCGCGCTTCTGTTTCGCTGCGTCACGCATCGTGGTGGCAAACTCAATGTCGTTGCCGACGTCGCGAGCAGTCGTGATGCCTGCTGCGAGATACGTTGGGCCAAACTCCGCCTCGTAAAAATGCGAGTGCATGTCCCAGAGGCCGGGCAGTAGAAATTTCCCACTGACATCGATCAGCTTGGCGTTGGTTGGGATCTTCGTTGTCGCTCGCGCGCCGGCGCTGACGATACGATCGCCTTCGATGATGATGACGGAGTTTGAAATTGGCGGCTTGCCGGTCACGTCGATTAACGTGCCTCCGACTAAAGCAATGGGGTTCGTTGTCTTTGGACTTAGTCGATCGGCGAGTTGTGTGAGGCGATCGATGTTGTCTTCGATTGTTCGTTTCAGGAAGAACGAGGTTTCTATTTCGTAGCCGTCGCGGAATGCGTAGTAGTTGGTCTCGAGGTCGCTGGCGAGATTCACTGCGGCTACGAGACGATTTTCTGAGTCGAGCCACAGTGTCTGCCGTCCCCAGCCACCGCGCCAGTTTTTGCCACTGAGTTGGTAGCGATTCAGAACAGTCTGCTTGCCGGAAATTGTAACGGTGTCTTCACCGCGAAGCTCGACGAACGCCTCACCGGTTGGCAAGACCGGAATCGAAGCCGGCCGTCCGTGCGCTAACCAGTAGCGAACGAGCATCATTTCCATGGTGAGCGGAACATAGCCACTCAAGACGAAGAAATTGGCTGGTACACTCGCGGTCGCGTTGTTCCCGCGGTCGTGTACGGTAGCAGTTTTTCCTTGAACGACAACGGACGTGTCTTCTTCGATGTCGAGTAGAGTAGG
The DNA here is from genome assembly GCA_036522475.1 of Pyrinomonadaceae bacterium. Lineage (GTDB taxonomy): Bacteria > Acidobacteriota > Blastocatellia > Pyrinomonadales > Pyrinomonadaceae > PSRF01. The sequence goes on along the minus strand of DATDFT010000326.1, from coordinate 112 downwards.
GCCCTTGATTTCAAACCGCTGCGGCGTGAGATCCGCGTTCGTTTGCAACGTCGCACTCACCAAAGGCTTTTTCTCTTGTTCGGCAAAGGGCAGATCCGTCTTTGCCTGGACA
>DATDFT010000325.1:0-5908 GCA_036522475.1 Pyrinomonadaceae bacterium | reverse complement strand
ACCAAACCGCAGGACTCGGCACCCACCAGTACTCGACAAGAAGCGCAGGCCGCAGACCCCAGAAAGCAATCAGTCGATGCAGCGCACGTCCCTGCGACAGTTCCCAACAAAACACCAGCAGATTAAGAATAATCAGCGCGCCGGTGACTAGCGGCACTCGAGTGCGTCGTTGCCGGCTGCGAATCGGAAACATACCGGAAGTATCGTACGTTGTGGCATCAATGACCGATTCCGACTATTTGCGGTTTATCCGTGATATCGACGGGCTTTGCACAAAAAGTCGGAACTGAGCGCCAAAGACGCGCAATATGAAAGCCGGATTTAGCGCCAAAGGCGCGGAATATGAAAGCCAGGGGCAAGCGCCGAACAACGTGAGGCGCGTCGCCCCTGGTAAGCTCGCGCAATGGCCGTGAAGCTCTGAAAGAGCGGAATAATTCACGTTGGTATTTCGCACTTTCAGTGCTCGGTTCAAAATATTTCTTTGTTACCAGGGGCGACGCGTTCCGCTGCGCTTCACGCTTGCCCCTGGCTTTCATATTTCGCGCCTTTGGCGCTTCATAGCGACTTTTTGTGCAAAGCCAGATCGACGTCACGATTCAACAACACTTGTTCCAAGCCTTTGTGCGAGACCCTTTGCTCCCCAGCTCATGACCACATTGTGATTCCACTCAAATAACGGGCGAGCAATCGGCGACAGAAGATTCATCCACTGCTTGGTCGTCTGTACGCTCCAATCGTATCGGACAACCGTTTCGCCGCCTTCGACCGACAGTTGCCATAGTCCTCGGCCCTGTAATTCACCGACTGCGATTCCCTCGACTAAGTGCGGTGGTTCGATACGAATCGTTTCCATGTCGAAGCTCAGTTTATAAGGAAGCTTGCTCTTCCACGTGTAGCGACGAATGCTCCCGACGCCGCTTTCATCTCCTCTGCGTATTTCAGAGACACTCTCGACGCCCTTCCACCACGTGGGCCAGTCGCTCGAGTGATAGATCTCATTCCACACGCTTTCAATCGGCGCTTTAACGCGCCAGATAGTGACGAATTCGTAGTCTTTCATGCTTCAATCTCAAAACGACAACATAGAATCGCTAATAATAGATCCGCGAATTGGCCAATGCGCCGGCGGTGTGCAGCAACAGATTCATCATCCAAGCTCATTTCGATTACTTTAAATCGTACCATTTTCAAAAGCCATTGAGGCCTGATCGTTTTTCATTGCGGCCTCAGTCCTGGATGAAAAACCTTGCGCCGAAGCGGGGAAGTAACGTAAAAGATGGCAGGCGATCCGTCCGCCCTGTCGCGGACACTCCTGGGCCAACCGGGATTGCTCACTACTCAAACCGGAGGTTAATTGATAATGCGCGTGAAATACTCTGTTTGTTCACTGATACTCTTAGCCCTAACAGCGCTGTCCGCGTCCTCCCAACTTCCGATCGGCTTCGAACGCGACCGCGCGATCATAATCCTCAATGCCATTAAGAGCGATCTAAAAAAGAACTATTACGATCCCAACTTTCACGGCATGGACGTCGAGGCGCGCTTTAAACAGGCGGAAGAGAAAATCAAGACAGCAAATAATCAAAATCAGATGTTCGGTGTCATCGCCCAGGCGCTGGTTGACCTGGACGACTCCCACACCTTTTTCGTTCCGCCGGTTCGCCCGTTCACTCTTGAGTACGGTTGGAAGATGCAAATGATCGGCGAAAAGTGTTACGTCGTCGCGGTGAAGCCGGGCAGCGACGCGGAAGCTAAAGGACTGAAAGAGGGTGACGAAATCTACACCATCGATGGCTTTGGGCCAGTGCGAGAGAATCTTTGGAAGATTCAGTACCTGTATCAAGCGTTGAGCCCACGCGGCGGCATGCGTCTGGTTGTCAACAAGCCTGACGGCAAGCAAGAGCAGATTGATGTGGCGGCGAAGATCAATCAGGGCAAACGCGTTATGGATCTCACGGGCAACGACATATTCGATCTGATCAGGCGACAGGAAAACGAGGAACGATTAAACCGGCATCGTTATTACGAGTTGAAGGATGAACTGACGATCTGGAAGATGCCCGGTTTTGATCTGACGCCGGAGAAAGTGGATGACATAGTCGGAGGCGCGAGGAAGCGCAAAGCGTTGATTATCGATCTCCGCGGTAATGGCGGAGGATACGAAGCGACAATGCTGCGTCTGATCGGAAATCTTTTCGATCATGACGTAAAGCTCGGAGATATAAAGCGCCGTAAAGAGACGAAGCCGTTGATCGCGAAGACCCGCGGCAGCGATGCTTTCACTGGCAAATTGATCTTGCTGATCGACAGTCAATCCGGTTCGGCCGCGGAACTGTTCGCCCGCGTCGTGCAACTGGAAAAGCGTGGAGTCGTGATTGGTGACGTTTCGTCCGGCGCGGTGATGCGCGCCAAAACTTACGATCACGACCTCGGACTGGATACGAAGATATTTTACGCCGTGAGTATCACCGACGCTGACATAATCATGAGCGACGGTCACAGTCTCGAGCGTGTTGGTGTGACGCCGGACGAGCTCCTGTTGCCGAGCCCCGCCGCACTCGCCGCAAAGCAGGATCCGGTACTTGCACACGCAGCGTCACTGGCGGGCGTGATGATCCCACCGGACAAAGCGGGCGCGTTGTTCCCAGTAGAGTGGAGACAGTAGATCCTGGCTGAAAGCGAGATTCACTATGTCACAGACCCCCACCCGTCTCTATTCGAATCCGCTCGCTCCGGAAAGTGCGAAGCATCTCGGCGCCGACACACTGCCGCTTAACACCGGTGCGCCGCCATTCCCCGTACACCAAAAGGTACGCGAAGAAATTGTTAAAGCGGTCGAAGCGAGCAAAGATAAACTCTCTTACCCGTCGACGCGCGGGCTCGAAGCCCTCCAGCAAAAGGTCGCCCGCGATTATGGCTATCCGGAAGAAGGCGTCATCATCACTTACGGCGCCTCGCAGGCTTTATACAACATCCTCGATTCCACCATCGGCGATGAAGATGTCCTGATACCTGCGCCGTTCTGGTTCGCCTTCCCGCACATCGTTGCGCAAGGCCGAGGCAAGCTCAAGATCATTCAGACGAGCGCCGAAAATAATTTCAAGCTCACGCCACAACAGCTCGCACAAAGTATCACGTGGAAGAGTCGCATACTGATTCTTACCAACCCGAATAATCCGACTGGCGCGGTCTACACACGCGAAGAACTAGGCGCGCTGGTTAAAGTACTCATCAAACACCCACGTCTGTTGGTGGTCTCTGATGAGGTCTATAACCTTGTCTTAGTTGATGAGAAGACTTGCCCCAGCATCAGCAGTTGGCCGGAAATTCATGACCGGGTGTTAACGATCAACAGCCTGTCAAAGAACTATGCCATGTCGGGATTGCGAGTCGGGTTCATCGCGGCGCATCCCTCCTGGACCGACGTTTATCTTCAGAAGCAGAATTACGCCACGTCGGGCGTCAATGAGTTTCTGCAACGCGGCGCGTTGGCTGCGCTCGAAGCTGCTAACGAGATTATCCCGAAGATAGTCGAGACACTGAAGGTCAGGCGAGCGAAGGCTGTCGAGCTGTTGAATACGGTTCCCAATACTTCGTACATCATCCCGCAGTCGGCTTATTTCTTCTTCTGGAACATCGAGCATTACATCGGCTGTCGAACTGGCGATGGCAAGTTGATCAGGAGTGACGTCGATCTGGTCGACTACCTGCTTCAGGACGCAAACGTGGCAGTCGTTGCGGGCAGCCTTTGCGGAACGCCCGGATACTTTCGGATTACCTACGCGATTGCGGAAGACGTTTTCGAGAACGCGATCCGGCACATCAAGGAAAGCCTGGGTAAACTGAGCCGGTGATGGACCACTAGGGTATCACCGCGTCAGAATTCTCGAATATCTCAAGCTGCGGTCTTCACTCAATCCGCAACGCAGTCTTGCTCACATGATGTCAGTAAGTGCCTCCTGCGCCTTGCTGACACAAATCGGCCCATCATTTGCAAGAACACATAGACTCAGTTTTCCGATGTACTTAAGGACTGCTTCGCTGACGCAGTTTTGCGCCCGCAGGTGCTTCGTTAGTCGATTCGCACTGCTCAGGAATCGTCTCAATACAGTGCGATCTCATAGAAGGCCGCATGAACACGAAACATCTTTTTTCGGCAGGCCTCGTCGGTTTCGTCCTACTTCTCTCTAGCAACGTTCGAGCACAAGAACGTCTATGTGATACCGCTTTCGAAGATTGCCGCGCGCCTCTGTGGACGCTGATTGATTCCGAAACGGTTGGAATTGATGTGGCTTTCTGGTTTATGCAGGACACGTCCTTCGCTACGAAGCTAATCAACAGATACAAGGCCGGCGTCCCCGTTCGAATTATTGTAGACCCCCGCGCCAATGCCAGTGAGCCTGGTAACGCACAGATATTGGATCAGTTAAAGGCCGCGGGAATTCCAATGCGTTTTAAGTTATCGGATGGCATCCTTCATTGGAAGATGATGTTGTTTGCCGGACAAAACAAACTGGAATTTATGGGCGGTAATTTTTCGCCGGACTTCTTCGTACCGCAATCGCCATTCGTTAACTACATCGATGAGGCTGTTTATTTCACGGATGATCTTTCCCTGGTCCAAAGTTTTAAGCGAAAGTTTGATGATCTTTGGACGGATACCCTGAGATATGGCAACTTCGCCAACATCAGTGGTCCACTGGCGCGTCGTTACCCAACCTTTGCGATCGATCCGCAACTCAATTTTCCACCAAGTGTTGACGGGAGTCAGGACTTCTTCCTTCGGACCGAATCAAATTTCGACCGGGAGCCTCAGAAAATCGACGTAATCATGTATCGCATTACGAACCAACGGTACACTGATATGACACTTGCGGCAGTGCATCGCGGCATTCCCGTTCGACTCCTGCACGAACCGAATGAGTATCGCAATACGGCGCGACAATGGGATGCATGGAATGTCGATCGGCTTTTTGTGGGAGGTGTTCAGATCAAAATGCGAAAGCACCTTGGCCTGAATCATGAGAAGGCGGCAATTCTGTATAACCAGGGGATGGTAATCTTCGGATCCTCGAATTGGACCGGCCCTTCATCGAACTCTCAGGAGGAACATAATTACTTCACCACGAAACCGTGGTTCTTTCAGTGGTTCGTGAACCATTTCGAGCGTAAATGGAATTCCACTACAGAGTTTGAACCATTTGTGCCGCTGCCCCCAGGCGAGCCAACGTACCTCTCGCCATCTAACTCTGCGGTTGGTCAGCCAACAACCCTTAAGCTCGAATGGGAGGGTGGTCCGTGGGCTCACAGATATGACATCTTCTTTGGTACGGACACGAACCCACCGCTTCTTGTCGCGAATGTTAGTACTATTCAAAGCGGTGCAGTTTCCGGCCAGCCGCTTCTTGATACCGGTTCGGTTGACGACGGCGTCAAGGAGACGTTCACGTTACCTCTAACGCTACAGCCTGGAACCAAGTATTTTTGGCGCGTGGTCGGAAAAACTATGGCCAACCAAACGGCGAGTGGACCAGTGTGGAGTTTTGTAACTACAGGCGCATCGCCCTCACCGACACCAACGCCGACGCCTTCGCCTACTCCAAATCCGCTCCAGTTACTTTTGGAAGTCGGGGGTCCATCAGTTAATCAGGCGTTTGCTTTGGATGCCGTTTGGCAAGTGCGTGATCCATTTCCCGTCATCAACAGCAATCCGTTAAATGGGTTGGATCCGAATACGAGAGTGGTGATTTTGTTGGGCAATCTACAGTTGCTGCCTGGCGAGCCGGCTTCTGCTGTTACTGTCAATATAGTTAGCAGTTCTGGGCAGAGTTTTAATCTGCCCGCCGAAGACGTAAGACCGGTAGTGACGCTGGGTGTGGCCCAGGTGATTTTCAGATTGCCGAGCAAC
>DATDFT010000324.1:0-8176 GCA_036522475.1 Pyrinomonadaceae bacterium | reverse complement strand
GCGTCGCTCGATGAAGTTTTCGAGATCGCGCAAAAGGCCCAGATCCCGGTTGAGATCTGGCACCTCAAGACTGCGTACAAGAAGAACTGGGGCCGCATGGCGCACGTGCTCGCGCGCATCAAGCAGGCGCGTGATCGTGGTTTGGATGTCACCGCCGACATTTATCCGTACATCGCGGGCAGCACAGCGTTAAACGCGTGTCTGCCGCCGTGGGCGCTCGAAGGCGGCACTGACAAGATGCTCACTCGCCTGCGCGATCCGCAAACTCGAGCGCGTTTGAAGAAAGAGATCTCCGCGGAGCAAACGGAGTGGGAGAATATTTATCTCGGCAGTGGTGGTCCAGAAGGTGTGTTGATTGGTTCGGTTGTGAATCGCGAACTCGACCCGTTGCAGGGCAAGCGTATCTCAGAGATCGCAGCAGAACAGAAGAAGGATCCACTCGATGTCGTTTTTGATTTGATCGTCGCTGATCACGGACAGACCGGCGCCATCTACTTCATGATGAGCGAAGCTGACATGCGTTTGGCAATGCAGTCGCCGTACGTCAGTTTCTGTACCGACAGCGGTGCGCGCGCGACTGATGGTCCACTCGCGGGTTCAAAATCGCACCCGCGCGGCTGGGGCAGCTATCCGCGCATCCTCGGTCACTACGTGCGTGATGAAAAGATACTTTCACTGGAATCGGCAGTTCACAAAATGACCGGCGCACCCGCGGCTCGTGTGGGCTTGCGCGATCGAGGATTGATTAAAGAAGGGATGTTCGGGGACATCACGATCTTCGATCCCGCGAAAGTGATCGATCGCGCGACATTCGAGTCACCGAATCAGTATCCGACTGGGATCGAGTACGTCCTCGTGAACGGGAAGATCAGTGTTGATAAAGGTCAGCGAACCACGTCACTCGCTGGGCGCGTGTTACGCGGGCCTGGTTATAGAAAATGATTGACAAGATTTTCAGGATGGGCAGGATTCATCTTGTAAATCCTGTAAAAGCTTGATTATCAACTAACGGATGCACAAATTTTCCTGTACTGATCCTCACTGAAGGCCCTCAGCGTTTCAGTCTGAACATTTCCCTGAGAGCCCAGACTCAGCATTGCGGTTGCTAGTGTTTCGTCGTCGGGAGCGTCTATGAGACAAACGAGGTCGTACCGGCCCATAGTCAGGTAGGTATCCTTGATCTTAACGCCCATCTTCTTGAAAGCTTTGCGACCCGCATCAAGACGCGCCGGACTGTCTTTCACGTTTCCGACTCCCTGCCCCGTCCACTTCAAAAGAGCGATATACATTGGCATGTTGGTTTCTCCTCTCACACTTTTATGAAGATTCGCTTTCGATACAGCAACCACATGAGGAACAGCCACAGCAAGATAAACGCTATCGCGTAAAATAGTGAGGCATTGATCGGCTCAGCCCACGACAAAAAGAATTTGCGGAAGATCCATCCCTGTGAAGAGATCTGCGTGCCGTCTTCGCGCGGAAGTTTAATGAGGCCCATGGCCTTTACCATCAACCCGGTTCCCACGAAGAGCGCGAGCGCATTCACTCCGAAGACTTCAAACGGCCACGCCCAGCGACGAAATCCGTGAATATCGATCACCCAGTAACAGAGCGCGAGCAGTTCTAACGCGAGGCCCGCAGTGAACAGCACGTATGAACTGGTCCATAACGACTTGTTGATCGGGAAAAACGGATTCCAAATCCAGCCGAGCACTACGCACACCGCACCCGCTACGAACATCCCGACGACCTTCTCGATCGGCTTGCGTTCGCTGCGCAACCAGTGTCCTGTCAATATTCCGAACAAGGTCGTCGCCACAGCCGGAATCGTGCTGAGCAGACCTTCAGGATCGTAAACCTTTCCCTGTTTCCAGATGTGCGGCCCGAGGATCACGCGATCTACAAAGGACGCGATGCTTCCCTCTTTCGTGAGATCTCCGGGCGCGTAGCCGGGCGCGGCCAGGTTCGTCATCACCAAGCAATAAGCAATCAATAACGCGAGGGCGATGAGAAGTTGCGTCCGCACGCTCGTGGTCAGAAAGATCAAAGAGGCGATCAGGTAACAGATCGCGATGCGCTGAAGCACGCCCGCAATGCGTATCGTGCCGAGTTGAAAAAACGGAAAGCCGTTGAGAAACAGTCCCAGTCCAAAAATAATCGCGGTGCGTTTGATGACTTTGAGATACAGGTCGCGCTTGACGCTCCCTTCCTCAACACGTCGCGCGAAAGCGAGTGTGATTGAAACGCCGACGATGAAAAGGAAAAACGGAAAGACGAGGTCGGTTGGCGTCCAGCCATTCCACTCCGCGTGTTCGAGTGGCCAGTAGATGCTGGACCACGTGCCGGGATTATTCACCAGCACCATGGCTGCGATTGTGATTCCGCGAAAGACGTCGAGCGAGACCAGTCGTTTGGGGGACATGGCCACAGATTATACGATTTTCGTGTTAAAGTAATTGCCTGACATGTCTCTAATGCTTGCGGAGATCGCTGAGCAACCTGCCGCACTGGAGCGCACCATTGCGGCGGAGCGCGCCAAGATCTCCAAACTGGGAAGCCTGCTCAAGACGCGCGACATTGATCTGATCGTGCTCGTCGCTCGCGGTAGTTCTGATAACGCGGCGCTGTTTGGTCGTTATCTACTCGAGATCACTACCGGCATTCCCGTCTCTCTTTCGGCGCCCTCCGTTTACACGATTTACAACGCCCAACTGAAGTTGGGCCACGCGCTTGTCGTTGGTGTGTCTCAATCGGGTGAAGGTGAGGACATAAACCGAGTGCTCGAGAGTGCTCGCAATTCTGGCGCTTACACGATCGGCATCACTAACGAGCCTGGATCGTCGATGACTCGCATAGTTGACGAAACACTGCTCACACACGGCGGTAAAGAACGCTCTGTCGCGGCAACGAAAACGTTCACCGGACAGATGCTCCTCTTTTATATGCTCGCGACTGAGTTGGCTGAAGCGTCGGTGCCGTTTTCATACGAGGCGATTCCGGAGTTTGTCGCCGGCGCGCTCGAACAGGAGCCTGCGATCCGCGAGCTCGTGCAGCGTTACGTATTCATGGAAAACTGCGTCGTAGTCGGTCGTGGATTGGCTTACGCAAACGCGTACGAGCTCGCGTTGAAACTGATGGAGACGTGTTACGTAGTTGCCGAGCGGTTTTCGTCGGCTGATTTTCTGCATGGTCCACTCGCGATGGTGGAACGTCATTTTCCGGTGATACTTTTTGCGCCGCCGGGAGTGATGCTGCCTGGAGTAAAGAGCCTGATCGAACGTTTGCGCGAGTTACATGCGGACACTCTCGCGATCACGAGCGATCTCGAGGCGGCGCGAATGTGTACGCGCTCGATTGTCTTGTTGCGCGAGCTCGATGAGTTTCTCGCGCCGATTCCGTATATCGTTCCCGGTCAACTTTTCGCCGCACTGCTGGCCGAAGCTAAAGGACTCGACCCAGACTCCCCGCGTTCTTTGTCAAAAGTGACGCGAACCCTTTAAGCCTATGAACGTTGAATTGAAAGACCTGTCGCACAATCCCGTCTACGCGCAGGTGCGGGAACAGATCGAGACCCAGATTCGCAACAAGACCCTGTCTTCCGGCGAATCACTTCCATCTCCCGCCGCCCTTGCACAAAAACTCTCCGTCGACAAGGGCGAAATCCAACGCGCCTACTTCGAGCTCGAACAGCTCAGGCTCATCACAAAGCAAACGGGAAAAGACTTCCTCGGAAAACCTCGCGTCGACTACCGCGTGCGATAGAGAATTGGCGGCAGATAAACGCGGATGACGCACATAAAAAAGAATCTGAGTCATCTGCGTTTATCTGCGGCTAAATCTGTATGCTATTCTTCCTTGCGCTTTTTCGCATGCGAAAGTGGCGGAATTGGCAGACGCGCCAGACTTAGGATCTGGTACCGAAAGGTGTGGGGGTTCGAGTCCCCCCTTTCGCACCAAATAGAAGAATCAACGAAATGAAAACCGAACTTATTGACGTCTCCCCAACTCGCAAGGAGATCAGAATCGAATTCGAACCGGCCGAGGTGCGCACCGCTTACGATCGTATCAGCCGCGAGTACAGCAAGGCAGCGAAGATTCCCGGCTTTCGTCCCGGACATGCGCCCACTTCAGTCGTACGCACTCGCTACAAGAGCGAGATCAGAAGCGAAGTGCTGCGCGAACTGCTGCCCGAAGCCGTTAACAATGCCATTGACGAGTATTCACTCTCCGCACTCGGCGAACCTGATGTTCAATTGGACAACAACGAGGCACTCGATCGTCTGGGTGAAGAACCTCTGACAGTGAAAGTCGGTCTCGAAGTCCTGCCTGAGATCGAACTCAAGGAATATAAAGGACTGGAAACCACCCGTCGCGTCCGCCCGATTACTGACGCAGACATTGATCAAGTAATCGGCGGCCTGCGCGATCAATTTGCGTCAATGGAACCAGTCGAGGACCGCGCTTCGCAACTCGGCGATACCGTCACCATCAACGCCCGCGGAAAATTCATCGACGACCCCGAAGCAGATGAGATCAAAGTTGACGACGTTGAAGTCGTGCTCGGCGGAACGGGGGTACAGCAAGAGTTCAATGACAATCTTACGGGCGTCAAACCCGAGGAGACCAGGACATTCCTCGTCGATTATCCGCAAGATTTTTCGTCTCCCGGTCTCGCCGGCAAAAAAGTGGAATACACAACCGACGTGACTGCGGTTCGTGAGAAAAAACTTCCGGATGTGGATGACGAGTGGGCCAAGAGCGTAGACGCTGATTTCGATTCAGTCGAAGCCCTGCGTGTGAAAGTTCGCGAAGATCTCGAAGCAAGAGCGGCGGCGGAGTCAGAGCACCACGTGCGTGGCGAGCTCGTGAAGAAACTGGTCGAAGAGAACAAGTTCGAAGTGCCGCAGAGTCTTGTCGAGCAGCAGACCAATCAGCGCATGCAGGAGGCTGCGCGACAGATGATGCAGCGCGGCATCGATCCGCGAAACCCGCAGCTAAATTGGGAAAGCGCGCGCGAAGAATTTAGGCCGCAGGCCGAGGACGATGTGCGCGCGACAATGCTGATGGAGAAGATAGCCGACGCCGAAAATATCACCGTCTCGGAGGAAGAAGTTGAAGCTGAGATCGAGACGATCGCAACTGCTGCACGACAATCAAAAGAGCAAGTGCGTGCTGCCTTGACAAAGAATGGAGGCGAACGTAGCATCGCGCACAGATTGCGAAATCGTAAAGCGCTCGATCTTTTAGTTGACAATGCGCGCATCACTGACGCTGAGTGGACCGAACCAAAGGACGAAGCTAAAGAAACAGATGACGCGCCAAAGGATGAGTAAGTCATCTGGATTTTGAACGAGGTTAGAATGGTATGGCTCTAGTCCCAATGGTCGTCGAGCAGACTTCGCGAGGCGAGCGCGCCTTCGATATTTACTCCCGGCTACTGAAAGACAATATTATTTTCCTGGGTACCCCGATCGACGATCAGATTGCCAACCTAATCGTAGCCCAACTGCTCTTTCTCGAAGCTGAAGACCCCGAAAAAGATATTAACCTGTATATCAATTCACCTGGTGGTTCGATCACCGCTGGGATGGCGATCTACGACACGATGCAATTCATTCGCCCGGACGTCACGACCATTTGTGTCGGACAATGTGCATCGATGGGCGCGTTGCTGCTCGCAGCCGGCGCAAAAGGAAAACGTTTCGCCCTTCCTAATTCACGCATCCTCATTCACCAACCATCAGGCGGATCGCAAGGTCAGGCAACAGACATTCGCATTCAAGCAGAAGAGATCCTGCGAATGCGCGAACTCACCTCCCAAATCATCGCCAAACATACCGGACAGTCGTACGACACAGTCGAACGCGATGTGGAACGGGATAAAATTATGTCTGCCATGCAGGCCAAAGAATATGGTTTAATAGACGAGGTCATCGCGCACCGAGAGTAAACTCGCGCGGTCCCCCTAAAGGAGCTTCATTCGTTAAGTTATGGTGAGACGAACTGATGATACTCTGCGCTGCTCTTTCTGCGGCAAGTCGCAGAATGAAGTTAAGAAGCTCATTGCCGGACCGACTGTTTATATCTGTAACGAGTGCATCGACATCTGCAACGAGATCATTACCGATGATCAGCAGGCAGAGTCAGTAGCCACTCGCCCGCCGCTGCCAAAGCCTGGAGAGATCAAAAATTTTCTAGACGAATACGTGATCGGCCAGGAAGAAACGAAGAAACGCCTGGCCGTCGCCGTCTATCAACACTACAAACGCATCGAGCTCGGTCGTCGTCGTTCCGACGTCGAGATTCAGAAAGCGAATATTCTGCTGATCGGACCGACCGGCACCGGCAAGACTTTGCTCGCACAAACTCTCGCGCGCATGCTGGCTGTTCCGTTCACGATCGTCGATGCGACGACGTTGACCGAAGCAGGTTACGTCGGTGAAGACGTCGAGAACATCATTCTCAAACTCCTGCAGGCTGCGAACGGCGACGTCGAGCGCGCGCAGCAAGGCATCATCTACATCGACGAAGTCGACAAGATTTGTCGCAAGGATGAGAACCCGTCGATCACGCGCGACGTTTCGGGTGAGGGCGTGCAGCAAGCGCTGTTGAAGATTCTCGAAGGCACTGTCGCCAATGTTCCGCCACAGGGTGGTCGCAAACATCCGCACCAGGAATTCTTCCCTGTCGACACTACCAACATTCTCTTCATCTGCGGCGGTGCGTTCGTCGGTCTCGAAAAAGTGATCGAGCGTCGTCTGCGCAACAAGTCGCTCGGGTTCCATGCGGAAGTGAAATCAGGCAGCCACCGTCACGCAGAGGCCCTGGCTGCGGTGCAACCGGAAGACCTCATTCGTTTTGGATTGATTCCTGAATTCGTCGGACGACTGCCCGTCGCCGGCGTGCTCCACGAGCTCGACGAGGGAGCGCTCATCAAGATCCTGACCGAGCCCAAGAATGCCCTGGTTAAGCAGTACCAGAAGAAATTTGATTTCGATAACGTCAAGCTGAAGTTTACAGAGGACGCGCTCAAGGCTGTCGCCCGGCAGGCGGTTGAGCGCAAGGTCGGCGCCCGCGGACTGATGATGATCCTCGAAGAGCTGCTGCTTGACGCGATGTATACCCTTCCTTCGCAGAAACGCGTCAAAGAATTCGTGATTACCAGCGAAATGGTCGAACGCCGGCGGGCTGTTCCGGGTGAAGGCCTCGCCGGAATCGACGGCGCCGCGGCTTAAAGCGAGCAGTTGATATGGGTCCTATAGGACCTATATGACCTATTTTTCCCCGAAAACCCTAAAAGTAGCGCACCCGCAGGAAATGTTTTACAATTAGCCCTCTTTCTCAGAAAAGTTGTTTCAATCATGGAAGAATATTCAGACAGAACCCCCGCCGACGTAGCCTGGTACCCAATGGTGCCTATACGCGACGTCGTAATTTTTCCCTTTACCAAAGTCGCTTTCAAAATCGGTCGGGCCGGCTCGGTGCGTGCCCTCGAACAGGCTCTGGCTACAGACCGAACGATTTTCCTGGCCACTCAGCACGACGCCACCGTTGACGAGCCCGGTCCCGAGCAAATTTATGGGATTGGAACACTCGGCCGCATTCTCCAGTCGCAAAAACAGGAGAACGGCCAGATCAAGGTGGTGGTCGAAGGCCGCGAACGCGCCACAACTGTGCGTGTTGAAAATACGGACGGCGCCTTTATGGCGCTCGTGCGTCGCGCGCCTGTCGTCAACGAAGAAGGCACGCGACTCGACGCCCTGATTCAGAAGGTCGGGCAACTCGTCGAACAGCATCTTCGTCTCGCGCCCGATACGCAGACCGACGCGCTGCAAACCGCGTTGCGCAATCAGGAACCTTCGCATCTCGCTGACGCCCTCGCATCGCAACTGCGAATCTCAGTCGAAGACAAGCAAGGGCTGCTCGAGATCTTTTCGACGCAAGCACGCTTGCAACGTTTGATCGACTTGCTGGAAACCGAGATCGAGAAACGTCAACTCGATCGCACGATCCAAACTCGCGTCAAACGCCAGATGGAGAAGGCGCAGAAAGAGTACTACCTCAACGAGCAGATCAAAGCCATACACAAAGAACTCGGCCGCAAAGATGAAAAGGCTGAACTCGAAGAGCTGAAGAAGAAGATCGAAGAAGCCGGCATGACCGACGAGGCCAAGGA
>DATDFT010000323.1:0-2028 GCA_036522475.1 Pyrinomonadaceae bacterium | reverse complement strand
AGTCTCGACGAAGGTCATCCGGCTTTCGGTGTCAATCCGTTTCCGAACCCGCTGGCTTGTTACATCGGCGCATGGGACTGGGGCAAGTACCTCGGCGATGAAGCGATCGAACGCGGCGTCGACGTTTGTGTTTCGACCTGGAACCGGCTGACACCAAACTCAATGCCGGCGATGGCGAAGAGCGGCGCCAACTACATGAACTCGCAATTGATCAAGATGGAAGCGCTTTTGAACGGTTTTGCGGAGGGAATCGCGCTCGACGACCGTGGTTACGTCTCGGAAGGTTCGGGCGAGAACATCTTCCTCGTGACCGGCGACATCGTGCTGACTCCGCCGCTGTCATCGTCCATTCTTCCCGGCATCACGCGGGACAGCGTGATTCAGATCTGCCAGGAACTCGGCATTACTGTGAAAGAGCGCACAATTCAGCGCGCGGCGCTGTATGTGGCTGACGAGCTGTTCTTCTCGGGTACGGCTGCTGAAATCACGCCGATTCGTTCCGTCGACCGGATCACGGTGGGGCAGGGTGGACGTGGACCGATTACTGAGAAGATTCAGAAGGTTTTCTTCGAAATTACGAAAGGTGAGCGCCCTGCGCCCGGCAAGTGGCTCACTTATATTAACGAAACGAAAGCGGCGCCAACCGACAATAACGGCTACGCACCTGCTGCTAAAGTGAGGGACGACAGCGACACGACGCCGATTTTGTCCTTCCAGACCGCCTCGAAAGACTGAGGTTTTCTCTGCGACTCTCTGCGGTCCTCCGCGATCTCTGCGTTTTAACGGCGCTTTCGCAACGCAGAGATCGCATCAGAGGTACGCAGAGAGTCGCAGAGGTACGCAGAGAATTATTGACGCACCTCGCAGCCTCACGCTATATTCAATTCGGCGCATTTTCAAAGCCCCGCGCGCCATCCCGCGTTAAAACCACTCAGGATAATTCATGGCCCTAAGAATCGACGATTTGCTTCGAGTCGCTACCAGTCATAACGCTTCCGACCTGCACCTGAAGGTCGGGGCCTTCCCCGTTATGCGTATCGCCGGCGAGCTCCACCCCATCGAAAATGCTCCGCGTTTGAAGCCCGAAGACAGCCTCGACATGGCCTTCTCGATGATGTCGAATCGTCAAAAGCAGAGATTCAAAGAAGTTTCGGAAGTGGACATCGGTTACGGCGTATCGGGCCTGGGCCGTTTTCGCGCCAACATCTTTCAGCAACGCGGCACAGTCAGTATCGTGCTGCGCGTCATTCCAGATCACAACAAGAGCGTGGCCCAACTCGGCCTTCCCGCGGTAATCGACAAGATCGCCGAAGAACGACGCGGGCTCATACTCGTCACCGGCGCCACTGGTTCCGGTAAGTCGACGACACTCGCCTCGATGATCGATTGCATCAACTCCACGCGCAGCGGACACATCGTCACGATCGAAGATCCGATCGAGTTTCTGCATCGCGACAAGATGTCGTTCGTGACGCAGCGCGAAGTCGACGTCGACACGCGTTCATTCGCGGAAGCCTTGCGCGGCGCTTTGCGACAGGACCCGGACGTGATCCTCGTCGGTGAAATGCGCGACCATGAGACGATCGAAACAGCGTTGACTGCTGCCGAGACTGGACATCTCGTGCTTTCGACGCTGCACACTCTCGATGCGACAGAGACGATCACGCGTATCGTTTCGTCTTTTCCGTCGCACCAGCAGAAATCTGTGCGCATTCAGTTGGCAGGTATTTTGAAGGCGGTAATCTCGATGCGACTCGTGCGTGCCGCGAAGGGCGCGGGACGCGTGCCTGCAATTGAAATCCTCGTATCGACGGCGTTCATTCGCGATCACATTATCAACGAAGATAAAACTTACCTGATTCGCGAAGCGATCGCAGCGGGCACTTCTCAGTACGGGATGCAGACGTTCGATCAGTCGCTGTTTCAACTCTGGCAGTCGCGCCTCATCACGCAGGAAGAAGCGATTCACAACGCGACCAATCCTGATGAGTTCAAAATGCGCGTTTCAGGCATCTACTCCAAGGACGA
>DATDFT010000322.1:0-9289 GCA_036522475.1 Pyrinomonadaceae bacterium | reverse complement strand
GACCGGCCGTTGATCCGGATACACGTGCCCGAGTTGATCAGGAATACTGACATCGAACCGAGTTATATCGACTTGCTTGCTAGCGCTTCGACGAGCGTGAACAACGTCGATGAGGTGCTGGCGGCGGTCGAGCGAGCATTTGTCGAGCCCGGGGAGAATTCAGCGATGCGGATCGCTGTCGCAAACGAGATGTTTTATAAGCCGGGGACAGCGACCGAGCGTGCGGTAAAAGAGTTATATGAGCTGATGGAGCTCTGATGCGAGAGGTTAGCGTAGACAGGATTTACAGGATGTTCATGATTTACAAGATATCCTGAAAATCGTGTAAATCATGTAGATCCTGTCCATAAAGACCTCGCGCTCTGAGGCTCTCACAGATGAAACTTCAGAAACTCAAAAACGCGAGCCTCCACGAACTGCGCGTACGCGCGGCTCAGCAAATCTCTGCGTTCAGCGAACGGCGTGGCTGGTCCAGTCTTATAAAACTGCCGTCGGATGAGTCGTTTTCATCATTGACCAGGGCCTCACGATCCGAACCCTCCTTCTTCGCCAGTTTTCAATCACCCAAAAAGACCGCGAGCGCATTCAAAACGCGCTGGCCGGAGAGCGCGCAAAAGTTGATCGAGAAAGCCGACCGCATCGTCGCAGGCAAATTCGATCTGCTCGGCTTCGAGAATCTCAGTTTCGGCGATCCGATCGACTGGCACTTCGAACCCGTCAGCGGCAAGCGCATCCCGCTGCGTCACTGGAGCAAGCTCGACTATCTCGACGTCGAGATCGCCGGCGACAAAAAGATCATCTGGGAATTGAATCGTCATCAATACTTCCAGACCCTGGGCCAGGCTCACTGGCTGACGCTTGACGAGCGTTACTCGCGCACGTTCACAGCGCATCTCGAAGCGTGGATGGATGCGAACCCGCCCAAGCTCGGCATCAACTGGGCCAGCAGCCTCGAAATCGCTTTCCGATCGATCTCGTGGCTTTGGGCGCTTCACTTCTTCAAGTGGTCGACGCCGTTATTGACTTTTAACCGCGCGTGGAAATTTTTGTATCTCAGCGCGCGACATCTCGAGTCGTATCTATCGACTTACTTCAGCCCGAACACACACCTCACAGGCGAAGCGCTCGGCCTTTTTTATATCGGCACGATGATGCCCGAGTTTAAAGAGGCGAAACGCTGGCAGGAGCTCGGCAGCCGCATTCTCGTCGAACAGCTTCCGATTCACGTGAAGAGCGATGGCGTTTATTTTGAGCAGTCGAGTTACTACCATCGCTACACTACCGATTTCTACCTGCACTTTTTACTGCTCGCCCGCGCGAATCAACTCGAGTTGCCGCCGCAAGTCGAAGAAGCGCTGGTCCTGCTGCTCGATCACCTGATGTACATCACGCGACCTGACGGCACGACGCCGCTGTTCGGCGACGACGACGGCGGGCGGCTCGCGATGCTCGACGTTCGTGCCGCAAACGATTTTCGCGGGACGTTGGCGGTTGGAGCGTTGGCTTTCAATCGTGGCGATTACAAGTTCGTTGCGGGCGATGCTGCTGAAGAGTTGTTGTGGCTAACGGGCGTCGAAGGATTGGACCGGTTCGATTCGATTGTAGCTAAAGAACCGGCGCAGACATCGGCAGCTTTCAACGAAGGCGGTTACTTCGTGATGCGTGACGGATGGACGCGCGATTCGAATTACCTGCTCTTCGACTGCGGCCCACACGGTTCGCTCAACTGCGGCCACGCTCATGCCGATGCGTTGTCGATCGACGTTGCAGCAAATGGACGCACCGTGCTCGTCGATCCGGGAACTTACACGTACACCGGTTGCAAAGAAGATCGAGACTGGTTCCGCAGTTCACAAGCGCACAACACGGTGACGCTCGATGACGTATCGACTTCAATGCCCGCCGGTCCCTTTTCCTGGGCGACGAAAGTCACTTGCAGTCTACGGAAATGGATTACCGACGAGCGATACGACTTTGTTTCCGGCGAATGTGGCGACCGGCTTCACCGCAGCATTCTTTTTCTGAAAGGCAATTACTGGATCGTTCGCGACAAGATTTCGTCAATGAATGAACATCGCGGCGATCTATGGTTCCATTTCGAGTCTTCCGCCAAACCGTTTCTTGATGGCGCGCTGCG
The DNA here is from genome assembly GCA_036522475.1 of Pyrinomonadaceae bacterium. Lineage (GTDB taxonomy): Bacteria > Acidobacteriota > Blastocatellia > Pyrinomonadales > Pyrinomonadaceae > PSRF01. The sequence continues at coordinate 7,152 of DATDFT010000322.1, read as the reverse complement.
AGAGTCGAGTCTCGCCATTTGGTGTTTCGGCCGCGATGGTCGTTGGGTCGAGGAAGATCGTTGGATTTCACACTGTTATGGTCAGAAGGAGCAGGCCAAAGCCTTCGCCTTTTCGGTGCTCTTCAAGGACGGCGACGAGGTCTTCAGCTTTTTACTCCCACAGAGTGCGGAAACCACATGGCAGGTGAAAGAAATCCCAGCTCAGGATGGACGCGCGTTTCAAGTCGATGGGGGAAAAACTCAGGATCTTGTTATGATCCGGGGCGACGAGTGGCAGTGGGTCAGGTCTGTGGGTGATAAAAAGATATGTGTGGAATTAACGGGATAGCTTTTTCGAGCAAGTCGGGTAGGTTGGTTTCACAATCACTGCTGGAGGCGATGCGCGACGTCATCACGCATCGTGGTCCTGATGAGGAAGGACTCTTCATCGATGGCAACGTCGGCCTCGGCCACCGGCGGCTCAGCATCGTCGATGTCGCGGCAGGTCATCAACCGATGACCAACGCCGAAGACGGCAGTTTACACATCACCTACAACGGCGAGATCTACAATCACGCTGACTACCGCGAGTCGCTCGAAGCTAACGGCCACGTTTACGCCACACACTGCGATACCGAGACCATTCTCCATCTCTACGAAGAGCACGGCTCCGCGTGCGTTGATTACCTGCGCGGCATGTTTGCGTTTGCGATTTGGGACCAGCGCAAACAGGAGCTCTTCATCGCGCGCGATCGTCTCGGCGTGAAGCCGCTTTATTACGTTCACGCAGACGACGGTTCGTTTTACTTCGGCTCAGAAATCAAAACATTACTCGAAGCCGGCGCTGTTAAGCCCGAGCTCAACTACGCCGTTCTCTCCGACTATCTCGCGAACCACGCGACGTCCGGTGAGGAGACGCTGTTTCGCGGCGTCAAACGACTTCTGCCCGGACACGTGATGACCTGGCACGACGGCGAGCTCACGGTTCGTCGTTACTGGGACGTCGACTTCTCGAAAGACGACGCTGCGCCGCGCGATGATAAGACATACGTCAAACAGTGGTCCGATCTGTTTCGCGAGTCCGTGCGTTTGCGATTGATGGCTGACGTGCCGCTCGGAATGTTTCTTTCCGGCGGCATCGATTCGTCTGCGATTGCCGCGGTGATGAGTCGCATGGTCAGCGCGCCCGTCAAGACTTTTTCGGTCGCGTTTGCCGAGCGTGAGGCTAACGAGCTCGAGTACGCCCGACTCGTCGCCGAAGCTTACAAGACGAACCATCACGAGATCGTTGTCAGTCCCGAACAGTTCTTCGAGGCGTTGCCGCGTCTGGTCTGGCACGAAGACGAGCCGCTGGCCCATCCGTCGAGCGTCGCGCTCTATTTCGTTTCGCACCTTGCGGCGCAACACGTGAAGGTGGTGCTGACTGGAGAGGGCAGCGACGAGATGCTGGCGGGTTACGGGCGTTATCGTCGCACGATTTGGAACCTCGCGCTCGGCCAGCAGTACAACAAGTTCACGCCCGCCGTCGCGCGCGATACGATTCGCAAACAGATCGAACGGATGATGCCGGGCGGTCGCGTGCGCCAAAAGCTCATGCGCACGTTCCTCGTGCTCTCGCCGGAGCTCGAGAGTATTTACTTCGACAACTTCGCCGTGTTTCCGGCGCCGATGCAGCAGCACATGTTCACGCGTGAGACGAACGAGCGAATCGGGAGTATCGATCCTTACGTGGAGTTGCGGAGCCTGTTGGAAAGAACGAAGGATCTATCGCTGCTCGACGGTTTGTTGTACGCAGACATCAAGACTTACCTGCACGAGTTGCTGATGAAGCAGGATCAGATGAGCATGGCGACGTCGGTGGAGAGTCGTGTTCCGTTTCTGGATCACAAGCTGGTTGAGTTCACTGCGCGCATGCCTGACTCGATGAAGCTGCGTGGCGGGACGACGAAATACGTGCTGCGCGAGAGCATGAAGGGTGTGTTGCCGGAGAAGATCTTGTCGCGGCGGAAGATGGGTTTCCCGGTGCCGATTGGCAGTTGGTTTCGTGGGCCGTTCAAGTCGATCGTTGATGAGTATGTTGTGAGCGAGCGGGCGCTGTCGCGCGGAATTTTCGCGCCGGAATTTGTGCGCGAAATCGTTGCGCTACACCAGGCGGGCGAGGATCATTCCGAGCGACTGTGGGCACTGGTGAATTTCGAGATGTGGCAGCGAAGGTTCTTTGACAGTGAAGCAATTCCTGCCGCGGAGCCGATAATCGAAAAGAGCCTGGTGGGCGTGTAGCGGGGGTCAAATATAGGTCCGGTAGGTCCAATAGGACCTATGTTTTCATGAAGATCCTATGGCTGAAAACCGAATTGCTCCATCCCGTTGACAAGGGCGGGAAGATTCGCACTTATCACCTGCTCAAACAACTCAAAGCAGATCATCACATCACGTACCTCACGCTCGACGACGGCGCTGCGCCTCCAGAGGCTGTCGCCAGCGCAAGCGAATACTGCCACGAACTGATCCGCATTCCACATTCAACACGCGCGAAGTTCTCCGCAGCCTTCTACGCCGAGCTAGTGCTCAACATGTGCTCGTCGTTGCCTTACGCGATCAGAAAATACAAATCGGACGCAATGACGCGCGCGATCGCTGAAGCAACCTCCAACAACAATTTCGACGTCGTCATCTGCGACTTTCTCGCGCCCGCAGTCAACCTGCCGCGCGATCTCGAAACTCCCGTCGTGTTGTTTCAGCATAACGTCGAAGCCGAGATCTGGCGCAGGCACTACGAAGTGCAGAAGCAGCCTGCGAAACGTTTCTATCTTCACCTGCAATGGCGCAAGATGCAGCGCTTCGAAAAAGACGCGTGCCGGCACGTCGACTCAGTCATCGCAGTTTCAGAAGCTGACGCCCGAATGATGGAACGTGACTACGGTGTCGCGAAGGTCCACGACATTCCCACCGGCGTTGACGTCGATTTTTTCAAACCATCCAACACCGCGAGCGTGCGTCCGCACAGCCTCGTGTTCACCGGTTCGATGGACTGGCTCCCGAACGAAGACGCGATGCGTTATTTCATCGACGATATCCTGCCGCTCGTGCGGCGGAACATTCCCGACATTCACCTGACAATCGTTGGCCGAAACCCGTACCCGTCACTGCTTGAATTGGCCAAAAAAAACCCGGCGCTCACCGTCACCGGGCGCGTCGATGACGTGCGTCCATACATCGAGGATGCGGCCGCTTTCATCGTCCCGATTCGCATTGGCGGCGGCACGCGCCTGAAGATCTACGAAGCCATGGCTATGGAAAAACCGGTCATTTCTACTACTATTGGCGCCGAAGGTCTCCCCGTACATGACGCCGCGGAGCTGCTGATAGCCGACGATGCACGAACGTTTGCTGAAGCAGTAGTCAAAGTGCTGAGTGACCCAGAGCTCGCAAATCAACTCGGCGCAAGCGCGGCTCAGCTCGTGCGACAAAACTTTGGTTGGCCCGGCGTGGCCGCAAACTTTGCGGATTTATGCAGAGCCGCCAGCGTTAACGAAACCTCAGAGATATCTCATAACCGGCAGGAAGAACCTCTACAGCCGGTTTACTGAGATAACAATTCGTACCAGGGGAAGTAATGGCTTTGAACTTAGCTCCAAACGGCGAAGATCCCTCTATCGCTGTCCTCATTCCTTGCTACAACGAGGAACTGACGATTCGCGACGTCGTGGGCAGTTTCCGCGCGCAACTACCGCACGCGAAGATCTACGTCTTCGACAACAATTCCACCGACCAAACAGCCGCAGAAGCCAGAGCTGCGGGAGCGATAATCGCCTCGGAACGCAGGCAGGGGAAGGGCTATGTCGTGCAGTCGATGTTTGGACGCATCGATGCTGACTTCTACGTGATGGTCGATGGCGACGGCACTTATCCCGCGGCCGAGATTCACAACCTGCTCGCGCCGGTGCTGGCAGATGACGCTGACATGGTTGTCGGCTCGCGCTTGCACGAGCAAGCTGACAGCCAGTTCAGATCGCTCAACCGTTTTGGCAACAGGTTGTTTCTTTCGCTCGTCAGGTCAACATTCAAAGTGGAAATCACTGACATGTTGTCGGGCTATCGCGTCTTCAACAGGAAGTTTGTGAAAGGCGTGCCGTTGTTTGGCGGCGGTTTTGAAACCGAGACGGAGTTAACCATCAAAGCACTCGAGCGTGGTTACCGGATCGTTGAAGTGCCGGTTAACTTGACGAGCCGGCCCAACGGAAGTTTTTCCAAGATTCGTATTGTCAACGACGGCTTCCGCATCATCAACACGATTCTCACGCTCCTCCGCGACTACAAACCGTTAACTTTCTTCGGCAGCTCGGGAGTGGTGCTGATGCTGCTCGGAGCGATTCCCGGGCTCATTGTCATCTTCGAGTTTTTTGAAACGGGACTCGTGTTGCGATTGCCGTCCGCAGTGCTGGCGGTTGGCCTGGTGCTCGCTGGATTACTGGCGATTACCGTCGGGCTCGTGCTGCACACGATCGTGAGGCGCTCGCAGGAGTTTGATTATCAAATCCGAAAACTGTTGGAAGAGACGAAGTATCAGATCCAGCGTGAAATAAAAGGCTCGCGAGACGAGGAGCGATGAGCAGTATCGAGCACAGCATGATCGCCGACCTGGAGATCATGGCCCAGGCAAACAACTATCAGAACTGGATGTTCCGCAAGATCGCGCCTTACGTTGGCCAACGAATTCTCGAAGTCGGCGCGGGTATCGGTAACTTCACGCGACTGCTGTTGGATCGTGACCTCGTCGTGCCGACTGATTTGAGCGCGCTGTGCGTCAATAAACTTCAGCAACGTTTGAGTGACGGATTGCACGTGCAACCCAGGCTCCTGGATCTCGGCAATCCGAGTGACGACGGCTGGTCCGGTTTTCAGTTCGACACGATCATCTGTCTGAACGTGCTCGAGCACGTCGAGGACCATTTGCGGGCGCTCGAGTTTATGCATTCTGTGCTCGAGCCTGGCGGTCGCGCTGTGATTCTCGTGCCGGCGTTTCAGTTTTTGTACGGAACGATTGACGCGAAGATTGGTCACTTTCGCCGTTACCGGCGCGGCAACCTGCTGCCGGTGATGCGCGAAGCCGGCTTTACTGTCGAGCACTCGTTCTACATGAACGTGATCGGGATTGCGGGCTGGTTCTGGAACAATCGCGTGCGTTGCATCAAAGAGGAAGACGCCCGACAAATTCAGGTCTTCGATCGTTACATTGCTCCCTGGGCGGAGCAGTTGGAAAAATTGATTCCGCCTCCGCTCGGCCTTTCACTGATCGCTATCGGCCAAAAATGAGATCGTCGAGATACTCCCATCTCACTTGGTTTTTGCCGCCGCTCGTAGTCTACGTCTTTGCCACTTCGCTTACTGCGCCGCTGAACATCGGCGATACATCGGTTTACGTTGATGCGATCCTGCGTGTAGTGAATGGCGGGAGCACGAAGTTTTGGGACCAGGGTGGGTTTGTTTCGTTCTGGGAGTTCGGTCACCTGCTCTGGCGTCCGCTTGGGTGGCTCGCTTTCAGAGTTCTCCATCCGTTTGTCGACACTGACGTGCGAGCCGGCGTGACGCAAGCGCTCCTGATCTTGAACTGGTTGTTCGGACTGCTGGCAATATTTTCTCTGCAAGGTCTCGTCAAACACGTTTGCGGAAGACCGTGGGCCGGCTTCGTCGCCGCGGCCGGGCTCATATTCTCAAATGCTTTTCTGAATTACGTGCAATCGGGTTGCTCTTACGTCCCGGGACTGGCGCTGCTGACGTTCGGATTTTATTTGATGGTTAAAGCAGCAGGAGACCAGTCGCGCTGGAAAGCAATCGTTGCGGGCGTTGTGTTGGCGGGCGCGGTCGGAATGTGGTTTCCGTACTCGTGCGCCGTACCCGCAGCACTCATTGTACCGCTGGTGTTTTTGGGCATCAGTCAAATTCAACTGGTAAGCGTTGCGACAGTTTCATGTGCTCTCGCAGGGATACTGATGTATGGAGCGGCGATCGCGGCGCTGGGGCTTGGGAGTGTTTCCGAGATACGGCAATGGGCGCAGTCTTCGTCGCATGAGGTTACGGAAAATCGCGGCGTTGCGCGCGTGGCGTTCGGCATTCCTCGTTCGCTGATCAACATGGGTGCGGACAGCGTCTTCTTCAAACGTTTTCTTAAAAACGATCCATACAATCCCGTCGGCCTCGTTGACCTCGCTCGACGCAGTCTCTGGAAAATCGCGTACGCTTACATGTTCTTGTTTGCGCTTATGGTAGGCATGTTCGGGGTCAGTCGAGGGCGGAGTCTGTTCTGGTTGTTCTTGATTGGGGCAGTTCCGGTAATCGGGTTTGCGTGGTTGTTTGCGGGTGGAGTTCTTGAACGTTACTTTCCACTGTTTCCGTTGATCTTTCTCTCGGCTGCGTTCTGTGTGAGTGCAAGTGAAGTGAAGCGGTGGTGGCGTTACATCGCGCTGAGTTTCATCCTGGTCACGTGTGTCGTTAACGGGGTGGCGCTCTCGAACCGGGTTGTTGATCGGGAGAGAGAAGCGACGCTGGGGCGCGTGCGAGAGCTCTTTCCGTTGGTGAATGAGAACACGCGGATTTTTGTGCCGCCGCAGGATCAGTTATGGGGTGGCGCCGGGCGTTTGCAGTTTGAGCAACAGACTAATTTTCACGTCGATCCGGTGGCGATTCTCGGAACCGCGCAAGTGCCGCAATGGAAAAGCGACTTTGCACGCTCAACTTTGGCTGCGTGGGATCAGCAGAATGATGTCTGGATCGCGAAACGCTTTCTGAGCGAGGTCCCGCGGTCCGACTGGAATTGGACGGAAGGCGAAGACCCGCGCATCACCTGGGCCGACCTTCATAAATTTTTTTCCAAACTCGAAACGAACACGCAGGTCGGCGGCGACGATGGATTTCTCTGCTTGAGTCCATCCGAAAACAATAAAGCGTTGCTCTTACGTAACCTCAGATGACACGGATTAAAAAAATCGGATCTGTGCTTGTAGCTGCTTTGTACGTCGCGGCCAGCGTGTTTACGGATGCGCACTTCATGGCAGACAGCGGCGGCTATGTAGTCTCGATTCTCGCTTACGCAGGAGTGGATGAGTACGTTGTCGAGAATCCGACTGCCGCTAATTTTCTATCTGAGAATTCTTTCTGGGACTTTGGACACTT
>DATDFT010000321.1:0-5916 GCA_036522475.1 Pyrinomonadaceae bacterium | reverse complement strand
GCTGTTCCGCTTCGCCGCGCACCAACACGACTGCTTCACGCACTCCCTCGTGCTGCTGCAACGCTGCTTCGATCTCACCCAACTCGATGCGATGCCCGCGCACCTTCACCTGTTCATCCGCGCGCCCCACGTACTCCAACTCACCACTAGCGCGATACCGTCCCACATCTCCCGTGCGATACAACCGCGCGCCCGCCACGCCGCTGTACGGGTCCGGCACAAACCGCGTCGCAGTCAGCTCAGGTCGTCCCAGGTAACCGCGTCCCAAACCTGCGCCACCCACGTACATCTCGCCGGCTACTCCCGCCGGCAATACCTGCATCTGTTCATCGAGGATATACAGCACCAGGTCATCCAGCGCCTGCCCGATCACCTTGCCGCTCGCGCCTTCAATCTCGCTCGCCTGCAAACGCCGGTAGGTTACATGCACCGTCGTCTCCGTGATCCCGTACATGTTCACGAGCTGCGGCGCCTCCGCTCCATGCCGCTCCACCCACGGCTTCAGGCTCGACAACTCCAGCGCTTCACCGCCGAAGATCACCACGCGCAACTTCAGCCCACTCGGCTCTTCCGCTTCCGCGTGCTGCAACTGCCGAAACGCTGACGGCGTCTGGTTCAGCACCGTCACACCGGCTTCACGCACCTGCTCCAGAAACGCTGAGGGTGTGCGGCTCTCCCAGTACTTCACCAACAACAGCTTGCCGCCATAGAGCAACGCGCCCCACAACTCCCACACTGAAAAGTCGAACGCGTAGGAGTGGAACAGACTCCACACATCGTCCGCGTTGAAGTGGAAGTGCTGCTCGCTGGTCGCAAACAATCGCAGCACGTTGCGGTGCGTGATCATCATTCCCTTCGGGCGTCCGGTTGAGCCCGAGGTGTAGATCACGTAAGCCAGATTGTCGGCAACAGTCACGCTCTCCAGGTTCGTTTCCGGCTCTGCGGCAATCCCCTGCCACTCCTGGTCCAAGCGCACCACGCGCGCGTTGCCATCTTTGAACTCCACACCGGAAGTGAGCACCACTGACGCGCCGGCATCTTCGAGCATGAAGCGCACGCGCTCGCCGGGATACGCAGGGTCAACCGGCAGGTATGCGCCACCGGCTTTCAGCACTCCGAGCACCGCCACCACCATCTCCACCGACCGCTCTATCACCAGCGCCACCAGTGACTCCGGTCCTACTCCCAGCCGTCGCAGGTAGTGGCCCAGTTGATTGGCCCGCGCATTCAACTCCGCATAGCTCACCTGCTGCTCTTCCCATAGCAGCGCCGTTGCCTCGGGCGCTCGCTCCACCTGCCGCTCGAACAACTCCGTCAAACTCGACGCAACCTCATACTCCGCTCGTCTTTCGTTCCCCTGCCGCAGCACCTGCGCTTCTTCCGCCTCACTCAGCAGCCGCACATCACTCACGCGCGAATTTGCGCACATGCTATCCAACACAGTCGCCAAGTGGCCCAGCATTCGCCTGATCGAAGCAGCGTCAAAATATTCCTTGTCGTAGTTAATGAGGAACCAGAATTCGTCACTGGGAATGGCCGTCAACGTAAGACGCAGATGATTATTCCCACTCACCTCTACGTCACGTATTTCAAGGCTTCCCTCTTTCTTCTCCAAATTCTCGCCGACCGGGAAATTGTCAAACACAACCAAGCTGTCGAACAGGTTCTGCCCGCGTTTGACGTCACTCCAGCCCTGCACCTCCACGAGCGGACTGTACTCATACTGTCGCAGCTCCATCACTTGCGACTGCAACTCTCGCAACCATGTCCCTACCTGTGTCTCACCGCTCACTCGCACTCGCACCGGCAAGCTGTTGATGAACAGCCCGATCATCTGCTCCACGCCCGCGAGTCCCGCCGGTCGACCCGAAACAGTCGCTCCAAACAGCACATCTTCTTCGCCGCTGTAACGACTCAATAACAGCGCCCACGCTGCCTGGACCACCGTATTCACCGTTACCTGCTGCTCGCGCGCAAAACGTTGCACTTGCTCGCTCTGCCCCACACTCAGCCGCACCTGCTCTTCGCCGTATCCGTTCTCACCTGTGTGCTCGAGCGACAGCCGTGTCGGAGTGGTGAAGCCCGCCAGCGCCTTGCGCCAGTAAGCTTCCGCTCGGCTCATGTCCTGCTGTTTCAACCACGCGATGTAATCTCTGAACGGACGCGGCTGGTCCAACTTCAAAGTCTCACCGCGACAACCCGCTTCATAAAACGCAAACACTTCCTGCAACACGAGCGGCACGGACCATCCGTCAAACAAGATGTGGTGACGGTTCCAGATGAACTGATACGAATCAGGAGCGAGCTGCAACAGGAAGAGACGCATCAACGGCGCTTGCGCGAGGTTGAAACCGCGCGCGCGCTCTGCCGCCAACAACTTCTCGATTTCAATCCGTTGTTCACTTGCAGAGAACGTCTGCCAGTCGAAGAACTGCAATGGGACTTTGACGGTGCGACCAACGATTTGGAGTGGGTTATCAAGGTCGCGCCAGAGGAACGCGCTGCGCAGCACCGGGTGTCGATTGATCACCTGCTGCCATGCCTCCTCGAATGCCACCACGTTCAGGTCACCGTTCAGACGACAGGTAACCTGCTGCATGTAAGCTCCCGACTCGGGCGCGTACACGGTGTGGTACAGCATCCCCTGCTGCATCGGCGAGAGTGGATAGATCGCCTCTACGTTTTTGTTCTTCTCAGTCATGGTTTGTGAATTGAGGAGGATTGAGGAAAAAATTATCTTGGCTTCTGCGCAACAACCATCATTTCTTCTGAATCATCGCGCACGGGCGTGCCATCCCAGTCTCCGTATCCTTTAACATTCACGAAGCCAATCGATCTGCAAATCTCGGCGAAGCTCTCGTACGTGTAGACGATGTGCTTGTACGGCGTTAGCGGCTCTCTTATCCCTTCAGCACTGATTAGCGTCCATTGCCCGTAGAGCCGTTGGTTGACTCGATCGTAATGCTCGTTAATCTCGAGCTTCTTTCCGGTGGCGAGGTTTCGCTGCTCGTGAAACTTGTAATTTCCGCTCTCCAGGTACGGCACATTGACGTCCGTATGCATCAGAAACCTTCCGCCTGGTTTGAGCGAATCGAAAAACCTGCGAACTACGTCATTGTTCTCCTCGTGCGTCTCAAAGAAACCGAACGAAAAAAACATATTGGTTATCGCATTGAATTCTTCGTGGTAGTTCACATCCTGCATGTTCTCTTTAACGAACTTGATATTGGACATGCCCTTCGAACGCTGAATAGCGGGAGCGAGCATCTCTGAATTGATGTCGCTGCCGACAACTTGAAAACCACGCTCGGCCAGCGCGATCGAGTGGCGCCCATAACCACACGGACAATCCAGAATCGAATCGCCAGGATGTAGATCGAGTAATCTGATCACACCCTGAACCTCACGATCCGTGCGCGCCTGAAGATTCATGCTGGTGGATAGAAATCCCTCGAAAGAATTGTCGCCTTCCATGTAACCGCGGCCAAAAAAGCCGGCTCCATCGTCCCAAAATTTCTTGCCCTCAATCTGATTCAGGCTGCTCATAGAAATATCTCCTTCTTTTACAAACCCGACTTATTTGGTTTACGAGCTTTGTTCCATCAGCTCGGCAACAAGACGATTGAATTCAACCGGATCGACCAGATCCGAACCCTCGGCAATCAAGCCGTAGCCCAAGAGAAGATGCGCATACTTAACCAACATCGCGTCATCTTTTTGTTGTTGGTATCGAGCCAGCATCTTCGTGAAGATCGGATGCTGCGGGTTCAGTTCCATGATTCGCCGCTGCTTTGGTCCACCACCTTTTCCGATCTGCAGCAGGCGTTCCATCTGTGGACTGTAGTCAATCTCCGAACCGACTAAACATACCGGCGAGGTTCTTAGCCGATTCGTCAAACGCACGTCTTTGACGTACTCATCAAGACTCTGTTGCATGAACTGCAAAAACTCCGCGGCTTCTTCCTGCTTCTTCTTGATCTCTTCTTCTTCCGCTTCATTTCCGAGCTTGACGGTTCCCTTGCCAACTGACTTCAACTGCTTACCGTCAAACTCAGTGAGGAACTGGACCACCAGCTCGTCGACCGGATCGACCAGGTAAAGCACTTCGTAACCTTTGTCTTTGAACGCTTCGAGGTGAGGAGAATTCTCGACGACCGAGCGTGATTCACCTGCGAGATAGAAGATCTCCTTCTGATCTTCTTTCATCCGCGCGACGTAATCCTTCAGACTCGTCAGCTTCTCCGGGTCGTCGGAGGAGGCAAAGAGTAAAAGCGAGACGAGCTCGTTCTTGTTATCAAAGTCCGAGCTGACGCCTTCCTTGAGCGCACGGCCGAACTGCTGCCAGAAACTCAAGTACTTGTCCGGATCGTTGTCATGAACATTTTGCAGCGTCTCGAGAACCTTCTTCGTCAACCACTTTTGAATCTGCTTGATCTGACGTTCTTGTTGCAGCATCTGGCGCGAGATGTTCAGTGGAAGATCGGCGGAGTCAACCACGCCTTTGATGAAACGCAGGTAACGCGGCAGGAGATCGGCGCACTTCTCGATAATCAAAACACCCTTGGCGTGCAGGCGCAGTCCTGACTCGAACGCGTGATAAAAGAGTTCGCGGGGCGCTTTGGAAGGGATGAACAGCAGCGCCTGATACTCGAGACGTCCTTCAGCCTTGGCCGCAATGGTTTTCCACGGTGCTTCAGTGTCATAGAAGAAATGCTTGTAGAACTCGGCGTATTCATCGTCAGTCACTTCCGACTGCGGGCGCACCCAGATGGGCTTCATCGAGTTCAGCGTTTTGTCTTCGACGACAATATCCGAACCTTCCACACGTTCATCCTTGTAGACGATCGGGTAGCTGACGAAATCCGAGTAGCGTTTGATCGTGCGGGCCAGAATCCATTTATCCGTGAAGTCGTCAATGCCGCTTTCGAGATCGACAGGTTTCAGATGGAGAGTGATCGACGTGCCGCGCCCGTGTTTGCCGGCTTCAGAGAGTATATATTCTCCGTTGCCACTCGATTCCCAGTAGGTCGCGGGTTCTTCGACCGCGCGACGTGTAAGCAGCGTCACTTTGTCGGCTACCATGAAAGCGGAGTAGAAGCCGACACCGAACTGTCCGATCAACTCATTGAGGATCTCGTCGGAGGCTCCTTCTTTGATCTTCGCGCGCAGGTCGCGCGTACCGGATTTCGCGATGGTGCCGATGTTGTCGATGACTTCCTGGCGGCTCATGCCGATGCCGTTGTCAGAAATGGTGAGCGTTCTTGCTTTCGGGTCAGCTTCAAGGCGAATTTCCAGTTTCGCATCGTCCTCCATCATCTCGGGCTTCATGATGGCTTCGAAACGCAAGCGATCGAGAGCGTCGGAGGCGTTGGAAATCAATTCGCGCAGGAAGATTTCCTTGTTCGTGTAAAGCGAGTGGATCATCAGATCCAGGAGATGTTTGGTTTCGGCTTGAAACTGAAAAATTTCTGTTTCTTCTTCAATGACCATAGGTGTTTTCCTCTAGTGAATGATTTGTAGTCGCGAGAAATATTAAACGCAGATGACGCAGAAGAAAGCCGGATCTAGGCGTAGAACTCAACTTCTTCGAGCAGTTGATTGAGTTTCTCATCACTCAGATCGACCAGCGGCACGGAGTCAAAAACTTCTTCCGGCTCCGACTCACTGACTGCGCTCGCGAGTTCGGCAACGGTTGGGTGATCGTGAATCTGCTTCGCGGTGACTTCAAAACCGATCTGAGTCATCTTGCCGATGATCTTGATGATGATGATCGAGTCGCCGCCGAGCTCGAAGAAGTTGTCATGCACGCCGACTTTTTCCAAACCCAGCACCTGCGACCAAATCCCGGCCAGCTTCTCTTCACGCTCATTGCGCGGCGCTACATAAACTTTCTCCAGTTTCGGTCGACTGCTGTCC
>DATDFT010000320.1:0-5942 GCA_036522475.1 Pyrinomonadaceae bacterium | reverse complement strand
CGGCGCCGAGCTTGTCGGTAATCCGGTAATGCGAAATGATCTCGCCAATCATGGAGCAGGGAAGCCGATTCTAGGTGCTCACTCAGTCCAAGTCAACGCAGCGTGTGCCCGTTACACCGCAACCGTCCGCCGTAGGGGCACGATACATCGTGTGCCCTCTTTTTCAAATCATCCCCGAGCGCTCAGGGGTCGACGACGATAGCAGCTAAAAGTGACGAACTTAAGGTCTCCCGGGTGCCCCGGGTGCCGCATCCGCACCTGGGTTCCTGAATCTTATTTCGCCGGGTGGGCAGGACGTAGAGTCCGTGACGAATTTTTGTGCTGCACCCCAAACAGCTACCCACAAAGAGCAGCACCGAATGATATGCTCCCTCGATGCTACTTGAGCAAGTACATAATCCTCGGAATTCTCTTCGCCACCCGCAATCGATGCCCACATCGAGAAACCCAGCTTAGTGGGTGCGTATTTGTGCCCTGGCAGCTGAAAAAAGGTGAGAAGTGAACCTGCTGGTAACGACTTTGGAACGTGCAGGGACGGCCGCACTCGAACTTTTGCCTATGAGTTAGACGGACAACAGGAGCCTCAACAAATGCATGGCATGATCATTAAGACGCTCCCAAACCCCGAGGAGACGGATCGTATCATACGGTCTGCGGTTGAATCCGGTGCGGACGAAAGCAAGCTTCGAACTCTCGCTTCAAAAGGAATGCTGGCATTATTCACGGCTCCTGAGATTAAGTTCGCTTGGCAACGTACTTGGCCAGAATGCTCCCATGCCCCTGAACTAGTGTTGGCTTCGAGAGTCGGTTACCGTGATAAGGTTCTTCAGCTATTAAGCCTTGGCAACGATCCAAACGCCGCGCAGGACGACGGTACCACAGCTCTCATCGCGGCATCAGAAGTCACTGACGAAGTAATTGTAGGAGAACTGATCGCGGCCGGTGCCCGACCGGACACTCAGGCGTCGGATGGCCGGACAGCCTTGGCAGCTGCGGCTTACTCTGGAAGCACCACTATCGCCAAATTATTACTCGATGCCCACGCAGACGTGAATCTCGCATCCTACGACGGTGTCACACCTCTGCTTTTGGCCGCACGATCAGGAAACTCAGAACTCGTCGAGTTGCTGCTACGGCACGGGAGCACTGTTAACATCCGAGCACATAATGGCTGGACTGCTTTGATGGATGCTGCCCAAGGGGGTTATCCCGAAATAGTTGAGAAACTCATTGAGGCGGGCGCGGCAACTGACACAGTCGATATTTACGGACAAACCCTTTTGATGGTCGCTGCGCTCTCGCCTTCGGTCTTGAAAATTCTGTTCAGATATAGTCCGGAGGTAAATCCTCGCGACTTCCAGGGCGAGACTCCGCTGATGAGAGCAGTAGCAGATGATCAAAGCCTGGGACCTGGAAGCTTCGAAGCAGTGAGTCTGCTTTTGGAAAACGGAGCGGACGCAAATGCTCAAGACAACGAAGGTCGCACAGCGCTAATGAGAGCCTGTGCTTACGACGATCCCGACATCGTTCGACTGTTACTTAGGCACGGCGCGTCCACGAACACCAAAGACTTGCACGGACGGACGGCTCGCTCGATAGCAGCGTCCGCAGGGAATCGAGCAGTCCTGGACGAACTGAATCGGAATATGGCCTCCAACTAGCACATGCATGTCAGAACCACTGGGGTTCGCGTAGTCCAGTATTGCCTCACATTGGCATTCTTCGGGTGGTCTACTGTGCTGCTAGTAGTGGTGCCAGCGACACAGCCTGGTGAATCTTTCACGGCTTGTGTGGACCGGAATATAAAGGAAACCACGTTTGGCACGATTGATCCCTCGAAACTAGCCAAGACGATCCCAGCAGAAGCTGTCGGTCTTGCCGGTGCGTTAGCGGGCAAAGTTCCCTTTAACATTCCCTTCGATCCAGGGCTCAAACCAGAATGAACCCGCGCCCAGAACTACTGCACAACCGAAAGGCACTCGTGGTAGTCACTCTCTTCTGCCTAATCGAAACCGCTTGGTCCTGGATTTCGATCAGTAAAGGTACGCGACAGCATGACAGCCTCGTAGTGGCTCCCTTTGCTCTGTGCCTGGCCGTTATCGCTGCTTCCATTGCGTACAGGAACTCGCTCTGGGCAGACCGGGTAATATTAGGGGCAATTGCTGGCGCCTTCGCGCTGATAGCGGCTCGCGCCGCATCTTCAACACTCGCTGCGATGCTTGCCGTAGATGTTGCCCACGCCTTGATGTGGACAATCGCCGCATGTGTCAGCCTGATGGTCTTGGCGCTCAGATTCTCGGCTTCGCGTCGGATATAGTTGGTAGCGGCAGTAGCGGCGGCGGCAACGGCGGTGTGACCCAAAACCCGAAAACCGTCAATGTATCTCCTGAGAAGGCCATGCAATTGAGTCGTGAGTTTATCTTCCCGTTGGCCCTGTTACTCGCGGCGACTTCGTGTTTCGTCGCGAGCAACTTAGTCATGTCAGCGATGATCGGAGAAATCAATCGCAAATTGCCTGACGACCAGCGAATTTCCTATCTGTTCTTTCACTTCTCTAAGTATCGTTTAATTTATAGTAAATATCGCGAGCTGTATCCTGATGGCCGACTCCTGCTTTATTACTGGCTGTGCGGTTTCGGAGGGCTCGTGTTGCTCCTCCTTTTCGCGTGGCAGTTTGGCATGTTCGGCGGACACTAACCGCTCCCCTTTTCGGCATCATCCGGGAAGAAAAACTTCTATTGTGAAGGTAGAATTCAATTTACCCTCGGGTAGACGGGACCGACGAAATCGATGATGCGCTCCGAAATCGAATGATCTGCACCCCCTGGGTCTGATCTGCCCCAATTCTTCGCGCACGGAATCATACGACGCCAAGATCTCCTGAACTCGTGACTTCTGCCTCTTCCCGCTCTTCGGATTGCGGCACGCAGGGAGCCGTAGGCGACCGTTAGAACTGCCGACACAACCCAATTAGGTGAGATACGAGCGGGCGGCAGTTATATGTCTCAAAACGACACGCGATTGCATTTCGGTTTGGGTTCGCACAGTAGCATTGAAGTTCTCGAAATCAAGAAATCAAGTGGCCCTCGGGCAAAGAAGAAAAGATTACGAATCTTGCCGCCGATTTCATTTACATCATTGTTGAAGAGCGGGGAGGGCGTAACAAGGAAAAGCTTCGCAGCCTCCCATGAGGAAAGGGCGTTCTCTATTACTGGGGAACCGGGATACGAAACTCTGCGAAAATTGCGTTTGTATTGGCATATTTCGCGGTTTCACCCGTGCCTGGGGAATACACCACTGATTCCACTGATCCTTGTCTTGCATTCGTCAGCCAATTGTAAAGATTCTCGGAAACATCGGCAGACAATAGCTGGTCCCGTTCAAAACTGATGTTATATGAGAGCAAACCGGGAATCGATACCCTTTGTTTTCTTCCTGATTCGGAGTATTGAATCGAAGCTCGCGATACCGTGGGCACCGTGAATCCAAATAGGTGTTTGAGGCTGTTCGCTATTGCTGCAACTTTCCTTGCGTCACCCGTATCGACGAAGAGGGCGTTAGCGATAGGTGCTTGCCATGGACCCTTAGGCAGGTTCACTAGAACAAAGACTGAACCTCCGAGGTCCACGCCATCGTACGAACCGCTGTGGACTCTGAACACGTGAAAATTCACGCACATTCGTGCTGATGATTCATGTTTCTTCCAACAGGGGCACGGAATGTTGCAAGGACAGGCATCGGACCATGTTCCAGACATATAGCTGGTGCCAACCTTGCCGTTCTGTGCATAAATTAGACCACACGAAACGCCGACGAGAGACAACAGTAAGGAGACGACTCGCATTGAATGGGCGGGCACTAGTTCTTCAGATCACTTACTCAGATTTATTGCAACCGTGCGGTCATGAACTTTCTCTAGGAACACAGCCTTGTCATTGCTTGTCAGGCCCATAAAGCGATGCACATCGCCGCGAGAGAAGGGCTCGACCCAACTGTCGAACGAGCCATTCGTCTTTAGGCGAGCGACACCTACGGCTGCCGGTAGCTTCTGGTCCTTCGGAAAAAGCCGAACCTGTGAGATGATTCCTTGGTTTGAATCTACTTGAATCTCTAAAATGCGAACCTGAGAGCTACCACTCTGGTCCGCAATACTCTGGACCGCCGCCGAGAGCGAAGTCGAAGAGAGAAGTACTCCGTCTAACGAAAACGCGTATAACTCGCGAGTAGCGGCAATCCATACATTAAGGCGATCATTCTTGATAAATAGCTGCGGCTGGCCATTCGGCGAAATCATGTCTACGACGGAATCCTTTGCGGAGAATAGGCCGGACGAAAGAAATTCACCCAGGACTTCACCAGATTCTGAATATTTGATAAGAAGTGGGTAGTCATCTTTGCCACCGTCACCCAAGGCAAAGACATTACCCGCCGAGTCAGCCGCGATACGATGATGATGGTACGGCTTCACATCCCAAACCCTTTTGAGCGTCCCGGACCCGTCGTAAGTGAGCAAGAGGGACTTGAGAGGAACGGGCTTGACGTTACGCGGCCCGTACCCAAGAATCGCGGCCACGACAATGTCCCCGTTTGGAGCGCCTGTGGCGTCCCAGATGTCGATAAAACCGGAACCCGGAAAATCCTTGAGCGGGAAAATAGAGACCTTACTCCCGGAACTCGACAGGATTCGTATCGCAGGCAAATTCGGTTCACTCACATCTCGGTACGCAATCACGCGCTCCAAATCAGAATCCCATCTGACCTGGAAACTGTGGGTTCCAGGAGGCTCGACCGGAGTATCAACCATTATCTGCTGAGCATAGATGCCTGCCGAGCACGAACTGAAATATAAACCGGCTGCAACTAACCGCACGAAGATGCGCATGGATAGCTCCTCAACATTCTCACGCAATCACAGCAAGCAATCTATGGTGGTATCGGCTTACATGAGATATTGTGATCTGTTTCACACCCGTAACACGGATCGTTGGGGTTAGAATTGATCCCATAAGCGCAAAGCCTATGTGTATTCCCGGTGACGGCACAATAATACGCCGTGCACCCGCTAATCTGACAACCAGGACGGTAACAGTACCCCTGTGGGCATCCGTCGCAGCTTGGCTTAGCTTCGGTTCCGTCACAATCCGGAGTTGAGCATGCCTCCACAGAGGGAAATAGGTCCAACTTTATTTCCGTAAGTAGACTGCGATGTGGAGTCGCCATCTGGAACGAGGGGCGGAGCATCAACTTTACGATTGATGCTTTGGACGCGTGAGGCGACGCGATCGCTTTGGCGACCATGAATCGGCTCGCTATATGCCATCCGAGCCCGAAAATGAGCAGGCTAATCGCCAGGGCAAGAAATCGGTTCAGGCGCATGTTCCCTCCGATTTGCTACGGGCGCGTGCCGCAAGTGGGCACAGATTCAGGCCAGAAGTCAAGTTAAATATTTGCCAGCTCCGTAATCGCCGCGTTCCCTCCCGCCTAACTCGATCGTGACCTGCCCCCCAGCTTCGCGCACGGAATCATACGACGCTTAAATCTCCTGAACTCATGACTTCTGCCTCTTTCCGTTCTTCGCATTGCGGCACGCAGGGAGCCGTCGGCGACCGTAGCGCCGCAATGCATCGCGCAGACTCGCACGGTGTCAGGGAGCCCAGCGCACTGTGCGGGCCGCCGTTCGAACTGATACTTCTGTCGTTAATTATTCTTCTTTATATATTATGTCAATCCATGCGATAATTTTTGTTTGCTTTGCGAACCTGCGGTGCACGCTTTTCTCGGGGCCGCAAAATTCGCGGGGCTGTTTAATGGAGAGTCAAATGCAGTGCAGAGGGGTTGCAATGCTCTTCAGTAGATTCGCTTCAGCGATAGGTTTCAAGGAAAGCTCATGAAGTCGCTGGCTGTGTTTATATTCATCCTCGTTGGTTTCATCAGTCTTGGGC
>DATDFT010000319.1:0-2390 GCA_036522475.1 Pyrinomonadaceae bacterium | reverse complement strand
TGCATTGCCGAGTATACCGAGCAAGCTGCGATAGACTCGACGCCCGTGCTTTCGCACTAATTCCTCGAACGCATCCGTCTCGCCGTCTCGCACTCTCACGACGATTTCAAAGTCCGGATCATCAGACACAAAATCGCCTGGTAACTCCGGCTCTACTATTTGACGCTCAGCAGCGACTGCCGGATTCACTTCTTTTAATGGAAATGTAATCCGCGGTTTGAAATCCGGTTCAGTACCCAGGCCCATTTGAATGCAGTTGAGCAGTTGAGTGAGTCCCACCATCAATACGGCTTCGAGAATTTGTTCATCATCGAAATTCGATTTGCGCAAAGATTCGACGTCGAGCTCTGTGAACGACTGACCTTTTGAAGCCAACCGGCGAGCAAAGTCGAGCAAAGCAACGTCGGCATCTGACAGGTTAGCTCCGTGATGATCGACGATCACCTGTTGAGATTGTTCAGCTTTTACACCCAGAAACTGCAACGTTTGACAATGCAGCGCGGGAAAGTATGAGTTGTTATTCGCGGCCGAGACTGTTAGCAGAATGAATTCCTTCTGTACTCGACTCAACGCGCCCTTCTTAAATAAAAGCTTCTCCAGCAATTGAATCTGCGCTTCCACCAGATCCGGTCGGAGCAGTTGTGCTCGAAAGATTTTGGGTACCAGCCCAAAGTTTCGCTTTAAGACTGATAGGCTTTCCGTGCTGGGAGCATCAATTTCGGGGAAGAAGGCCAACAGGAATCTCCGGCAAACAATCGTGTTCTCGCGCGAAGCATACTCTACTCGTTGAAACGCTCGCCAGTCGCATCCGCCCAGAAATTCTGCATCCCGATAACGGCGCTCGCGTCTAATTACTCAGATGGACCAAGTCAAGGTCCGATTCCCAGGCGCAGTTTAGGCATTCAAGCCTCGGAGGGGAGGCATTGGAAACTACCAGCGACATTCAGCGCGGACTCGACCCAGGCAATTGGTTGGACCGTCACGGCGACTACCTTTTCCGCTATGCGCTGATGCGCGTCCGCAATGCTGCGGTCGCCGAGGATCTGTTGCAGGAAACTTTGCTGGCCGCCGTTGGTTCTCAGCAGAGTCACGCGGGTCGCAGCTCGGAACGCACCTGGCTGGTCGGGATCATGAAACACAAGGTCGTGGACCACCTTCGTCGACTCGCTCGAGCGGCCCAGTTTCAACTGATTGAAGGCGATGAGCCGAACTATTTCGAAACGTCTGGACCATGGCAAGGCCACTGGCGTGAAGATAGCGCGCCGCTCAGTTGGCCTGTCGATGCTACCAGAAGCCTGGAATCGGAGGAGTTTTGGGAAATCCTCGATCGCTGCTTGTCCCAACTTCCACAACAGATGTCGATTGCGTTCACGCTCAGAGAGATCGACGGTCTTACTTCGAATGAGATTTGCGAGATCTTGAACATCACACCAAACAACCTGTGGGTGCTGCTTCATCGCAGCCGCAGCAGACTCAGACACCTTCTCGAAGCTAACTGGTTTTGCCGCCGGGTCGCCGCCGCTTGAAATGAGCGTGTAAGGATTTGCCGGCAGCCGCGACCAACAGGTTGGTTACGAAATCTGAAGAGGAGAATTCGAAACATGTCGAACAGATTGAAGGTGGCTTTACTCGTAGTAGTTGTGGTTGGTTTCGGTGCCTGGTACGCATTCAGGCCTGAAAGGCTTTTCATCAATCAAAGAGTAAACGAGCAGTTTCCGACTGCGTCCGCAGCCAGCAACCAACTCGCTGCGGGACAGTTTCACAGCGGCGCACATGAAACGAAAGGCATGGCCACGGTGTTTCAACTTGCCGACGGCAAGAAGACGCTGCGACTGACGAACTTTCAAACCTCGAACGGTCCCGACGTGCACGTCTATCTCGTCGCCGCTCAGGACGCCAAAGACAACGACACGGTTACGAAAGCCGAATACGTCGACCTCGGTTCTATGAAAGGAAACATCGGCGATCAGAATTATGAATGGCCCGCGAGTGCAGACCTCGCGAAGTATCGCTCAGTCACGATCTGGTGCAAGCGTTTCAGCGTGAACTTCGGTACGGCGCCGCTGAACTCGGCAATGCAATCGATGAACGTGCAGTAACTCCCCAATGATGGAGTGCATCATGACCAGTAACAATCACTACGACGTAATCATCATCGGCTCGGGCGCGGGTGGCGGCACGCTCGCCTACAAACTCGCGCCCTCCGGCAAGAAAATCCTGATCCTCGAGCGCGGCGATTACGTTCCGCGTGAGAAGGACAACTGGAGCACGCGCGCCGTAAATCTCGAGGCGAAATACAACACGAAAGAAGCGTGGCGCGACAGCGAAGGCAAAGAACTACATCCGCACACTAATTATTTCGTCGGTGGCAACACCAAGTTCTACGGCGC
>DATDFT010000318.1:0-2546 GCA_036522475.1 Pyrinomonadaceae bacterium | reverse complement strand
TTCGGTTTGCCGGTTGCGCATATGAGCCCGCAGGAGAATCGTCCGGACTACAAGAACCCGCGTTTACCGGTCGAGCGCCGCGTCGCCGATCTCTTGTCGCGCATGACGCTCGAAGAGAAAGTCGCGCAGTTGACATGTCTTTGGGGCAACCGACCGCAAGTCAACCCGCAAACGGATTTCGCCACCGATCGCGGCGACTTCTCTCCCGCCAAAGCCGCAGAAGTCATGAAGTACGGCATCGGCCAGATCGCGCGTCAACGCGAACGAAAAGGTCCACGCGAGGCCGCGAAGTTTGCCAACGACGTTCAGAAATGGCTGATCGAAAACACACGACTCGGCATCCCCGCGATCCTTCACGACGAGATCCTTCACGGCAACATGGCGAAGGGCAGCACCAGCTTTCCGCAACCGATCGCGCTCGCTACCACCTGGGATCCTGAGTTCATCGCGAAAGTCTTCACTGCCGGCGCACTCGAGACACGCGCACGCGGCAGTGAGCAGGTGCTTGGTCCAAATCTCGATCTCGCACGCGATGCGCGTTGGGGACGCACTGAAGAGACTTACGGCGAAGATCCTTATCTGACGTCGCGCATGGCGGTCGCGATCGTGAGAGCGTTGCAGGGACCAGGGCCCGGAGTTGACGAGAATCACGTCATCGCGACCGCGAAACACTTTGCTGCGCATGGTCAACCGGAAAGTGGAACCAACATCGGTCCCATCAATGTTTCCGAGCGAACGCTGCGCGAATATTTTCTGCCCAGCTTCAAGGCCGCGGTGACGGAAGCGGGCATCATGAGCGTGATGCCTTCGTACAACGAGATCGACGGCGTGCCGTCGCACGCGAACAAGTGGTTGCTGCAAAAAGTGCTGCGCGAGGAATGGGGATTTCAAGGTCACGTCGTGTCTGACTACTACGCGATTCCGCAGATGATGGACCTGCATCACCTCACTGACGACAAACCAACGACCGCAAAGCTCGCGATCGAAGCGGGTGTCGATACCGAACTTCCCGACCCTGATGCGTTTCCGTCGCTCATCCAGTTAGTGAAAGAAGGCCAGGTTTCGGAGGCTGCAATCGATCGTGCGGTGGCGCGAAACCTGCGCGCGAAGTTTCTGCTCGGCTTGTTTGAGAATCCCTACGTCGACGTCGAACGCGCCGCGCGAGTCACGAATTCGAACGAGCATCGCGCGCTCGCGGCTGAAGCAGCACGACGATCGATCACGCTCTTGAAGAATGAAAACAACTTGCTGCCGTTGAACGTTGGTGCGTTGAAGTCGATTGCTGTGATTGGTCCAAACGCGGCGCAGGTTCATCTCGGCGGTTACAGTGATGATCCCGGGCGCGGCGTGAGTGTGCTTCAGGGAATAAAAGACAAAGTTCGCGACAGGGTTAAAGTTACTTATGCAGAAGGTTGCAAGATAACCAAAGAAGGTGGCGTGTGGTTCGCCGACACTGCGCACCTCAGCGATCCTGCGGAAGACCAGAAGCTGATTGCCGAAGCGGTGCAAGTCGCGAAAGCTGCGGATGTGGCGCTGCTCGTGCTCGGTGGGAATGAGGATACGAATAAGGAAGGTTGGGCTGACACGCATCTCGGCGATCGCGACAGTCTCGACTTAGTCGGGCGCCAGAACGATCTCGTCAAAGCAGTGCTCGAGACCGGCAAGCCGGTCGTCGTGCTATTGATTAACAGTGGTCCACTCTCGATCAACTACATCGCCGAGAACGTGCCCGCGATTCTCGAAGGCTTTTACCTGGGACAGGAGACGGGCGTGGGAGTCGCTGACGTTCTGTTTGGTGATTACAATCCGGGCGGCAAACTCACGATCAGTTTTCCGCGGTCCGTGGGCCAGCTTCCGCTGTACTACAACCGCAAACCCACTGCCCGTCGAGGTTATCTCTTTGCGAACAAGGAGCCGCTGTTTCCGTTTGGATTTGGGCTTAGCTACACGACGTTTGCGTACTCGAATCTGAAAGTTAATCCGGCGCGGATTGGAGTGGCGGGCGAAGCGAAGGTCAGTGTCACCGTAACCAATACCGGCAAGCGCGCAGGCGATGAGATCGTGCAGCTTTACATTCGCGATCTGGTGAGCTCGGTGACGCGGCCGATCATGGAATTGAAAGACTTCAAGCGCATCTCGCTCGCGCCCGGCGAAAGCAAGACGCTTGAGTTTGTGATCACGCCCGACAAGCTTTCGTTTCTCGATCTGAATATGAAGAGTGTGGTTGAACCCGGGTCGTTCGATATCATGGTCGGCACGAGTTCGGTAAAGTATGAAACGGTCAAACTCGAAGTCGTCGCTAAGTAAGCCACGAAAAGGCAAACGTGGGCTCAAAATTTTTGTGCCTTTTTGCGGATTGGTGTTTGTGCTTCTTTGTGTGTGCGTTCGCGTGGCCGGGCAGCAGCGAGTTCTGAAGGATGTATTCAAAAACGACTTTATGATCGGCGCCGCACTGAACCGCCGCCAGATCTTCGAAGAAGATAAGCGTGGCGCCGAGATCGTGCGCACACAGTTCAATTCAATCACGCCCGAGAACGTTTTGAAGT
>DATDFT010000317.1:0-7023 GCA_036522475.1 Pyrinomonadaceae bacterium | reverse complement strand
TTCCTAACGCAAAGGTTACCCTGACTGACGCCGCCACTGGCCAGACGTCTTCGAAGATCTCTTCCGATGGTTTGTTCATCATGACGAACCTCAAGCCGGGACTCTATAACGTTGCGGTAGAAGCTCAAGGATTCAAACAGTCTCAGCGTGAAGGTGTGCGTCTGGCAACTGGCGAGCGCGTGCGCATCGACGTCGTGCTCGATCCAGGCGCCGTGACCGAGTTGGTTACAGTTGTTCAGGACGCTTCGCTACTGAGAACAGAGAGCGGTGAGCTGGGTCAGGTTGTCAGCAACGGAAAGATTGTCGACATCCCACTCAACGGTCGAAATTTTCTTTCGCTAGTGACATTGTCGGCCGGAGTCGCCCAACCGCCGCCAACGACAGCCGGTCCCTCATTCCCACGCATCAACGGCGGGCGACCGCGAACGAACGAATATCTGTTCGACGGCATTTCCGTGTTGCAGCCTGAGCCCGGCCAGGTAGCGTTCTTTCCGATCGTCGAAGCCATCCAGGAATTCAAAGTAGAAGTCAACAGTCCTTCCGCTGAGTTCGGACGCTTTAATGGCGGCGTCGTCAACCTGACGACAAAGTCCGGCACAAACGATTTTCACGGATCCGCGTTCGAGTTTTTGCGCAACGAAGCGTTGAATGCGCGCAACCTCTTTGCGCCTGCGACTGCCGCGAATCCAAAGAAGCCGGTCTTCCGAAGAAATCAGTTTGGGTTCGTCGTTGGCGGACCAGTAATAAAGGACAAAACGTTCTTCTTCGGTGACTACCAGGGAACTCGACAACAAATCGCGAGAGTTCGCATCTCCAACGTGCCTACGCTCCCTCAGCGCCAGGGCAACTTTTCATCCAGCCTCGGGGCGCGTCTCTTTTTCCAATCGAACGGTTCGATTGGAACAACTGTCACTGCGAATCCCGTGAATGTCACTGACACGAATGGCGATGTGATTCAGGCGCGAGTGGGCCAAATCTTTCGCCCGTCGGATCATCGCGCGTATGCAGGCAATCTGATTCCGACGAACACCTTCGATCCGATCGCCGCGGAGTTGTTAAAGCGTTATCCGAACCCGACGAGCAGTGGCGCGGCAAACAATTTCACGCGAATCGGAACCGAGAACGATAATCAGGATCAGTTCGACGCTCGACTCGATCATCGCTTCTCGCCGAAGAACCAGATTTACGGACGCTTCTCGTATGCGAAAGACATCACAGCGCCTGTAACACCACTGCCGGAAGGTAGCGGAAACATCACGACCGGCGTGACCGGGTTAACAGACACTCGCGCGCAGTCGTTCGCCGGAAACTATGTTCACGTCTTCAACTCCCGCGCACTGAACGAACTGAGGCTTGGCTATACGCGACGATCGATAGATCGAGAAGCCACCTCGCTCGGCGCGCCGCCTTCTGAGAGTCTGCAACTGCCGGGCATACCGACGAACGGCGCGTTTGAAAACACGCTCCCAACATTTTCAATTGCCGGATTGCAGCAGCTTGGTCCCTCAGCCAATACGGCGTCGAATTTCCGCACAGACGTGACACAGATCTTCGACGCCGTGTCCCTCCAGCATGGGCGTCATTCGCTCAAGTTTGGCCTCGACTTTCGCTCGGAGCGACTCGACGTCATTCAACCGCCATCGCCGACCGGTAATTTCAGTTTTAGCACTTTGTTTACTAACTCGCAGGCCATTCCCACGATCGGCTCGGGGTTGTCGAGCTTCACGGGCAACGCGCTTGCAAGTTTCCTGCTCGGCCAGGTGCAAACGTTCTCGATCGATATTCAAGAAAAAGTTTTGCGGCCGCGCGCTGCTACAAAAGAGTTTTTCGTGCAGGATGATTTCAAGGCGACTTCTCGCCTGACCATCAACGCGGGTTTGCGTTACACGCTTAACTTTCCGTCAACCGATGCCGACAACCAGGGTGCGGTTTTCAATCTGCAAACCCAGCAATTGGAGTACCTGGGCCAAAATGGTTTCCCAGAATCAGCCCGGCGATTACACAAGCTTGATTTTGGACCACGGCTCGGCGTTGCCTATCGTTTCAACGACAAGACTGTTGTGCGCGCCGGCTATGGCCTGATCTGGATCGAGCAAGCGGGTATCACCACGCCTTTTACAATCCCGCAGTTTCCGTTCATCCAGGCCGTCTCTCAACGCACGCTCGATAACATCAATCCTGCGTTCGTACTTTCAAATGGACCAACTGTCGCGCCGCTTCCGATCAGTCCCGATGCAGGCCTGGGGCAAGGCGTCTTCACTGTTGACCAGGATCTCGGCAGTGGTTATGCGCAACAGTGGAACTTCGCCGTGCAACGCGAATTGACGAAGAACATGGTGGTGGAAGTCGCATATGCCGGCTCGAAAATCACACACGTCGGTGTTCCTGACACCAACATTAACCAACTTACGGCGAGTCAACTCGCGCTCGGACCGGCATTACTCACTCGCGTTCCCAATCCTTTCTTCGGCCAGATTCCGAGATCGTCAAGCCTCGGTGACCCGACGATTCCACTCGCGCAGCTCCTGAAACCGTTTCCGCGATTTACCAACGTGACGTTCTATCGAAACAACGTCGGTAACACTAACTACAACGCGTTACAGGCCAAGCTGGAGCAGCGGTTCACAAACGGACTTTCTTTTTTAGTGTCGTACACGAGATCGAAACTGATCGATGAGGCGTCGTCGGTGTTCGATGCGTCAATCCTGACTGGGCCAATCGCGAATTTCCCGGTCGCTGACAGTTTCAACCGGAAGCTGGAGCGCGACCTCTCAACCGGTGACATCCCGCACGTTTTTGTTGCGAGCTTCACGTACCAACTTCCAATTGGCAAAGGCAAGAGATTCAACCCGCGAGGAATTGCGGGAACGATCCTGGGTGGCTTCGAATTAGCAGGTGTGGTTCAGCTTCAGTCAGGGCTACCACTCGCGGTTACCCAGGCGACCAACTTCAACGCGTTCGCAGGTTTTGGCACGCAGCGACCGAACCTCATCGCCGATCCGAACCTTGCATCGTCAGAACGCACGACCGCTCGTTTCTTTGATACCTCTGCATTCACGATCGCACCGCAGTTTACAATCGGTAGCAGTTCGCGCAATCCGGTACGTGGTCCACAGTACCACAACGCCGACATCGCGCTAATAAAGCGCATGTACTTCGGCGAGCAACGCAGTATCGAATTTCGCACTGAAGCCTTTAACATAACAAACACTCCACCGCTCGGGGCGCCGGCAACGGTGCTGGGCGCCGCGGGCTTCGGTTCCATCACCTCCGCTGGCGACCCGCGAGTCATCCAGTTTGGTTTGAAAGTAAATTTCTGATTTCGTGTAGCGACCCGGGGCTCCGCCGCCTTTACCTCGCGCCGCGGCTCCGCCGCCTGATGTGAGGCAAGGCTGTGCCTTGCCGTCGCATTCAGCTATCCGTTTGGGCTATGCCCGCGGTTCGGGCTTTGCCCCCGCGTTTCAGGGCCAAAGGCCGAACCCGAGGGCACAGCCCAAAAATCTTCTTCGAGAGCTGACGGCAAGGCGTAGCCTTGCCTCACATCAGGCGGCGAAGCCGTAACGTTTGGCCAAAAAGGATTCTTAGCGCAAGGCCAGCTGCCACCGAAAAACTTTGATCATTCACCCTCACTTCGCCTAAGATTCCACGCAACTCAGCCTCTCGCCCAGCTCCCGAATTGTAAGCAGGCCCCCGATCCCTCAATTCGACAAGGATCTTAAATTTAGACGGAGGAGAACTGGAATGCTAAGAATATCTGTGCTGAGCTTGCTTCTCGTTGCCGCACTCTTCGGTAGCTTTTCTGTAAAGCCCAAGCCCGTTGCTGCCGCCAATAACGTTTCGGTTTATGGAGCCTGGCATTGTGGCAGTGATTTTTGTTCATGGGCCAGCGTGCGCAACATGACTGACTTCGATACCCGCAACCACTGGATAATCAATCGTGGCGATGGCTCGCCATCCGTGAACCTCGTAGTGCTGAGCTTCGTTCAGCCACTCAAACTATTGAACAAGACAAACGATTCCGGCACATCTCAAGGCGTTCCGATCGGCATGAACCAGGCAGTCGTCGATTACTTCAAGAGCCATGGCATTCGCGTCCAGTTGTCAATCGGTGGGATCACTTATGTGGATGCGTGGAACCAGGCATTGGCAACGAACCCGACCCAACTCGGATTGAACGCAGCCGCAGTCGCACAACAAATGGGCGTCGGCATTGAGATCGACTACGAAGAAAACACGAGTCCGAATCTGGTCGCGTTACAGGCGTTCATCGATGCTTATCGTTCAGTGCTGCCTTACGATGCTTCGGGGAACAATCAGGCCGCACGCTTAACGATTGACCTCGGCGCCGGCGATCGTTTTCTCATCGCGTTGGCGCGCAAGGCAACTGCTGATTGGCTGAACACGTCGACGCCTGTGTTGGATTACGCGAACGCAATGGTTCCGAATAAACAAGCGTCTTCCGCATCCTCAGCGGAGGCCGATTGGCAGGAGCATGTGGATGGTAAGCCACAGTATGCTCCTCCGATTTTGCCACTCGCACCGGCGAAGTTTACCGGCGCACTGTACATCGTCACCGGCACACGAGCAGCGCCGGAGTGTACAAGTTTCAGCAGTTCACTGATCAACTCGACCGGCGCGTACGTTCAAACAGTTGCACCTAACGGCGCGGGCACTACGAGCGGAATGTTGGGTTACATGTTCTGGGCCGCGGAGTGTCCATCGTCACGTCGCGTTTGCACGGTGCCTCCGAACTCGTGCGAAGGCGGTGTTGGTGTCGGCGCAACTACGTACGGCGTTCCGATTCCGATGCCGGCGCTGCGTCAGAGTTAAGAACAATTTTTTTTCGCAAAGACGCAAAGATAAGACCCGGGTCTTTCTTTGCGTCTTTGCGCCTTTGCGCGAAACTCTTTCAAACGAAATATTGGACAGAACATTTCCGCGCGTTTTTAAGTATTAGACAGACGTCTTCCCAGTAGAGCTTGGGGCACACACCTTATTCCAAATTATTGGAATACCTACCGGATTTCGTACGAAAGGAGCACCACCATGAAGCTGAAACTGTTTGTCGTTGCCAGCATGCTTGCGCTGCTCGCATCGAATGCGGTCCTTGCACAACAACTCGATGCTTCACAGCGTTCGTATCAACAAGCGCGACGCGTGCTCGACGATGCCATTGAAGCCCACGGCGGAGTCGAAGCGTTACGCGCAATCAAAGATTTCACGCTTAAAGAACGAAGCAAGATTTATGCACGTTATCAAAGCCCGGCCGCCGAACCACCCTTCGCTGCCGGCACGTCCGAAGAGACGCTCATCATCGATACCGAGCGTAACTTTGTCTTCGACGATTTGAAGACTGCCAACGCCGGTTTCAATAACTGGAACCTGACCGTCATCAAAGGCGCCGAAGGTCAAAATTACGACATGTGGTCCAAGACCGCCACGCCGGTCGTCAATCCGTCACTAAATAACTTTCGCGGGCAGATGCGCCGTCTGCCGCCTTTCGTGTTACTCGAGGCGTTGGACCGCGCTGCAACTCTGCGCTGGATCGGTGAAGAAGAGATCGCAGGCAGAAAGCAAAAAGTGATCAGCGTCATTCGTCCGGACAATCAGCAGCTCGCGCTTTCGTTCGATGCGCAAACGCATTTGCTGACCAAGTACGGATATCTCTACGCCGATCCGATCACGGGCGACTCAGAAATCGCGCAAACGTATTCAAACTATCACGCCGTCGGCAAGTTGAAACTTCCCGGCACTCGCGTTCTCTACAACTCGGGCGGCGCGATCCAGGAAGCGGAGTACACGGACATACAGATCAACACCAAGCCGGCTGAGAGTGTCTTTCAGGGTCCCGATGGTTTCGAGAAACTCGACGCGCCACCCGCGACACCGCCGCCACCCGCAGTCAGTAAGATCGCCGAAGACGTTTACGTTTTGAACGGACTCAATGGAGGCACACACAATGTCATGTTCGTGGCCTTCAATGATTATGTGCTGGTGGTGGAAGCTCCGGAACAGATCATTTATGGGAACAATTCAGTGCAGGCACTGGCAAAGATCAAGGAGACTGTTCCGAATAAACCGATACGTTATCTCGTCCTGACTCATCATCACTCCGATCATGCGGGCGGCTTTCGTGAATACGTTGCTGAAGGTGTAACGATAGTCACGACTGCGAGTAATAAGAGCGTTCTGGAAAAGGCCGCGGCGGTCGAGTCTTCATTACTACCGAAGCTGTCGAGTCAGAACAAGTTGAAGATCGAGGTCGTCGAAAACAAGAAGCGTGTGTTTCAGGATGACAAGCACGTGCTCGAGTTGTACGACATTGGGCCAAATCCGCATGCGAACGAGATTCTCGTAGCGTATTTGCCGAAGGAGAAGATCTTGTTCCAGGCGGACATGCTCAATCCTTTGGCGAATGGATCGATTCCGATCGCGCAGGACGTGACGCTCAGTTTTAGCGAGAAGCTGCAGCAGTTGGGATTGCAGGTCGATAAGATCTATGGCGTACACGGCCGGCCGGCTACACCAGCAGAGTTGCAAGCATCAATCGCAAAGCGACGGGCGTCAGAGTTGAAAACAACAGCAGTGACAGGTCCAAAGTAAATGGTTTTCTCCGCGGCCCTCTGCGTATCTCTGGGACCTCTGCGTTAACAGGCGTTCTTAACGCAGAGGGCGCATCAGAGATACGCAGAGGGCCGCAGAGGTAATTAGAAATAAATCTTAGACAGGAAGACGGCGGAGAACGCCACCAGTAGCACGAGTGCAAAGGCACCCGCGACTGCGGCGAGCGGTGACTGCTGCGCGCCGTCCTGCTCTTCGTCAGAACTCGTGTTGTCGTTCGGCCAGACATGGTGCGTGTACGACTGCATCTCGTCCAATCGCGAATGAACCGGCACGTGAAATCGATTATGGAAGGGATTCCGATAGGGATTGTTGATAAGGCTTTTATTCATGGCTTGCTTGCTCCTCGCTACGTTCGCTGAAGGGCTCAGCGCTGCGTTACGACCGCACGAAGCAATGACC
>DATDFT010000316.1:0-9843 GCA_036522475.1 Pyrinomonadaceae bacterium | reverse complement strand
AAGGACTTCCGAGTCTAACGAAAAACCTGGTTGAAGAGGGGGCACTGTTTCGGTGCTTGCTGCATTGGCAAGGACTAGCGTGAGAACGCGTCGCGCGCATTCGCCCAAACGAGTCTTGACGCTTAGGTTTTGGGAGTTTGATAGGAGTTTCTCGGCGGTGCGGTAATAATTGTGGAGTGCGTCTACAGGGAGGTAGTCGCTTAACTCCTCGATTGCCGTTACAGCCGCGATACCAGCACGGTCCGGGTTACCTGCGGTTTGAGAGATTTCGACTGCTTGATCTAACGTGGCCTTGGCCACGCTAGTCTGATTAAGCCGGGCCAAGGCTTTGCCGTGAGTAATAAGAGCTTCTGCGAGAAAACTTTGTTCACCGCCTTGCTTTAATGTTTTTACGGCGCGTCGGGCTACCCTTTCTGCTTCGGCTCTATTTCCTTCCATCAACAAAATCTGCGCAAGTGTATCGTCAGTGTATGCTGAACCGCCGTGATCTTTGAGTTGAAATAAACTGCGAGCGCTGTTGACGTGTTCACGGGCTTCAGCAAATTTTCCGATAGTAGCAAAAAGGAAAGCGACGTTGTTCTCAACTATCGCTTGCAGACTGTGAAAACCTACTTGCTCAAAATGAAAACTTGCAGCGGCATATTCGACCAGAGCCGAATCAATGTAGTCCTCTCGTTTCTCGGACGAGCCTAGACTTCTTAATAGATTGGCGTAAGCGTTATGAAACTTGCCTTTGAGAGCCAGGTTAGAACAATCGACGAATTGCGGGGCCGCCTCACGATAAATCCTCAATGCGTCGTGATCGCGAGTCGCAACCTTCTCAACGATGGCACTGTTTAAAAGTGCTCTCAGCTTTTGCTCACTCTGGACGGTGCCCAAGCTCTCTAAAACAAGCCGCAAGGTTACGCGAGCCTCGTCTAGCGCACCTTCGCGCCAGTAACAGATGGCTAAATCAACCCAAGCTTCCGCGATTTTTTCAGTGTTTCCGAGAGCTTCGAAAATTGAGGCGCTCTCACTGATTAGATCCTTCGCCGCTTCCTGAGCACCTGTGATCTGCTTCTTACTTCCCAGCCAGCCCGTCAAAGTTCCAGTCCTTAACAGCAATTCGGCTTTGGCATTTTCAGTCAAGCTGTTGGTTTCTGGGCGGTGCGGCACCCCTTTCCAAAATGGTTGTAGCGTCTCGCAGGCACTCTCGAATTCTCCTGCTTCTGCCAAGTTCTTAGCTAGCTCACATAAGGGGATTATGTTGTCAGCGACCGCAATTTCGGCCGAATTGTTAAATGCCGTTATATGCAACTCCATCTCACGACTCCAGTTCTCAATTTAAGTAAGGAACCTTGCAAGCCTTTTGATTGACGGATATTATCACGACTAACCAGTACCACATGGTTGCGCACCCACTCACAGGCTCTGACTACAACTTTTTGAGGAGAAGATCAATGAAATCTATCAAAACCTTGGGATTTGCTGCACTTCTTGTGTTCAGCCTCGCTTTTAATGCATTTGCCGGAGACGTCGATGTACCTGGTGCACCTGTTCCGCCGCCACCGCGTCTGACTGTGACTACGTATCAAGATCCCTTGAACCCCAGTACAGACAATCAGGAAACAGCAAACGCTAGTTCCGTGTCTTCAGATTACCTGTTTTACGAGGCGTTGGTAGCCCTTCTGTCAGTGTACTGAGAAGCGCACACCCAATACAAACCACAGTTGCTCTCTGCCCTGGAGTCGTCTAGCGGCTTGGTTTTGTGTGTCCGGGCTCACCGATCATGTTTGAAAAGCTTGCTTGGGAGGCGGTGACGTTGCATCGTACCCCCATCCGGCCTCTATGGCAATAGGAAAGTCGGTTGGGATTCAGAGCGACACCGCTAATTTGACGCGTTCTGGGCGGAAATTCTCCTTTTTTGAGTGCTTTCATTCGCCTCGACCAAGCGTCGCACTGTATCAAGCGTATCAATATCGGTCGTTGACTTGTCCGGCCGCAAACGAAGAATTCTAGGGAAACGAAGCGCATATCCGCTCTTGTGGCGCTTCGATGGTTGAACTCTGTCAAACGTTACCTCAATCACTATCGTCGGCTCGACAACTCGCACCCGTCCATGACCATATTCCTGGAGTGTGTGGTTCTTGAACCACTCCGTCAGCTCACTTAACTCCTGATCCGTCAAACCTGAATACGCCTTACCAATATTCAGCAACTCATCGTCATTCACTGACCGGCGCACCGCAAAAGTATAATCCGAAAGCAGATGCCTCCGTTTCCCGTGACCGACTTCCACTGCGGTAACAGCAACATCGAGTGTCGCGATCGCACGCTTCAGCTTCAACCAATCACGCCCTCTGCGTCCAGGTTTATAGGACGACTCCGGGCTCTTGATCATGAGGCCTTCATTTCCCCGTGCCCGCGCCTGCTCAAACTCATCGTCCAACAACGACGCTTCCCGAAACAGCTTGCCACGCGACATACGGAGCGGACCGTGATCTGGGACCAACTGGCCCAATAGATGTCGTCGCTCGCTCAAGGGTTGGTCGATCAACACTTTCCCACCAGCGTATAGCAGATCATAAGCCACCAGGACCACCGGCACCGCGTTCAGTAACTGCACGCCAACATTTTTACGGCCCAATCTCTTCTGCAACTCACTGAAGGGAAGTATGACTTCCCCGTTCGCAGGAATAATTTCGCCGTCGATGATTGCATCACTCGCGAGAGAGCGAAGCGGTTCCACTAACTCCGGAAAACGATGCGTGATTTCGTCCATCGTGCGCGAGTAGATGGCAACTCTTCCCTTCTCCACATGCGCCTGCGCACGAATTCCATCAAATTTGTCTTCGACTAAAAACTCTTCCGGCATGGTCCGGGCCACATCAGTCAGATCGGCGGCGGGCGTCGCAAGCATGAACTTGATCGGATGAAATAATCGCATGTTTACATCACGCAGATCACCGACTCGCGCACGCGTCGCTGTCTCACCTATATCGCCCAGCAACATGTTCGCGTAAGCCACATCAGCAAGCGCCTGCCCGAACACGCGTGCAATCGCATCTTCAACCAACCCTTCTCTTAAACCAATGCGCAGATCACCAGACAACAACTTAACGAGATACTTCGCTTCCAGCGGGGACGCTTTATGCAACACCGCGGTAAGCAATGCAGTTTTATTCTTTATCCCGCGCGTCTCACTCAACCGCGCAATCAGCGACTCAGTTTCCGCAAGCGTAACGCTGGGCTGAAACGGTCGCTTCGCCTCTTTAATGATCTCAGCAGCGAGTTCACCTGGATCGCCGAGCCGAACATAACGGGGAGATAAATCCTCTGGTCTGAACCCCGTCGCCTCGCAAAGCGCAGCGCTGATGATGCTGCCACCAACGTTCGTGGTCCGAGCATCGTTCAAAGCAAACTGGTGTCCCGCGAAGTATCGTGCTGCGCGAGTTAAATCCGGATCCGAAAGTGTCTCGAGATATCTGCCCAGTATCGCCGCCTTCTCGAGTTTCTTCGTCGTCGCGGCAACAGCCTCCGCGCACTCGGCAAGCGCCTGCAGCGTTCCCTCCCTTTTGTTATTTTCGTCGTTCATCTTCCCACTTGCAGAATTAACAATTTTAAGTGATCCTTGCAAAGTATCTTAGCGGCCTCGCGCCTTCTGCTTTTCAAACAGGACGCGCTACAATCTACTGTCATCAAACGAAAGCCCGACTCTTTCCGGTCGTCCCACTCCGGCGAGGTTTACAGCATTCGCAAACTACAGAGAGGTGAAAAGCTGTGTTCGCATTCATTCTCGAAGGCCTCGGCAGTACCGAGTTACTTTTTATACTAGTCGTCGCATTAATTTTCTTCGGCCCGCGAAAACTTCCGCAACTGGCTCGCTCGATGGGCAAGGGACTCGCAGAGTTTCGTAAAGCGTCCGATGACTTCAAACGAACGTGGGAACGCGAAGTCGCTTTGGAAACCGCCCGGGCTGACGATAACTCAATGCTCGAAACGAGCTCACATCCAACCTACGAGCCTGCACATCCGGTCAACGAACCCGTCGTTGAAACTCCGGAACTCGTAGTGGCCCGCGAGAATCCTGTAGCAGCAACTCCGGAAACAACCGCGGCATCGGTGGAACCGCACCCTGAAACCGTGCCCGTCGAAACTGCTCCGGTTGAAGTGCCCCACGCCGAACCAGTAACTTTGCGTAAACAAGAATGGCTTTAATCTGAACCGATGTCTGCACTACTAAGAACACTTTCTTCAAATCGAGCGAGTGAAGAAGAACTCGGCGGTCAGATGTCCTTCCTGGAACATCTCGACGAGTTGCGCCGCCGCTTGATCCGCTCATTCGTCTTTGTCTTTCTTGCTATGACCGGGTGCTGGTTCGTGTCAGGCCCCATTTACTCCTTTCTCGCCGCACCTGTAGAACGAGCTCTCGCCGATGCTCAACGGCGGCAGGTTCCGATTGCCGGGCAAACCGGAACAGAGATGATCGCGGCGCTGACATCGCTGAAGGAGAACGATGCCGGCAGGTACGTCTTCCCTGACGAAACGAAGCTGGGAAGCAGTTTGATTCCGGCCGGCGCTTCGGTAAACGCACGCGTCTACAAGGGTAGCGACGGTAAACTGGCCCTCTTCACTGATGAGCCGCTCTTCGCCGGTAACGTAGTAATTCCCAAAGGGGTGCGTTTACCAGCCGATCTCAGCGCTGCGACTGATTCCTACACCGGTATTAACGACAAGCTGATTGTCACCAGCGCACTCGAACCTTTCTCGCTCTACGTAAAGGTCTCGCTTTATGCTGCCGTCGTCCTCTCGGTCCCGTTTCTGCTCTTTCAGATCTGGGGATTTATATCACCTGGTCTCTACCCGCACGAACGAGCCTACGTGACACCCTTTATATCCTTATCGTCCATCTCGTTTGTCCTCGGAGCCGCCTTCGCTTATTACGTGATCTTTCCGCCCGCCGCCAAATACCTGCTCGGCATCGGATCCGATTTCCGTCTTCTGTTGAAAGCAAGCGACTATTTCGACTTCATTATCCTCGTCATGCTGGGTATGGGAGTCGTCTTCCAAATGCCGGCTATCACATACGTGCTGGCGCGCATCGGTCTTATTACAGCCGGATTTTTGATCAGAATCTGGAAAACTGCCATAGTCGTGATTTTGATTGCGGCTGCCGTTCTGTCTCCGACCAACGACATTCCAAACATGATGCTTTTTGCGGCGCCGATGTTTGTTCTCTACATTGTTTCCGTCTTCGTTGCATGGATCTTTAACAAGCCTCGGACTACGAGCTAAACGTTCAAATCACACGGTTTTTGCTGGGCTTTTAAGGCAACTACCCTGAGCACCATCGCATCTTGACTGTGTTCTTAGCAGGATCTTAGAATCCATGGTCTTCAACGGGTCGCCGGCAGCAGTCCGTAACGCACGAAGTCGTACAGTCTTCATCAGGAGTTTATAATGTCTTACCAGAAATTTGCTCTTCGTCTGGCGGTCGCACTGACCTTCATTTTGGGCGCCAGCGCAGGGGTGTTCACACAGGATCAGCAGGACCCGAGCACCAAACCCCGCAACGTCAAACCCGAACTGAAAAAAGCCTACAAAGACTGGCTCGATAAAGACGTCACCTACATCATCACCGACGAAGAACGGAAGGCTTTCAAAAAACTGGCGACCGACGATGAGCGCGAACGCTT
Source organism: Pyrinomonadaceae bacterium (assembly GCA_036522475.1). Classification (GTDB taxonomy): domain Bacteria; phylum Acidobacteriota; class Blastocatellia; order Pyrinomonadales; family Pyrinomonadaceae; genus PSRF01. The sequence goes on along the minus strand of DATDFT010000316.1, from coordinate 4,168 downwards.
CATCGAGGAGTTCTGGCGCCGGCGTGACCCAGATCCTGACACCGACGAGAACGAGTTCAAAGAAGAGTATTACGAGCGCATCGCCTACGCCAACGAACACTTCAGTTCAGGTATACCAGGTTGGAAAACGGACCGCGGCCGCATCTGGATCATGTACGGCAAGCCTGATGAGCGTGAGACTCACCCGATGGGCGGTTCTTATGAGCGTCCTTCATACGAAGGCGGCGGTTCGACCACCACTTATCCGTTCGAAACCTGGTTTTACCGTTATATCGCGGGCGTGGGTTCCGGTGTCGAAATCGAGTTCGTCGACCCGACGGGCAGCGGCGAGTATCGCATTGCGCGGAATCCCAACGAAAAAGACGCAATGTTGATGGTGCCTGGCGCCGGCCTCACGCTGGCGGAACAAATGGGACTATCGAATAAAGCCGACCGTATCACAGGTGCCGGCGGCATCGGTAATTCCCAGTATCAACGTGAGCAGGACAGTCCGTTCGCGCGTTTGCAGTTGCTGGCCGATCTGAACCGTCCGCCACAGGTGAAGTTCAACGATCTCGCAACCGCCGTTAACACCGGCGTCGTCGAAGAAAACCCGCTCAACTTCGATCTGAGGGTCGACTTCTTCCGCCAATCAGACGAAAGAGTAATCACCGCGTTTACGATTCAGGCTGAGAACAAGGATCTGGTTTTCCAGGATAGCGGCGGTCTGCAACAGGCCCGCATGAACATCTTCGCACGCATCACTTCGGTCGCCGGTCGTCGCGTGGGAGTCTTCGAAGATCCCGTAATCACCACCGCAACTGCCGAAGAGCTCACTGAAGCCAAAGACCGAAAGTCGGCTTACCAGAAAGCAGTGCCGTTAGCTCCGGGCGTGTACAAAGTCGACGTGATTGTTCGCGACGTCACTTCAGGAGCCACCGGTCTCAAGCATCTTGGCTTCACAGTGCCGAAGTACGATCAGGAAAAACTCTCGACCTCCACGATGATTCTCGCTGCGAAGCTCGAGAGTCTCATCGATCAACCTGCCGTGGGCCAGTTTGTGATTGGCACCACCAAGGTGATCCCGAACGTCTCAGGCGTTTACAAACGAGGCCAGCCTGTCGGCGTTTACCTCCAGGTTTACAATGCAGGCATCGATCAAACAACGTTGCGACCTTCGGTCGACGTTGAATACGTTTTGAGCAAAGACGGGAAAGAGCTTGGCAAGCAGTCTGAAGACTGGCGCGGCATGAGCGACTCGGGCCAACGGCTGACACTCGCTCGCTTGATCGACACGCGTGGTCTCGGCGCCGGCGAATACGAAATCGGAATCCGAATTCGCGATCGAGTCTCAGGACAGTCGCTCTCGCCATCACAAAAGTTCACGGTTACGCAGTAGTTAGTTTCTTTCAAACGTCGTCTCCCCGCACAGTTACGAACCGGCTGACTTTCGTTGGCCGGTTCAACTACTTCGCTGAAAGGAAACGACGCACATGCCTGTTTCGTTGCTCCGTCTCGTCACAGCTCTACTTCTCGTTTCATTTTCAACTCTTTCGATTCAAGCTCAGCAAACCAAGCCCAGTCCTGACGAAAAACCACGCAAGATCAAACGCGAGCTCAAAAAGGCTTACGTTGAATGGATCAATGACGTCGATCCAATCCTCACGCAAGCTGAACGCGATACCTGGAAAAGACTAGAAACAGACGAAGAGCGCGAAAAGTTTATCGAAGACGTCTGGCGTAGCCGCGATCCGGATCCTGATACGGAAGAGAACGAGTTTAAGGAACAATTCTATGAGCGCGTCGCTTATGCGAACGAGCACTTCTCTTCCGGCAAACCGGGCCGACTCACTGATCGCGGGCGCATCTACATTAAGTTTGGAAAGCCTGACGAGATCGAATCGCACCCCGCCGGCGGTTTATATGAGCGCGCGTCCTATGAAGGCGGTGGGTCGACTTCAACTTATCCGTTCGAGAAGTGGTTCTATCGTTATCTTCCGAACGTAAAGAGCGGCGTCGAGATCGAATTTGTTGATCCAACCGGATCTGGCGAATATCGCCTCGCGCGAAATCCCGACGAGAAGGATGCCCTCATTAACATTCCCGGTGCCGGGCCAACCTTTGCTGAGATGATGGGAACTGAAACACGCGCCGATCGAATCGCCAATCTCGGCGGCTTCGGCCGCGCTAATTACACCAGAACGCAGGACTCGCAATTCGAAGTCATGGATCTCTTGTGGGCACTCGAGCGAGATCAACCATTCGAACGAAACTTCCTCGGCACTTCAACCAACACACCGATCGTTGACGACAGCTCGATCAGTTTCGACACTCAGTTCAACTTCTTCCGGCAGTCTGACAATCGCGTCCTAGCTCTGCTCACGGTTCAGACAGACAACGATCAGCTGCGTTTTTCGGACAGCGGTGGTCTCCAAATCGCGCGCTTGAATATCTTCGGCAAAGTGACTTCCGTCGCGAATGTCACCGCAGCGAAATTCGAAGACTCGGTAACTACTACGGCAACCGCGCAAGAGCTCAGCAGCACCCGCGCAGGTAAGTCAGCTTACGCGCGCGCCTTCATCCTCAATCCAAGGCGTTACCGCGTAGACGTCATCGTCCGCGACATCGAGACGGGAAATGCAGGGGTCAAGAAAGTCGGATTCGTTGCGCCAAAGTTTCCGACGAATTCGCTTTCGGCATCGAGCATCATCCTCGCCGCGAAACTCGAAAACATGGAATCGGGTGCGCCGATTGATCCATTCGTAATCGGCACCACGAAAGTGATTCCGAATCTCTCGGGCGTTTACCGCCGCGGCCAACCGATTGGTATTTATCTTCAGGTCTACAACGCCGTCACGGATCAAACAACCCTAAGACCTGCTGCTGATGCAGAGTACGTATTGCTCAAAGACGGGAAAGAGTTGAGCAAGCAGATGGAAGATTGGCGACAGATTAACGACTCCGGTCAGCGATTGACACTAACGCGCCTGCTCGACAGTCGCAATCTTGAACCGGGCAAGTACCAGATTCAGGTTCGCATCCGCGATCACGTCTCGGGACAAACCATCACGCCGGAAGCGAGCTTCACCGTGGAACCTTGATCGATTCGCGAATAAACTGCTCAACCTGGTCCAAGTACTGTTCGCCGGCTGAACTGAAAACAACATGGCCCGCGCCGGGAACTATCAATAACTTCTTCGGCTCGTTGGCTGCCGCGTAGAGGAGCTGCGCTTCGCTGGTGGGAATCGTGTGATCGGGATCGCCATGCGCGATTAGAATTGGCGCTTTAACGCTGTTCAGCTTGTGCGCCGATTCAAAACGGTTCTTTCCGAGAAAGTGCAGAAAGCGTGGTAGCCAGGGCAACGCACTCGACGCCACCGAGCTTGCCGAACTAAACCCGGATTCGAGCACCACGGCGCCCACAATTCTGCGCGAAGCAACATCAGCGACTATCGTTGTTCCAAGCGAATGTCCGTAAAGAACAATCTGTTCCGGGCGAACTCCCTTCTTGTTCATCACAAAGTCGACAGCAGCATCACCGTCTGCGTAAAGGTCCGATTCGTTGGCAGCAACTCCATCGCTCCTCCCGTAGCCGCGATAATCAAAGACCAAGACATTGAACCCGTGCTTCGCAAATCTCTGTGCCAACCAGCCAACGTTGGAAATGTTGCCGCCGTTGCCGTGAAAGAAAATCATTGTAGCGACTTCAGGTTTTGAATGACTTGCGAAAAACCAGCCGTTGAGACGCGTCCCGTCAGTCGAGTTAAACGAAATATCTTCCGCTCCGGAGGGAATTTCCTGCGCCGCGGCCATGCGTGAGGGGCGGAAAGTCATCGCCGACTCGACCAATCGCAGGCCATACACAAATGCCGCAGCGGCGAGGATCAGCGAAACCGACACCCTGATTATTCGTTTGCGAGTCATGAGAGTTTATACGCAACTCAGCACCGTCAGAGTTCAAAGGGCTTTATTGTAGGGGCGGCCTCCGTGGCCGCCCTTCGTGCGGTAAACGGGCGGCCACGGAGGGCCGCCCCTACAATAAAGCCCCTTTGAACTCTGACGGTGCTGAGTTGCGTATAACCTCTCATGACTCGCAAACGAATAATCAGGGTGTCGGTTTCGCTGATCCTCGCCACTGCGGCATTTGTGTATGGCCTGCGATTGGTCGAGTCGGCGATGACTTTCCACC
>DATDFT010000315.1:0-8809 GCA_036522475.1 Pyrinomonadaceae bacterium | reverse complement strand
GTGCGGCTTCAACAGGCGTGGACACGTTTGCGGATCTCGAACGCGTTAGAGAGTTGATGTTGCAAGAGGTATGAGCGACTTAATCGGAATAGCAGTCATCGTGTTCATTGTCCTATGCGGCCTGTTTGGCCTGTCGCGCCTGAGCAAGCCGTACGATGTTTCGGTTGAGGAGTTTGAAAAGCGCGCGCAGGAAGGACCAAGCCTGATGAGTGCGGGCTTGTCGGGACTGCAAAAGTTTCTCGATCCGGCGGCGGAAAAAGCAGTCGAAGTGCAGGAAGATTTACGGCAAGGACGTTACAACAAGAAAGATGAATCCGGCGATCCTCCCGAAGCCGGCGAGACCAACGATGACACGGTAACCAATGGAGAATCCGATGCCTAAATATATCTTCGTTACAGGTGGTGTGGTTTCGAGCCTCGGCAAGGGTCTGGCAGCGTCGTCGATCGGATGTCTACTCGAGAGTCGCGGTCTGAACGTGGCGCTGATCAAGCTCGATCCTTACATCAACGTCGATCCGGGCACGATGTCGCCGTTCCAGCACGGCGAAGTCTTCGTCACTGACGACGGCGCCGAAACGGATCTCGACCTCGGCCATTACGAGCGCTTCACACACGCCCATCTCTCCCAGGCGAACAATTGGACCACCGGACGCATTTATCTCTCCGTGATCGAGAAAGAACGTCGCGGCGATTACCTGGGCAAAACGATTCAAGTCATTCCACACATCACGAACGAGATCAAAGACGCAGTTCGCAAAGTTGCCGAAAACGATAAACTGGACGTGATCATCGTCGAGATCGGCGGCACGGTTGGCGATATCGAATCACTACCGTTTCTCGAAGCGATTCGCCAGATGGGTAATGAAGAAGGCGCGGGCAATGCGCTCTTTATCCACGTTACGCTCGTGCCGTACATCGCCGCGGCAGGCGAGTTGAAAACAAAACCCACGCAACACTCCGTGCGCGACCTGCGCGAGATCGGTATCGCGCCGGACATTCTTCTCTGTCGTTCGGAAAAACCACTGTCACGTGAGCTCCGCAGCAAGATCGCACTCTTCTGTAACGTCAAAGAAGCGGCAGTGATCAGCGCGCAGGACGTCGACACGATTTACGACGTGCCGCTCGCGTTTCACGAACAGGAGCTCGATAGCTTGATCGTGTCGCAGCTGGGACTGGAAGCAAAGGCGCCGCACGCCGATTTAACTGAGTGGCGCAACCTCGTTTCCACGATTCGCGAACCGTCGGGTGGTGAAACTTCGATCGCGATCGTCGGCAAGTACGTCGAGCTCGAAGACTCGTACAAGTCTTTGCGCGAAGCGCTCACGCACGGAGGCGTCGCAAACAACCTGCGCGTCAATGTGAAATGGATCGAGTCGGACGAACTGATGGACGATGATTACGAAGATCGTCTCCGTGATTTCGATGCCATCCTCGTGCCGGGTGGGTTTGGTAAACGCGGCGTAGCGGGAATGATTCGCGCGATTTATTATGCACGCAAAACACGCACGCCGTACTTCGGAATCTGCCTCGGCATGCAAACAGCCTGTATCGAGTACGCTCGCAATGTTTGCGAAATGAAGGATGCAGATTCGACTGAGTTCGACGTCGAGACACCACATCCTGTGATCTTCAAGTTGCGTGATCTTGTCGACGTCGAAGAGTTAGGTGGTACTATGCGATTGGGCGCATGGCCTTGTCGGCTGGCGCCGGGTTCGCTGGTCCAGGACGTTTATCGGGGCGCCGACGAGGTCAGCGAGCGCCATCGTCATCGTTACGAGTTCAATCCGGAGTACCGGCAACGTTTGGAACGGGAAGGACTGGTCTTCAGCGGCGTCTCGCCGGACGGAAAGTTTGTCGAGATGATCGAGCTGTCGCGCGACGTGCATCCGTGGTTCGTCGGCTGCCAGTTTCACCCTGAATACAAATCGCAACCATTGAATGCTCACCCGCTGTTTGCGGCTTTTGTTCGGGCCGCTTACGAAAACCGTTTGCACTCTGAGACCTCAATGGAGAAGAATGGAGAGGTCGATCTGGTGGTCCACGAACGATTAACTGCCGCCAGCGGCGATTAGCTCACTATCCTGTACATCCTGAAACATCTTGTAAATCCTGACTAAGGTTTTTACAGGACTTACAAGAATAGACAGGACTTACAAGATGAGACATAAGATTGTTAGCTGCCCAGAAGCACCTCACTTCATGAGATGACAGACGGTCAAACCACACTGACCGCGGCGGATCCTTTTGTGGGCCGCACGCTCGACGAGAAGTACATCGTCGAAGAACGTCTCGGCGCGGGCGGCATGGGTGCGGTGTATCGCGCGCGACATCTCTCGATGGAACGTCCGGTCGCGATCAAGTTTTTGCATCAACGACTGGTGGAAGACGAAGCAGCGCGAATTCGTTTTCAAACTGAAGCGCGTGCGGCAGTGAAGCTGCGACATACCAACGCGGTTTCAGTGACTGACTTCGGCCAAACTGCTGAAGGGTCTTTCTACATCGTGATGGAGCTGCTCGAAGGGCGTACCCTTCGCGAGATTTTGACTCGCGAGGCGCCGCTCGAAACCGCGCGAGCGATATCGTTGATGTTGCAGGCGTCAGCCGCAGTCGCCGCCGCACACGAAGCCGGCATCATTCATCGCGATCTAAAACCGTCGAACATTCTCGTCACGCAGAGCGCCGATCAACCTGCGGTAGTGAAAGTGCTCGACTTCGGTATCGCGACCTTCACGCCTGACGATGATGACGACGATATGACGACGCTCAACCAGACGAACTCGGTGATTGGCACGCCTCGTTACATGTCGCCGGAACAGTACAACGGCCAGGATCTGACGCCGGCGGCGGACGTTTACAGTCTCGGTGTGATTCTGTATGAGATGTTGAGCGGCATGGTGCCATTCAGTGGTTCGACCCCAGCCGAGATCGCGCAGAAGCATGCGAACGATTCGCCGCATTCGCCGCGAGAGGTCGTCGCAGCTATTCCCGCAGATGTGGAACGCATCGTCCTCAAGGCGCTCGAGAAACAACCTGCCGATCGATTTGCGAACGCCGCTGAATTTCATCAGGAATTACTCGAAACCGCCGAGCGGCTGGGATTAGAGCATCACGCGTTTAAGAGTGCGCCTGATATCGAGGCTTTGCGTGATGCGGGCGTCGAATCGCCGTCGGGTCGTCTGGTGGTCGATATCTCACGTCTTCGCGAGAAACGTGCGCTTAGTTCGGGATCAAACGAGATCAAAGTATTGGGCGCCAAGCCTGCCCCAAAAACTGATGACAAACCAGCCCAGCCCAGTTCATTTCTAGACAAGGTCAAGCGTATACTCGGACTAGCCACAAAAAGGCACAAAATGCACTAAAGCATTTGAGCGGATAAATAGTCTTTTGTGCCTCTTTGTGGCTAACTCTGCTTATGACTAGATCCTTCTCTGTTGGCAAAGCGACCTTTGGAGACGGTCGGCTCACAGTTATCGCCGGTCCCTGCGTAATCGAAAGCCCCGAACACACGTTGATGATGGCGCGCGAGTGTCGCGATCGAGCGAACGCAGCGGGGCTCGACTTCGTCTTCAAAGCTTCCTTCGACAAAGCAAATCGATCATCAATCAAGAGCTTTCGCGGTTTGGGCATGGACCCCGGACTCGAGGTGTTGCAACGCGTCAGGGGAGAGGTCGATGTGCCGGTGCTCACGGACGTTCACGACGTTTCGCAGGTCGAACCTGTTGCTCAGGTTGTCGATGTGCTGCAAATACCCGCATTTCTATCTCGGCAAACCGATTTGATCATCGCGGCGGCTAAGTCCGGCAAGGCAGTCAACGTAAAGAAAGGACAGTTTCTGGCGCCGCAGGACGCGCGCAACATCGTTGACAAGGCGCGAGAAGTCGGTTGCGAAAAGTTGCTGCTGACGGAACGCGGCGCGAGTTTTGGATATCACAACCTGGTCGTCGATATGCGCTCGTTTCCGATCATGCGCGGCTTTGGTGTGCCTGTAGTTTTCGATGTGACGCACTCGTTGCAATTGCCCGGCGGGCTGGGTCATGCAACTGGAGGACAATCGGAATACATCGAACCGCTTGCGCGTGCTGGAGTTGCGTGCGGTGTGGATGCGGTGTTCATGGAAGTGCATGAATGTCCGGAGCGGGCATTGTCTGATGGACCAAATGCATTGCCGCTCGAACGGCTGGCGCCGCTGTTGATCATGCTGCGCGATATTCATCAGCTCGTGCGCGAGTCGAGTGCTGTTGCTCAGCTTTAGTTTGTTTCTACTTAATCCGAACCATGAGAATCCTGACTTTATTGACACTCATTCTCTGTCTGCTGGCGCCCGTCGCAGCTCAGACGCCGGTCAACGTAATCTGGCAGGTCACTTCGTATGACATCAACGTGAACGTTCAGCAGAACGAACGCTTACTCAGTGCGGTCGTCGCGTTGGAGGCGACAAACGTTGGTAACGGCCCGGGCCGAACTCTCACGCTGCGTTTGAATGCGAAAGCCAGCGTTAAGGCAGTGACTATCGGCGGAGCGGCAGCAAGTTTTCGGCCCGGCACTGAGCCGCGCGGCAATCTCGAGAAGATCGAAATCTCGCTGCCTGCTTCGGTTGCGCCAAACGCGAGCGTAAAGGCATCCGTCACTTATACTCTGCCGGTTGAAAGTAATAGCGGCGTTGCGGCAATCAGTCCGATCGGCACGCAGTTTCTGCCGCTGTCGTTCTGGTACCCGCTGCCCAACACTCCTTACTCAGTTCGTGGCGCTGACACGTCGCCGTTTCATCTGACGGTCAACATTCCAAACGTGATCTCGTCGGGCGTTGAGAAAGGTGGACCAACGGGATCGAACTCTTTCGAGCAGTCGTTAAATGCGCAGCCATTTTTCGTGCAAGGTGACTGGGACAAACTCGAAGGCGCGGCGGATGGCAAGGGCGTCATCGTGCTCATGGAGAAAGGAGCCTCGGCTGACGATCGCAAACGAGCCGAGGCTTTGATTGCGTTCACCGCTGCGGCACGCGCGTTTTATGCGACCTTGTTTGGTTCAGCGCCTGACGTTCCGCTGCGACTCGTGGCAGTTCGCAGGGGCGCGGGTTTTAGTGACGGCGGCACAGTGCTATTCGATGCGGACACGTTGCGCTTGCCAAAGATCGACGCAGCGACTGCGCTCTCAATCGCTGAAGCTGTAGGACACTTGTGGATCGGCGGTCAAGCTCCGATTCGTGGCGAGGGAAATGGTGTGTTGCGGGACGCGCTTGTGCGATTCCTGGCCACGGAGTTTCTCCAAAAACACTTCGGAGAGGATGCGGTGGATTCGGAGTTGTACCGCCAGCGAATAGCTTATGCGTCGGTAGCGCAGCGCGATGGACCACTCGCGCGTGGCAGCCAGTTGGATAGTACCTACTTCAACTCGGTGCCGAATCGTGGCGCGATGTTCTGGCGTCTCGTCGATCGTAAGTTGGGTCACGAAAACCTGATAACGGTTTTGCGCGCTGCGCTTCAGGCCGGAAAGACTGACCCCAACGGCTTTAATCTCGTTGGTGTGCGCGAAGCGCTGGCTGCGCGCGGCGGCGAGAGTATGAAGACGTTGTTGGACCAGCAACTCGATCAGGTTATCGATACCGACCTGATGGTCGGCCTGCCGCAGCAACGTGGCGGAGATTGGGTGTCGGCGCTTCGGAACCTCGGCTCGATCGATGTCACGGTGACAGTCGCTGCAACGACCGATCGCGGCGAGCAACTTACAACCGAAGCGACAGTGCCTGCGAAAAACTTTGGCGAAGCCGTTTTCAAGACGCCGGCAAAGATCGTTCGCGTCGAAATCGATCCGGACAAGTTGTATCCGCAACTTGATTACGGCAATGATGTTGTTCCGCGTGGCAAAGATCTGGCGCAGGCGTTGAACGAAGCAACTTCGCAGTTGGGTGGTCAGGATTTTGTTAAGGCTGAAGCCACAGCGCGCGCAATGCTCGCGACCGCGCCGCGTTTTCAGGAAGCGCAGATCATTCTTGCACGAGCATTGCTTGGCCAGAACAGACTTGATGACGCAGAAAAACTTTTTCAGGCTGCGCTCAGCGAGCCGCTGCCGTTTGCAGCGACGCTCGCATGGGCCAACATCGGACTCGGCGAGATCGCTTTGAAGCGTAACCAGGCGGCGGAAGCGGTGAAGCGATTCAACGACGCTGTGATTGCGAGTCGTGATTACCCGTCGTCGCTGGCTGCGCGTGCCGCACGAATCCGAGCGGAAGCTGCGGCGAACAGTGCGCCGCCGGTTGATGAAGCGGCGCGAACGTTTATCACCCAACTCTCGCAGGCCGTAATTAGTAATAAAAAAGCGGAACTCGAATCACGAATTGTTCCGGGCGAGCTGGTGCGATTCATCAATGCGAGCATCGGCACCCAAGCGTGGGACACGACGGTCGTGCGCACCGAACAGCTCAACTCAAATCTCATCGCCGCTGACGTTCAGATTCACGCGAACAAACTCGGGACTAACGGATCAGGCACTGCAGTGCTGATGCTCGCGCGAACGCCGTCAGGCTTGAAACTGTCGGGTATCGAACTCTTCGAAGTGCGATGATTCAAGATCGAGCGCAACATATCAAGCTGCTCTTGATGGACTGTGACGGTGTGCTCACTGATGGTCGCATCTGGTTGTTTGATAACGGCGAGGAGCAAAAGGGATTTCACACGCGCGACGGGTTGGGTATTGAACTGTGGCATCGCGCGGGTTTGAAGTCTGGCATCATCTCCGGACGTAATTCGACTGCTGTTGAGCGTCGTGCTCAAGGTCTCGGCATGTCGTTCGTGGTGCAGGGTGTTAAAGAGAAGGTGCAGGCGTTCGACGACACGGTAACGCAGGCTGGTGTGACGAATGATGAAGTCGCGTTCATCGGTGACGACCTGAACGACATTCCGTTAATGCTGCGATCCGGTTTCGCTGTTGCCGTTGCCGATGCGGCCGTTGAGGCTCGCGAGCGCGCGCACTATGTGACCAATTTGGCTGGAGGTCAGGGCGCTGTGCGCGAAGTGATCGAATTAATTCTGAAAGCGCAGAAGCGTTGGGATGATCTAACCGCGGATTACGCCGATTAGATTGACAGGCCCACAGCGCCTTAATTATCTTTCTCTCACCTTTTGAGCGGGTGTGGCGCAACGGTAGCGCATCAGCTTCCCAAGCTGAGGGTTGCGGGTTCGAATCCCGTCGCCCGCTCCAACTTTCTTACACGACCGTTTGTGACAGACAAGTTTCGTAAGCTAAGGCGTATTCGGCCCATGTTGTTTCTCCTTTTTATTCAACCTGAATGAGGACGGACATGCATTGAACTCACCGGCTTGCATGTAACATCCAGCAAATCATTTCTTGAATGTGGACCACTGCAATTGCACTCTCTCGAATTGCATTTTGAATTTCGAGATTAATGTTTTGAATTCCGCGGATCTCAAATAAGAGCTCGCAGTTCTCAATCATGATCCGAGACCTTCAAGTTGCTATTTCCGAAGATCAAGTTAAGAAAAATGCGTGACTACTAAATCTCTATCAAATGCAAAGTGAGATTTGGCGAGAGATAACTGCATTCCACCAAATCACACACTGCAACGCGCGCTTCCTTACATGAATCGTGCTGATAGCAACGTGTTCGCGTCAGGCTATGTTGTAGTTCGATCGTTTGGCTTCGCACTGGTCGCACATCTCGCCTGATTTCGGTTTTTCTGTGCTGGATTCGTGGTTTGACTCAATGAGTGCAATTCGAGCAGAAATGCCAGGCGTCTCGATATCGCTTGCGTCGATAGGTTTGTGCTGTTTCGGAAGATTTCTGGGCTTACTTTAGAGCCATGGGTTAAAACACCATTGGGAGACGGGAGAAAATCAAGCGGCCGCAGGTTAAGTTACGAGTTGCAAAAAAGTCCTTCTCAAAACGTTATTGGAAAGTTTCTCAACGTTGGAACAAACATTACTGGTTGGGCCAGACAGCCGGTGGCGGGAACCGGCCGCTGAGCAACTGGTCAGGACAAACGTGAGTTGTGCGTAAACAACTCCCGCTCGAGCATTGCGATCTGAACGTCAACCATGCCGTAGACATTCATCGCGCCGCACCGAGTAAAGGCACAATGCTTCGCAGTGTTCGCAAGTGATTTGGGATCGTCAGTGTTTTCCAGTGCTGACATGAGCACAAGCAAAGCGACGGCCCTTGCGCCGGGGTCCTCACTCTGGCAGATCATCTCCGCCAGGGTGTCAACCCTTTGTTCGGTTGAATCGTTTTCAGGCTCGTCCGCGGCAACTATGTTGTCGACTATACATTCGCCCGCTTCTACTCGCTGCACGAGTTCAGAAAGCATTGGATCATTGATTTCCAAAGCGTATCGAATGATGGTTCGTGAGCCGGTATCGATCGAGTTGTCTTGAATGGCAGACTCCGCGCGTCTTCTAAGAGCATCGCTGAAGTGCGTCTGATTGAGTGTGTGGTTTGTGACTGAGTTGATTGTGCGAGGTGTGTGTTCGCGCACTGTTGCGCTAATATGACTGGCCATGATCTTCATCCTTTCTTGAGAAGGTTGAGGGTACAGGGTCGGCTTTGTGTGTAACCACAAGTCGGCCCGCTTCAGTTTTGGAGGCGTGCTTGCACTATACCATACTTCGGCTTGATCGAAGGATCAAAGGGAGCGTTGGTAGGACTTAATTTGTCGATTCTTCGATAGTTTGGGAGGGAAGCAGATTTATACGTTCTGCGCGCTTCAAATTAACTATGCGGCGTCGTGACATACCACAACACCTCGTTAACTCGGATTGAGCCAATCGCAATTAGCTGCACGAGTCGGGTGGGATT
>DATDFT010000314.1:0-12185 GCA_036522475.1 Pyrinomonadaceae bacterium | reverse complement strand
AAAGCCATTTAGACCGACGGGGTTCAGGCTGACTGGTTTCTCGTCAACTTGATTTTGATTTCATTCGCAAACGCACCGGAAAACCTCAACATTTTCGTGAAATCTCATCTGGCACAGGGCTAGCACAAGGGCCGTGCTCGCATTTTATGGAGCAGACTCTTAGTCCCTTGGAGAAACCGAATGTCTCGCCCCCATGTCCTTAAACGGCTCGTAACCGCAGCGGTGCTGTTTTCCCTGTGCTCAGCACTGTTCATAACCACTAACACGAGAGCTCGAGCTGCCAACAGCACTCTGTCCAGCGTTACAAACACCAAGATCTCTCCCGACCTGCAAAAACTGATTCTGTCAGGTAACGGCGACGCGCGTGTGAAGGTGATCGTGCAATCAACCTCCACCTCGACCAGCTTGCTTGGCAGTCTGCTCAACACTGTCGGTGGATTACTTGTGAGCGTGCTCGCAAACCTGAACATTCGCATCGTTGATGTTCAAGCCAGCTCGGTCCAGGTACTCGCTTCCGATCCAAGCGTCTCCTACATCTCTCTCGATGCGCCGGTTCAAAGCTCAGGACACATCACCAACACCACCGGCACGCAGCAAGTCCGCGCGCAGAAATCACTGCTCGGACTGAACAACACACTCGATGGCTCAGGCGTGACAATCGCGATCCTGGATTCCGGCATCGACAGCAAACACAAATCATTCGCGACCACCGGCAAAATTAAATTCAGCAAAGACTTCACGGGCGAGAACCGCACTGACGATCCGTGGGGTCACGGAACGCACGTCGCCGCGATCGCAGCGGGCGACGGCGCACCCACAAGCGGCGCTTATGAAGGAATCGCTCCGGCCGCAAACCTCGTTAACCTTCGCGTACTCGACTCCAACGGCATGGGCCGAGTCTCCAACGTACTCGCCGCACTCGACTGGCTGATGGCAAACAAAGGTAACTACGGCATCAAAGTCGTAAACATGAGCATCGGCACACTTGCGATCAACTCATACCAGGACGATCCCGTCTGTAACGCCGTGCGCAAGCTCGTCGATGCGGGTGTTGTGGTTGTCGCTGCCGCCGGAAACAGCGGCAAGGACGCCAACGGTCAAAAGATCTACGGCGCCATTCACTGCCCCGGCAACGAACCTTCAGCCATCACTGTCGGCGCCAGCAACAGCTTCGGCACCGATCCACGCAACGACGACGGCGTGACGAGCTACAGCTCGCGTGGTCCAACCCGCAGTTTCTCAGTCGACGCTTACGGGCTGACCCATTACGACAACATCATCAAGCCGGATCTCGTTGCTCCCGGTAACAAGATTATCTCCGCCGAAGCGGTAGGTAATAATCTGATCAAGGAGTATCCGGAACTCGAGACTTACAAGTATTCAACCACCAACATGAAGCTCATGTACCTCAGCGGGACATCGATGTCCACGCCAATGGTCTCGGGCGCCGCTGCGCTCCTCCTGGAAGCGAACTCCAGTTTGACGCCGAACATGATCAAAATGCTCCTGATGTACACCGCGCAACCGCTGGCCGGCTTCAACACGTTGGACCAGGGCGCCGGACAACTCAACGTTGCCGGAGCAGTAACGCTCGCGAAAATCGTTCGCACTGACCTGCTGGGCCTCTTGAAGCCCACTTTTGGATCCGCACTACTAACGCAGTCTGCTCCTGCCCCACAAACCACGATTGCAAATGGAACGTTTACCTGGACCCAAGGCCTTCTGCTAAACCGAACCACGATCACTGGCAAGGATCTGATCAACAAGTATCAGGTCAGTTACGGCCAGGGTTACTTACTGGGTGACGGCATTTACGAAGGACTCATCAGTCAGAGTTTGAACTACAACATGTGGGTCAAGACCGTGACGCTCGGCAACTACCTCGTGAAGAGCGATGGCTCCCCGCTGTTTGGCGGTTCCTACTTCCTCAGCAATGCGCTTCTGCTCGGCGACGGCTTTGCCATCGGCGATGGGTTCGCGATGGGTGACGGCTTTGCGATCGGCGACGGTTTCGCCATCGGTGACGGCTTCGCGATTGGCGACGGTTTCGCGATCGGCGACGGCTTTGCAATCGGCGACTGCTCGCTTGGCGACAGCGGCCCCGGAATGAAGTGACAACCATCCACAGATTACACAGATGACTTAAATAATCTATGTAATCTGTGGATGCTCTTGGAACGTGCGGACATGAAACTTCTAAGACAACATTCAACGAGCGTTTACATGTGGTCCATCGTCGGAGTGGGCACAGCTCTCGTGCTCTACTCGGCAGTGACATTGCCCGCCGGAATCGTCGATGGATACTTTCTGCTGCTGACGCTCATAACCGCTGTTATTGGTTCGCATATCGCGATCCGCATCCCGCGAATAAACGTCAACATAACAGTCGAGGACACGTTCGTCTTCATTGCACTGCTGCTTTACGGCAGTCAGGCTGCGGTGATTCTTGGTGCGCTGACGGGGATTTGCTGTGCGCTCAGAATCAGTCGCAAAGTTAGGACTGTCGCTTTCGGCAGCGGCGCGCTCGCGTGCGCTGTGTTTGCTACGGGCACAGTCTTGAGGTTCACTTTCGGCTCGACGACAGATCTTTTGAATGGCGGCGCATCGCTGGCGATTATCGCGCTCTGTCTGATGGGACTGGTCCAGTACCTGGTCCACACCGGAATCGGCGCCACTGCCAGTGCGCTCAAAGCCAACGAATCGATCTGGCGCATGTGGAGCCGCAATTTTCTGTGGATGTCGATCAGCTACTTTGCCGGTGCGGCGGGCGCCGGGTTTATCGTCAACAGTCTCGGCACGACGCGCTTTTGGGCGTTTCTCGTCAGTATTCCGATCATCATCATCGTCTACTTCAGCTACGACCGTTATATGCGCGAAGTAAAGGCTTCAGCGCGCCACGCGGAAGAAGCGGAACGCGCGCGTGCGGAGCTCGAACATCAGCGTGCCGAACAAGCGGAGAAACACGTTGCGGAGCTGAACAACTACATCGCAGAGCAGGAACGTATCAGCCGCGTGCTTGAAGAAACGAAGGAACACTTCCGTCACGCCGCATTTCACGATTCACTGACGGGCCTGCCGAATCGCGCCATGTTCACTGAGCTGCTCAAAGCCGAGATCGAAAGCTCGAAACGTCGCGGCGAACACATGTTCGCAGTGCTCTTCCTGGACCTCGATCGTTTCAAGAATATCAACGACAGTTTGGGCCACACGCATGGCGACTTGTTGTTAGTTGCTTTTGCCGAGCGACTCGAGCGCACGTTGCGTCCAATCGATACGCTCGCGCGTTTTGGTGGCGATGAGTTTGCCATTCTTCTAAGCGGCATGAGCGACGCGACTGACGCAGTGCGCGTCGCGCAAAGAATTCAGGACGAGCTGAGCCAGCCGTTCGTACTCGATAAGAATTCGGCGTTTGCGACTGCGAGTATCGGCATCGCGCTGAGCTCGAGCGGTTACGATCGTCCTGACGACATTCTGCGTGACGCTGACATCGCGATGTATCGCGCGAAAGAAAACGGCAAGGCGCGTTACGAAGTATTTGACCACGGCATGCACGCGCGTGCGGTGTCGCGGCTGCAACTCGAAAGCGATTTGCGCCAGGCTATCGAGCGGAATGAATTCTGTGTTTACTATCAACCGATCGTTTCGCTGGAAACGGGACGTCTCGCGGGCTTCGAAGCGCTCGTGCGCTGGAATCATCCGCGTCGCGGTCTCGTGTCGCCGGCTGACTTTATTCCGGTAGCGGAAGAGACCGGTTTGATTGTGCCGATTGGAGAGTGGGTGTTGAATGAGGCGTGCGCGCGCGTGCGGCAGTGGCAGATTGATTCGCCCAGCCATCGCTCGCTTAGCCTCAGTGTGAATCTTTCCGCGCGCCAGGTTGCTCAGCCTGACCTGCTGAATCGCATCAAAGAAGCACTCGAAAACAGCAAGCTGAATTCGCACTGCCTCAAGCTCGAAATCACCGAAAGCGTGGTCATGGAGAACGCCGAAGCAGCGGCGCAGATGTTCAAGCAACTCCGCTCGCTGGGTGTGCAGTTGAGCATCGACGACTTCGGCACGGGTTATTCGTCACTCAGTTACCTGCACCGCTTCCCGCTCAACTATCTGAAGATCGATCGCTCATTCGTGTCGCGTCTGACGACTGACAACGACAACGCAATCGTGCGGACGATCTCGACCCTCGCGCGCAACCTCGGCATGGAAGTCATTGCTGAAGGGATCGAGACTGAAGAGCAGTTTCAGCAACTCAAAATGCTCGGGTGTGAGTATGGTCAGGGTTACCTCTTCTCTCGTCCGGTCGCCAACGAAGGCGTCGATCACCTGCTCTCCCAGGATTCCAAACGCGACATCGAACCCGAGCTCAATCTCGACCATTCCGAGGACGAACTCTCAATCGCTTACTCGATGTAATTTTAGCCACAAAAAGGCACATAAAACGCAAAACAGGTCTTAACTGAATTTCATTTTGTGGTTTATGTGCCTTTTTGTGGCTAATCATTTTCTGGTAGAGTTGCGACATGAAATTTTTGAGTCTTAAATTAGCCTTTGCTCTTGTATTGACATCCACTGTTTTTGTTGGGTTTTCGCCCGCGCGGGCGCAGAGTGCGACGGCGGACGTCGTGATGGTCCTGCCCTTTGAAAACACCTCCAATCGCGCCGAATACAACTGGGTCGGAGAGAGTTTCGCTGACGCCCTCGCCGAACTACTCAACAAGCCCGGCCTGATCGTCGTCTCGAGCGACGAACGCGAGCTCGCTTACCATCAGCTCCGTTTGCCAGAGACAGTGATTCCCTCGCGCGCCACCGCCATCAAGCTCGCGCGCCAGGCGAAAGCGACGATGATCGTTGTCGGGAGTTATACAGTTACACCACCAACAACCGCCGAAAACAATTCCGACAAACAGCCGCATGATGCGTACGTGCAAGTGACCTCGCGCGTGATCAAGGTCAATGAAGGCCGCACGCTCGGCGAGGTGATGGACGGCGGTTGGGCCACACGACAGTTCGACTACGGCGGTCCGCTGACAACGTTACAGGACATCCACGGACGTCTCGCCTACCAGATTCTTTATCAGCGCGACAAGGCTCTGCCGTTTTCGCAGAACCAGATCGTCCAGGAAGCCACCAAGATTCCGCAGAAAGCGTTCGAAGCTTACGTCAAGGCAGTACAACTCGAGCTGCGCGATGAAGTGCGCGCGAATTATTTGAAAAACGCCCTGCGCTTCTACGCTGAAGCGCTCGGCGGCGCGGTTTATCCGCAGGCGGCATTCGAGCTGGGCCGTGGTTACATGAGTCTCGGCAACTGGAAAGATGCCACCGAGTATTTCTCAAAGATTCAGAAAAAAGAACCGCACTACGCGGAAGCTGCTTTCTATGCGAGTCTCGGTTACACGAAGCTCGGCGACTATGGACGCGCGCTCGCGACGGTCGTGCCGCTGTCGAGTGACCTGCCGCTGATCGATGTCTACAACAACGCCGGCGCAGTCGCGGTGCAGGCCGCGCGAGAAAACAAGAACGACGCGGAACGCACCCGTTTGCTGACCCAGGGCACTGACTTCCTGACGCAGGCGTCCAAGTCTGCGCCACAGGATCCGATGGTGCACTTCAATTACGGCTACGCACTGTTCCTCGCGGGTAAGTATTCCGAAGCAGCCGATCAGTTTCGGCCCGTGATCACTTCCGATCAGCAGGACGGGCAGGCCTATTTCCTCTTCGCGAAATCACTCGCGAAGCTCGGTAATCACGAAGCCGCGACTGCCGCCGACGACATGGCGCGTCGCTACCTGCGAACTGCGTATGCCAAGTGGGAAACGGAGTGGGAAAAATCGCAGACGACCAGCGGCGTCACCCTGCGCATGCGGGACGTGTTGAATCGCGAGGAAGTCTTTGGTCTCGATCGCGATAAGAAAATGACTGCGGACATGGGTACGCCGAGTTCGGCAACGCAGGATTTATTGGTGAAGGCGCGCGACCTGTATCAGGCTGGTCGCGATGAAGAGGCTTTGCCGGAGCTGCATCGCGTCGTGATGATCGAGCCGACTAACGCGGAAGCATATCTCTTGAGCGGCCGCATCAATCTTCGTCGCAGCGATCAGGAGGCAGCCATCGCTGCCCTTAAGACCGCGATCTTCTGGGACCCGAAACTGATCGATGCGCACATTCTACTCGGTAGGATTTTCCTGGATCGAGGCGATCGCGGCGAGGCGCGCAAGTATGCACTGAGCGCAATCAACATCGATCCGAACAATCAGGAAGCAATCGCACTGCAACGCCAGGTGACGATGGGTAATTAGCGACGATGGATAACTAGCGTGGTTTTTTGGCACAGCGCGTGCTCAGTAGATACGCGGCACGACACGGAATGACGCAATGGTCGCCGTGCCCCCGCCGCCAACATCCCCTGAGCGCCGCCTGCCGCTGCGCCAGCTACCTTCCGAGCGTTCCTTCAGTGCTTCCCCCCGAAACGTGGACCCAGTCAGAAATGACTGGGTTCTCCCGCTTTTAAATTCGGTCTCTCTGCGTATCTCTGCGGTCCTCTGCGTATCTCTGCGTTGACACAGCGCCTTTCAACGCAGAGATCGCAGCTATGACCGCAGAGATACGCAGAGACGAAAATTGTCACTCTGGCAGTGACGAATTCTGTCTTTTTGAGTCAAAAACCAGCTTATTGACCACTCGCAATCAGATTGAATTTGCTGTCGCAGAAAAAAATTTTTAGACTCATCCGCGATGCGGCAAGTAGCTTCTCGGGGCGAGTGGGGCGCGGCCGGCGCCACAACACTCCTCCTGATCTTCTCGTTCCCTAACTTCGAGCTCTATCCCCTCGCGTGGATCGCTTTAGTTCCGTTGCTCGTCGTCATCGCTCGCGATCCGTCTCCACTCAAAGCGTTCATACTCGGCTGGGCCACCGGATCGGTCTTCTTCTACGCGACCTGTTACTGGCTCACTTACTCGATGATCCACTACGGCGGCATTCCTACCGTGCCGGCTTATTTATTACTTATTCCGGCCGCACTCGTCGTCGGCGTCTTCCACGGGTTCTTCGCTTTACTGGCTGCACTCGCCATTCGCAAGTGGGGTCACATGAGCGTGCTGCTGGCGCCCATCTTTTGGACTGCCTTCGAGTGGGTTCGCCTCGGCGTGACCGGCCAACTCTGGAACGCCCTCGGTTACTCGCAAGCCTTCCATCCCTTCCTGATTCAGCCCGCGAGATGGGGTGGCGTTTATCTAATCAGTTTTCTGATCGTCGCGGTCAATTCAGTCATCGCCCTGCTGGTAACAAAACGGACCCGATGGACCATCGCAGCATCTGCGTTGACCTCGTTGGCTATCGCTCTCGTGATGGTGGAGGCCGTCTTCCAGTGGCAGATCGTGGATTACATCTACTCACCGGAAGACGACGTGAAGGTCGTGGCCGTGCAACCAAACGTGCCGATGACGATGGTCAAGACTGTCGACGAGATGAACGCGTTACGCGAACGTCACTTGTCGATGAGCACCGCGGCACTCAAGAGTCTCGGCGACCATCCTGGACCACGACTCGTGATCTGGCCCGAGTCGCCGATGAACTTCACCTACGCCACCGACAGATCGTTTCAGGAGCTCGTCGCAAACTTCACGCGTGAGAATCACACGTCGTTACTCTTCAACTCGCTCGAGCCCGCGCCTAACGACGGCTCATACAATTCCGCGCTGCTCGTAAATCAAGAGGGCCGCCTGATCTCGCAGTATGATAAGATTCGCCTGATGCCGTTTGGCGAATATGTGCCGCTCCCGCATTGGTTACCGGGAGCGTCTTTGATAAGTGGGCTCGTTGGTGAGTTCACGCCGGGCAGCAAGTACACGCTGATGCCGTTCGGCACGCATCGCCGCGCAGGCGTGTTTATCTGCATCGAGTCGGCGTATCCGTGGATCGCGCGCCGGTTGACGAGTGAAGGCGCGAACGTGCTGATCAATATTTCGAACGACGGTTATCTCGGGCCGACCGCGGTGATGCGACAACATCTCGCCAACGCGATCTTTCGCGCAGTTGAGAATGGCCGGCCGGTGCTGCGCGTTACGAACAGCGGCTTGACGGGATATATCGGCGCGCACGGCGCAGTTGAGAATCTGACGAAGCCGTTTGAGGCAGACGTCAGGATCTGGTCCGTCGATCCGTCCGACGCACAAGACACGGGCTACACCCGTCACGGCGATCTGTTCGTACAACTTTGCGCTGTGATTACGTTGATTGTTTTTTTGACAGGATTTACAAGATTCACAAGATGAACAAGATTTATCCTGCACATTTTGAAAATCTTGTAAATCCTGTCTAATAACTGACTATGGACACTTTATCAATTCAGGAATTACGGACCTCGTTTGACGACCTGCGCGCGCGCGTAACACAACTCGGGAGGTTTCTTTGATGTCCCTGCGCGTCGCGAAGAGTTGAACAAGATCGAAGCGCAGGCGTCGGCGCCCGATTTCTGGAACGATCAGGAGGCCGCACAAAAGCTGTTGCAGGTTCGCAGTCGCGTCGAGAAGAAAATTGAACGCCAGGAATACTTCGAATCGCAGATCGCCGACGCGGAAGTGCTCTTTGAGTTTGCCGAAGAAGACGAGACATCGATCAAAGAACTGCAATCGTTACTCGAACAACTTGAACATCAGTTGGGCCAGGCCGAGACGGAAATGCTGCTGGCCGGCGACAACGATCGTCGTAATGCTATTTGCACGATTCATCCGGGCGCGGGCGGCACCGAATCGCAGGATTGGGCCGAGATGCTGCTGCGCATGTATCTGAAGTGGGCCGAGCAACGCGGCTTTAAGGCTGAAGTGCTCGAGTATCAACCGGGCGAGGAGGCCGGACTGAAGAGCGTGACATTCAGAGTTGAAGGCGAATACGCCTACGGGTTGCTGGCTGCCGAAGCCGGTGTGCACCGGTTAGTCCGCATCTCGCCTTTTGATCAAGCCGCAAGGCGACACACATCATTCGCATCGCTCTTCGTTTATCCGGAGATCGACGAGGACATCGAAGTCGAGATCAACGACAAAGACCTGCGCGTCGATACTTACCGCGCCACCGGCGCCGGCGGTCAACACATCAACACCACCGACTCCGCCGTTCGCATCACACACATACCGACGGGCATCGTCGTTTCCTGTCAGAATCAACGTTCACAACACCAGAATCGAGCAGTTGCCATGCAGGTGCTGCGCTCACGTCTTTATGAACTCGAGTTAGAACGGCGGCGGGCTGAAACCGCCGAACTCGAAGCCAACAAGGCCGACATTTCATTCGGGTCGCAAATCAGAAGTTATGTACTCGCGCCCTATCAGTTGGTAAAAGACACTCGCACTAAACTGGAACGAGGTAACGTCGACGCAGTGCTCGGCGGCGACATCGACGACTTCATCAAGGCCTACCTGCTGGCTCGCAAAGCGGCGTAGGTCGAGCAGTTTGCGTTTGGAGTTAGTATGGCGACTACTACACACATCGAAGAAAGACCGCGCGTGATCATCCCGCGCGCCGGTCGTGGCAACGAGATCCTCGCGATTCTTTTCATCGCACTCGGACTGCTCCTCGCGCTGTGCCTGATCTCGGCGGCGTTCTATCCGAACGATCCGTCGTGGAACTCGGCCGGACAGGCGCAGACGCAGAACTGGGCCGGCTCGATCGGCGCGAACGTTGCCGCCACTGCACTTCAGTTCATCGGTCTCGCTGCGTACCTGTTGCCGCTGCTGCTATTCGCAGCCGCATGGCGGCGTTTCCATCCGAGTGCGATTCATCGTCCGTGGACGCGCATCGTCGGCCTGGTTGTGCTCGTCGCTGCAACTGCGGCGCTTCTCTCGATCTCACACTTGCGACCGCTGTTTGATTCGAGTGTGCAACCGGGTGGACTACTCGGTGCCGTGATCTCGCAGGGTTTGGCGAGTGGACTCAGCAACGTCGGCGCTACGGTATTGCTGGTGGCGATCGCAGCCAGCGGTTTGCTTCTCGCAACCAACATCTCGTTCGTTCGGCTCTACGAAATCATCATCAACGCGATCAGCACGCGCTTCGCATTTGTCGGCAAACTGCCGGAACGATTCCGTGCGTGGCGACAAATGCGCGCTGAGAATGCCCGGGTGAAACGCGAAACGAAGGCGGCGATCAAAGCTGAACGTGATGCAGCAAAGAGCACACTGAAACAGACGTTGAACTTGACCCCCGCAGAACGCGTGGCTGACTTCATGAAGGAACCGGTCGCTCCGATTGCTGAACAGCCGGCAGTGATTCGCAACGAAACGAGTTGGGTTGTTAACGAACCGCAAGGGAATGCCGCCGCCGCGGCCGCGGGTGTTGGTGTGGCAGCGCCTGCTTCGCCGGGCCGTAGACGAACGATTACTCCCGAGCCCGATCTGGCAGACGACGAAGACGATGCGACAGAGATGGTCAAAGGAGCTTCGGTCCTGCGCACTAAAACCGAGGCGCCCGCGACCGGCAAACTGCCTTTCGATGCAAGCCGTCGAGTTGACTACAACGACTACGGCCTGCCGCCGCTTGAATTCCTGAACGAAGCGCCACCGCACAGCGAACAGGCTGATACTGAGTTGCTCGGACTTGCCACTCGTCTTGCCGAAAAGTGCAAAGAGTTCAACGTCACGGGCCAGATCAAACACATCTGTCCTGGTCCGGTCGTCACAACTTACGAGTTCAAACCCGATCCGGGCGTGAAGTATTCGCGCGTCGTGTCGCTCGTTGACGATCTGTGTCTCGCGCTGAAGGCTGAGTCGATTCGCATCGATCGCATGCCTGGCAAGCCGCACGTCGGTATTGAAGTTCCGAATCCGCGCCGGGAGACGATCTTCTTGCGCGAGGTGATTGAGTCGCGACCGTTCCGCGAGTCGGCTTCGAAGCTGACCATCGCGCTGGGCAAAACAATTGATGGGCTCAACTACGTTGCTGACCTCGCGAAGATGCCGCACCTTTTGATTGCCGGAACAACGGGTTCGGGTAAGTCGGTCGGCGTGAATGCCCTGATCGTTTCGATTCTCTATCGCGCGCGACCCGATGAAGTGAAGTTCATCCTGATCGATCCAAAGCGACTCGAGCTCGGTCTCTACGAAGACATTCCGCATCTCGCAACGCCCATCATCGTCGATCCGAAGCTTGCGGCGCGTTCGCTCAAGTGGGCGGTGGCGGAAATGGAGCGTCGTTATCGCGATCTTGCGGGCTGGGGCGTGCGCAACATCGACGGTTACAACACGGAGATCATGCGTCGCAATCTCGTCAAGGAGTACGACGACAAAGGCGGTCCGTGGAAGCCGCTGCCTTATATCGTGATCATCATCGATGAGCTTGCGGACCTGATGATGACGTCGGGTCGCGAGGTTGAAGAGTCGATCACGCGGCTCGCGCAGATGGCGCGCGCTGTCGGTATTCACCTCGTGTTGGCGACGCAACGACCGTCGGTCGATGTCATCACTGGTTTGATTAAGGCAAACTTTCCTTCGCGCATTTCGTTCCGCGTGTCGTCAAAGATCGACTCGCGCACGATCATCGACACAAACGGCGCCGAGCAACTTCTCGGTCGCGGCGACATGCTCTTTCTGCCGCCGGGCACGTCGCGTTTGATCCGTGTTCACGGCGCTTACATCGATGAAACCGAGATCGGTCGCATCGTCTCGCACATCAAATCGCAGGGCCCGCCCGCTTACGACGAAAGTATCACGCAGTCAGACGAAGAAGCGCTCGGGTTGGAAGCCGCGGATGGCGAACACGACGAACTGTTTGAAGAAGCATTGCGGATTTGCGTCGAGATGAAGCGTGCGTCAACCTCAGTGCTGCAACGAAGGCTGCGCATCGGTTACGGGCGTGCCGCAGCGATTCTCGACGTGATGGAGCGCGAAGGGTTGATCGGGCAGGCAGACGGTTCTCGCCCACGACCTGTGCTCGGGCGCGCGTACGAGATGGTGGCAGACTGGGATGAGATGGCGGCAGCAGACGTTTAAGCCGCAGATTTTCGCGGATGAACGCAGATTTGCATCGTCACGCCCGCGCGATTTTTGACCACGCACTCTCGTCGGTAGATCCTCGCGAAGCAGTCAAACACGTGCCGCTCGACCTACCTGCTGGTCCGATCTATTCGATTGCGATCGGCAAAGCAGCGACTTCGATGGCGCTCGGCCTCGAAGACGCAATCGGCGATAAATTAACGGCGCCT
>DATDFT010000313.1:0-10687 GCA_036522475.1 Pyrinomonadaceae bacterium | reverse complement strand
ATGTTTGAAAGAACCGGTATCGTGTTTTTCTTTTCGACGACTCCCTGAACGAAGCCGAGTTCTTTTTGCAGGTTCTGCTTACTCACTACGAATTGCATCGCCATCACTCCTTCGAAATCCACAAACCGCTCGCGGATTCTTCTACTTACCGAATCTAAAAACCAATATTTATTTTCAGCAGTAGTAGTAGGGCCTGTGGATTTGTGAATAAAAACTTAAACGTAACTTCTCTAACTACTTAAGACGCTCTCAAGCCTGTGGAAACCTGTTCAAAATTCCACTTGCAGTTTCGGAAAATTTTAGAAGACGTGAACATTAACATATTTCCACAAAACGTTCTTAGTGGACTGTGAATATTTTCGGTTGTCGATCTATTTTTGCAACGACTCCGAGAGTTCGCTGATGAGGCGCTGCACAGTTTCATCGGTCGCGACCAGCGCTTCGATTTTTTCAACTGAATGCATGACCGTGGTGTGATGTTTGCCGCCGAATGCACGACCAATCTCCGGGTAGCTATGTTTTGTCAGGTGCTTGCAGAGATACATCGCGACCTGACGAGGATGTGAGATTTGCCGCGCATTATTTTTCGAAATCAATTCCTCGATGGTCAGTTTATAAGTCGAGGCCACAAGCTTTTGAATCTGCTGAATCGTAACAACGCCCGACTCTTCTTCTTTAGCGATGTTGCGAATCGCATCCTGGGCCAGGCTCTTTGAAATCGGCTCACCGCGGAGAGAAGCGATCGCGATTAAACGAACTAACGAACCTTCGAGCTCGCGGACGTTGCTTTTCACTCGACCAGCGATAAACATCGCGACGTCGTCAGGAATACTCACACCAATCAAGTCGCCTTTTCTTTTCAGAATCGCGATCTTGGTTTCAAGATCCGGTGGTTCGATGTCGGCAATCAAACCCCATTCGAAACGCGAGTGTAAACGCTCCTCGAGGGTTGGTATCTCACGCGGCGGACAGTCGGAACTGATCACGATCTGTTTCTGCTGATCGTAGAGCGCATTGAAAGTGTGGAAGAATTCCTCTTGTGTACGTTCCTTGCCGGCCATGAATTGCACGTCGTCAATCAACAACACGTCAACCGATCGATACTTCTCACGAAAGCTCTGCGTTTTGTCGTAACGGATCGCGTTGATGAGATCGTTCATGAAACGCTCGGACGAGATGTAGCAGAGTTTGAGGTGTTGATTGCGTGCTTTGATGGCGTGGCCGCAAGCGTGCATCAGGTGCGTCTTACCCAAGCCGACACCACCGTAGAGATAGAGCGGATTGTAAGTTCGACCTGGAGCTTCAGCTACGGCGAGCGAAGCGGCGTGTGCAAACTGATTGCACGAGCCGACGACGAAACTCTCGTAAGTATATTTTGCGCTGAGTGAGGGTTCTGGTGGCGCTGGGACCGGTTCACTTACTGTGACAAGAGGAATCGCATCCGTGTTAATCAGAGACTCAGCGGGCGGGAGAGTGATCGGTGGTTCCGGAACCCAATCCGCAACTTTACCGACTACCCAGCCCACGGAGTAGCCTGACAATCGCACCTCATTCAGCGACTCGGAGAGTACCTTGCCGTAGTTGCTAACGACCCAATCCTTCACATCCTGGTTTGGCGCACGCAATCGAAGAACGTGCTGCGAGCTATCCAGGCTTTCGAATTGGATCGGACTAAACCAGGTATCGAGAGTTTGTTGATTTAGCCGGCCCTTGAGTGAGTGAAGTATCCTGCCCCAAACATTCGTCTCTACAGAAGCGCTCATCGAAAAATCCGTTCAGGGTAGGCATCAATTTGACTAAAGCGGCGCACCGAAACCGAACGTTGAACGCGGTCGGGTTGAGCGCGGAACTCTAACCTATTCCTATCCCGTTATTCCTTAGTCCGGCCACTGAATAGTCGACCGCGAAAGGTTTTCCACAACGTTTTCCACAGCAAGTGGAAAAACCTCCCCGGTGTTAAAGTATCCCTTTAAAGCCTTTATTTATCAATTGTTTACAGGTCGGTGATTCTCGAAGCCTGCGGAGACTAACATGAAGATTCGGAATGATCAAGCTGGGTTATGGAATAAAACAACGCCACCTGATCGCCATCTAAACGATCTGAGTCTTGACCAAATCGAGGCCGGTTCTAGTACACATCATTGTTGAATACTCGCGGATTTCGCGAGAGAACGCCGATCCCCTAGTTCGGGAATTTATCCACGTCCTTCAGCGTAAATCTGCGGCCCGTTTCCTTGACATAAACCAGAGCCGCGATTAGTCTTACCGTTTTCGTTTATAAGGAGAATTCATTTCCATGTCGAAGCGCACCTTTCAACCGAACAATAGACGACGCGCGAAGACCCACGGCTTTCGGGCCCGAATGGCCACCAAGAACGGTCGTCTGGTGCTGAAACGACGTCGCGCCAAGGGAAGAAAGCGTCTTACTCCTGCCCATTATTGAAATGGTCACAATTCTGTTAATGCATGCGGAAGTATTTGCGGGATACTGCAGAATTCCAGTACGTCTACCGGAACGGGAAGCGGTATGAAGGCGTATTCATCACCGCGTTTGTTATTGAAAACCAGGAACCGAATCATCGCCTCGGGGTGACGGCTTCGAAAAAGGCACTCGGCAAAGCGGTGCAGCGAAATCGCGCGAAGCGCTTGCTGCGTGAAACCTTTCGCTTGAATGAAACGTCTCTACACGAGTTGATAACCAAATACGATTGGGTGCTGAACGCGAAGGCCGCAGTTTTAAGTCAAAAAGTTAACGCACCCTGCGAGGAGTTGAAGGGAATCATCGAGAAGGTTGCAAGGTTGGAGACGCGCGATACTGTTGTTAAGTCATTAGATGTGTGAAGAGCGTTCTGATCTCATTACTCAAAGTTTATAAGTTTGCGATTTCACCGCTTCTACCCCCTTCGTGCAGATTCATTCCCACATGTTCGGAATACGCTGCTGACGCGGTCTCGCGCTACGGCGCCTGGCGCGGCACCGGCATGGCGATACGTCGATTGTTCCGTTGCCATCCGTTCCATCCGGGTGGATATGATCCGGTTAAGTGATTAGTGATGTTGTTATGAGAGAGGATGCTTAGCACCTCTGCTACACGATGCAACAAAAACGACTTTTAATTGCTTTAGTACTCTCCTCAGCGATTCTGTTTCTGTGGACTTATTTCTATCCGGCTCCACCTGCGACTCAAAAACCGGGCGCGACTCCATCACCAACAGCCAGTCCGGCAGCAACGCAGCAAACAGCGAGTTCCACCAATGACACGACAGCGCCAGCGACTGTAGTAGCGCCTAACGTGAGCGCCGCACCGCAGCGCATAATCACAGTAAAAACACCACTCTACGACGTGAAGTTTGACACGCTCGGAGCGGAACCAGTCAGTTGGATAATCAAGGTCAACAAGAAGAACGACGGTGAGAAGCCCATCTACTCAGTTGCCGGTCGCAGGAGTGATAAAAAACCTCTCGAACTGATCTCGCCTGAGGGATTGAAGCGCCAGCCACGCATGGTCCCACTTCAGTTGCAAACTGGCGACGCGGCGTTCGATGCGGCGCTTAGTTCCAGCACTTACAAAGTCGAAGGACTCGACACGAACGGCGACGCGGAAGTGAGTGTTGGACCAGGTGAGAAGAAGGAACTAACGTTCGTACTCGAGGACTCGAACGGAACTCAGGTAAGGAAGCGGATTACTTTCGACGCCGAGCGTTACGCAACAGATTTTTCAGTTTCAGTAAAACGCGGCGACCAGGCACTGCCGCAGGTAAAGCTCGCGATTGGACCAAGCATCGGTGACCAGGGCGTCAGTCATCACACGTTCTACTCAGTCGCGCCCGAGGCAGTTTCGTTTGTAAACAACAAACTCGAACGCCATCCGCCGGCGGGAATCAATACAAACAAAAACAGTCCGGATCGATTGGTGCTAAATGGTGTCGTCGACTGGGCGGGTGTCGGTGACACGTATTTCGCGATGGTTGCTGTCCCGGCGGCAAAGACGGAAGGAGTTGAATACCGGACCGCTGCTTACGACTACAAGCCAAACGGCGGCGGCAATGCCGAAAAGAGATTTTTGATCACGGGTTACGTGCCGATAGCGGCTGATGGATCGCGCACTGTCATATTTGCAGGCCCGAAGGATCACGATCTGTTAACGAGGAGCAGTGAAGTGATCAGCGGGTTGGTCAATCGGCCAATCGATCTCGACGGATTGATCGACTACGGCTATCTCGGGTGGATTTCACGTCCCTTAGCCATTCCAATCCTTCAGGCGATTACGTTCCTGTCCGGAGTTACCGGTAGTTACGGCATCGCGATCATTCTCTTCACGATTGTCATCTACTCGCTTTTCTTCCCGCTCAAGTGGCGCTCTTCAAAATCGATGAAGAAAGCGCAGAAGCTCGCGCCGCAGATGAAAGAGCTGCAAGAGAAGATGAAGGGGATGAAGCAGAATGATCCCCGTCTGAAAGAATTGCAGATGGACCAACTGCGGCTGATGAAAGAAGGCAATCCACTCGGCGGGTGTTTGCCGTTGCTGATTCAGATGCCGTTTCTGTTTGCGCTCTATCGCGCCATCACGATATCGCTCGATTTTCGACAGGCGAGTTTCCTTTGGATTCCCGATCTCTCGGCCGCAGAACCGTACCTGATACATATCCTACCGATCCTGATGACGGCCACGATGGTGGTGCTGCAACTCGTCACGCCTGCACCTTCCGCGGATCCTTTGCAGCGAAAAATGATGGCGATCGGTATGCCGGTCTTCATGCTTTACATTTTGTGGAGTGCGCCGTCGGGTTTAGTTTTGTATTGGCTCGTTGGTAATATCGTCGGGTTTAGTCAACAATTCCTGATCAACCGTTGGACCAACTCCGACGACCAGGAGGTTCCGGCGCCGCCAGCGAAAGGGACTTCGGGGCGAAAGAAAAAGTTGGACAGGCCGGCGGCAGCGAGTGAGGGTTCAAGTTAAATGACAGAGGTGTCGCAACAAGCAGCGGAGTTTCTCGACGATGTGTTTGATAAAACAGGTCTGCAATTACGTGTCGGCGTAAAGCATGGTATCGCTGGCGAAGTCCTCGATATCGAGGGTCATGATGCCGAATTATTGCAAGCACAGACGGGCGAGCTGCTCGAGGCGTTGCAACACCTCATCAACCAGGTCTTTGGAAGAAGTCTGACGGGCGGCGCGCGACTTGTTTGTGACGTGCACGGCTTTCGCGCAACTCGCGAAGCAGAGCTACAGGCAATGGCGAATCTTGCCGCGAATCGTGTTCGCCAAACGGGAATGCCGTTTACGTTTGAACCGATGAGTGCAAACGAAAGAAGGATCATCCACCTGACGCTCGCTGACAGTGCCGATCTCTATACCGAGTCGATCGGCGAGGGGTCGGATCGCAAGTTGAGAATTGGTCGAAAGAGCGCGGCCCGCAAAGATTCATAAAGCCCTCCTGGTATAAAACTAAATCTCCCGTTTAACTCACGATGAGTACGATCGTCGCACTATCCACGCCAAGAGGTCGCGGAGCTCTTGCTGTCATCCGTCTCAGTGGTGCCGACGCGGTCGCGATCGCGGAGCGGATGGGTTTGCATGAAGTTCAAGACAGGCGAGCAACGCTCACGACCTTGGCGCGTCCTCACGACAATGAAAAGTTGGACCAGGTGTTGCTGACGTGCTTTCGTGCGCCTCATTCACTAACCGGTGAAGACGTGGTCGAGATCAGTTGTCACGGATCGCCGGCAGTAGTCCGGAGCATTATCGATACGACGCTCGAGCTTGGCGCAGTGCTGGCTGGTCCAGGTGAGTTCACCTTCCGCGCCTTGTCGAACGGAAAAATAAACCTCGCTCAGGCCGAAGCGATTCGCGATCTGATCGCTGCGCAGACTGACGCCGCAGTCAAACAAGCTTCCCGACAACTTAACGGAGAGCTCTCGAACGCGCTCGCTCCTCTGAAAGAAAAACTCGTCGAAGTGATCGTTGTGTTGGAGTCGGCTCTGGAATTTGTCGAAGACGACCTTCCCGCGCCGCGTGCTCAGGAGATTGAAAATGAGTTGCTCGCCGTAAGTGCCGGTGTTGAAAAGCTCGCTCGGACTTACGCCGCCGGACGCCTGCTTCAGGAAGGGATAAAGGTCGCGATCACGGGCCGGCCGAATGTCGGCAAGTCTAGTCTTTTCAATAGCTTAATAGAACGAGAGCGCGCCATCGTCACTCATATTCCGGGCACGACCAGGGACACTCTTTCTGAAGCAATCGACCTCGAAGGCATTCCGGTTATTCTCACTGACACGGCCGGGGTTCGCGAAACAACTGACGGCATTGAAACGCTGGGTATAGAACGAACGCGACGTGCGATGGGTGATTCGGATCTTGTGCTCGTGGTCCTCGATGGCTCGACCGAACTTGGACCATCGGACCATGATTTGTTAACTCAAACCTCGCACACGCGGCGACTCGTGATCATCAACAAAAGTGATCTACCGGAGTTCAACTCTGCATCGACAAGTTGTATTAACGAACTGCAACCGATTAATGTATCCGCGCGAACTGGTGAGGGATTGGCGACGTTGCGTTCAGCGATCCTGGCGAGTTTGAATAACAACGGTATCGAAGACGGCGGCTTGTTGATAACAAACGCTCGCCACTACGATCTATTGTGTAACGCTCAGCGTGAACTGGAGGAAGCGCGAACTGCGTTGCAGATGAGACACAGCGAAGAGATCGTTCTGGCGCCGCTGCATAACGCGTTGCGGTTCATGGGACAGATCACCGGAGAAACAACGACCGAAGATATTCTGTCGGAGATCTTCGCGACGTTTTGTATTGGGAAGTAAGTCATGTCGTTTGATGAGGTGTTCGATGTAATTGTGATTGGCGCCGGCCACGCAGGCTGCGAGGCGGCGTCTGCTGCCGCGCGTCTTGGCGCCGAAACCGGACTGATCACGTTGAACCTCGATCTCGTCGGGCAGATGTCGTGCAATCCCGCGATCGGCGGGATCGCGAAGGGACACCTCGTGCGAGAAATCGATGCGCTCGGCGGAATCATGGGCCGCGTCATCGATCGGACCGGCATTCAGTTTCGACTACTCAACCGTTCGCGCGGACCGGCGGTGCAGTCGCCGAGAGCTCAGGCAGATCGCATGCGGTATCGCAGCGAAATGCGACGAACTCTTGAGGCCATTTCAAATCTTCATCTCCGTCAGGGCAAAGTCGTCGATTTTGTGGTCGACCACGGGAAACTGGCAGGCGTCGTTCTGGAGGACGGCCGGTATTTTGGTGCGAAGGCAGTCGTGGTTGCGACGGGAACGTTTTTGAATGGTCTCATTCATACTGGCCGCAGAACGTATTCAGGCGGGCGCGCCGGAGAGCCCGCCGCTATCGAGCTCTCTGAAGCGTTGAAGCGCCTCGGTTTTCCAGTTGGACGTTTGAAGACGGGAACGCCGCCACGTCTCGACGGCAGGACGATCGATTGGAGTGCATTCGAGCCACAGCCCGGCGACGAGATACCGGTCCCGTTTTCGTTTGCGACCGACAGTCTCGAGCAGAAACAGATCAACTGTTACATCGGCTACACGACCGAACAAGTGCATGATGCGATTCGTGCGAACATCGCTGAGTCACCACTTTATTCCGGAAAGATCAAAGGTGTCGGTCCGCGGTACTGCCCGTCGATTGAAGACAAGGTCGTTAAGTTTTCAGACAAGTCTCGCCACCAGCTCTTCCTCGAACCGGAGGGTCACGACACGAACGAAGTCTATCTGAACGGCTTTTCAACCTCGCTGCCGGCGGAGATGCAGCAGGACCTGGTGCGCATGATTCCCGGGCTCGTGGAGACGCGCATCATTCGTCCCGGCTATGCGATCGAATACGACTTCGTTGACCCGCGAGAACTAGGGCCGGATCTGCAGACGGCTCGCGTTCCGGGCCTTTTTCATGCCGGTCAAATCAATGGCACCACCGGGTACGAGGAAGCTGCTTGCCAGGGACTTCTTGCCGGAATCAACGCGGCACTGTACACGCAGCACCGACAATCGCTGCGGCTGCGGCGCGAGGAGTCATATATAGGAGTGCTCGTGGAGGATCTAATCAAGCAGGGAGTGGACGAGCCGTATCGGATTTTTACCTCACGCGCTGAGTACCGGCTCGCGCTACGTTATGACAATGCGGACGAACGACTCGAGCGTTATGGCAGGGGACTGGGGTTGGTCGGAAATTCCGACTGGGAGCGGTTCAATGCACGACAGGACCGGCTCGGAAGATTGCGAGCCGCGCTTGAGAACGTTCGCTTGCGACGTTCGAGCGCGCAGCACGCCGCAGTCTCAGCGTTGATTGGAAGCGACTTGGGAGATTCGATTTCGCTCTCACAGTTGGCGAAGCGCCCCAAGGTGACTGCGGATCTGATCGCCTCACTCTTGCCGAACGAAGTGAAGCCAGTCGCCGAAGCCGATCTGAACTCGGTTCTCGCCGACTCGCTCTATGCGGGTTATCTCGACACCCAGCGAGCGGCCGTCGCAAAGCTCTACCAGCATGACACTCTCAAAATTCCACGCCAAACAGCTTTCCGCGGCATCGCAGGTCTCTCAAACGAGATCGTCGAACGCCTCGACCGCGCCCAACCGCTAACCTTTGGTGAAGCCCGTCGCCTCCCGGGTCTGACACCCGGGGCGCTCTCAACACTCCTCGCCTATCTCGCCACCCAGCAAAAAAATCCGTAAAAGAATTTCAAGCGACAAGTCGGTTTTCTGACCTGTTCTGGCCTGGGGTTTCACGTGTCCCATCAGACGTCTTGGGCAACGGGACACGTGAAACATCCTTGTTGTGGCTCGTTTGCCCCGACTGTGTTAGGTTTAGCGCTTATGGCTAAATCGGTAGCCGTCGCCAACCAAAAGGGTGGGGTCGGAAAGACGACCACCGCCGTCAATCTGGCTGCGATCATCGCTAATTGGGGGAATCGCGTTCTGCTCGTCGACGCAGACCCGCAGGGCAATGCGACCTCCGGTGTCGGGATACAGCGCGGCAGCTTCCGGCGCGGGCTTTACCACAGCATCGTCCTGGATGAGCCGATCTCCGCGATCGCGATGCCGACCACGATTCAGACCCTTCAGGTCGTTCCGTCAAACAAAGATTTAGCAGGCGCCGAGATCGAGCTCGTTGATGTCGAGCGTCGTGAGTTCAGGCTGAAGAACGCCCTCGCGAGTGTGGAGGCGAACTACGATTACATCATTATCGATTGTCCGCCGTCGCTTGGACTGTTGACGCTCAACGCACTCACCGCCGCCAAGTCGCTGCTGGTTCCGATTCAGTGTGAGTACTACGCACTCGAAGGCGTGACCGAGCTCTTCGACACTCTCGCACGCATCCGGCGGCTTCACAATCCGGGTCTAATGATCGAAGGTCTGTTGCTCACGATGTACGACGTACGATCGAACCTTTCGGCTGCCGTCGCTGCGGACCTGCGCGACTTCTACGGACTGCAAGTCTTCCAAACAGTGATCCCGAGAAATGTCAGGCTCGCAGAGGCGCCGAGTTACGGAAAGCCAATCATCAGTTACGACGCACACTCCAAGGGGGCTGAAGCTTACTCACAATTAGCCAGGGAGATTGTCAATGAATCGAAAAGCGCTGGGTCGGGGGCTGGGAGCTCTTCTTTCCTCTGACCGCACGATTGATCTCGGCTCTGAACCAACCGAAGTTGAACTCGAATCGATTGTGCCCGGTTCTATGCAGCCTCGCACGCATTTTGACGAAGCGAGCTTGCAGAGTCTGGCGGAGTCAATCCGAAGCCACGGGATCGTACAGCCCCTGCTGGTGCGGCGGCGCAGCGATGGCTACGAGCTGATCGCGGGCGAGCGGCGTTGGCGCGCAGCCAAGCTGGCAGGTCTGACGCGAGTGCCAGTGGTTGTAAAAGACGTTCCGGATGACAGCCTCCTTGAGATTGCGTTGATCGAAAACATTCAGCGCGAGGACCTCAATCCGATCGAAGAGGCGCTGGCTTACAAAAAACTGATCGACACCGTGGGGCTCACGCAGGAAGCCCTCGCCGCTCGGGTGGGGCGCGACCGGTCGTACATCACAAACTACCTGCGCTTACTTCGACTGCCGGATGATTTGCAGCAGCTTGTAACCGAGGGGCAATTATCGACCGGTCACGCACGAACACTCCTGGCTCTTACTCACGTAGACCTCCAGCGACGTATGGCGCGGAAGATCATTGACGACGGTCTGTCGGTACGCGCGACTGAGTTGCTCGTACACAAAAGTGCCGAAGAAAATGTGGCGAAGAAATCCGCTGCGGTTAAGGAGTTTGATCCGAATGTCAGGGCGGCTGAGACTAAATTGCGGCGAGCCTTGGGAACGCAGGTGAAGATCACGCAAACCGCAGAGGGAAAAGGAAAGATCGAAATCAGTTTTTTCGACACGAGCGATCTGGATCGTCTCTACAACCTGATCATGCCAATAACCCACTTGTAACACGTACAACCGATGCGAGCCGCACAAGAAATCAAGGCGAGTACATTGTAAAAGCGTGGTCGCGTCTTGGCGTTTTCATGTGTTCGTGGTGGCGTTCGGTTGACCGGCCTTGGGCGGCATGTTAGACTCGCGCGCTTTTCGGCAACTACAATTTGCACACAGATTAGAGGAAGTGGATGGTTCTCTTAGAGGCCTCGATTCAGTTAGTCCCTGACGGCACCTTGCTGGTCC
>DATDFT010000312.1:0-7637 GCA_036522475.1 Pyrinomonadaceae bacterium | reverse complement strand
CGGATCTACACGGCGAAGCCGCGGCGGATCTACACGGCGAAGCCGCAGCCGGATCTACACGGCGAAGCCGCAGCGGATCTACACGGCGAAGCCGTAGCGGGATCTACACGGCGAAGTCGCAGCCGGATCTCACGGCGAAGCCGCAGCCGGATCTACGCGGCGAAGCCCGCAGCGCGATCTACACGGCGAAACCGCGAGCAATGACAAGTGACTCTTTGTGCAAAGGCGCGGTGCGGGTGAGTTAGGGCAAACCGATGCCGATACTCTGCATACTGCTCGGCAAACCGAGAGCGGTATTCAACTGGTTGGGACCTTTGGACGGTGCGGGTGCATTTGCCTGTAGCGCTTTCACGAGTGGATTGACGCCACTGATGAGTGCGATAGCGGTGAGTCGTGAAGCGTCCTTGCCGATCGTGCTGGTAACGATCACCATCTCGCCCGGCTGCAGCTCCGAAATCGACTGAGTCTTTAGTTTCTCGAGCTCTTCTTCGACGTTCTTGTTCGCAGCAGGCTCGGACGCCTTAGCAGGTGGCGCACCGGCTTGAGCTGCTGGAGCGGGTTGTCCCTTTTTCGGAACGAGCATCGCGATTAGTTCCGGCGACATCCGTCGAACCATACTCTCCTCTTTCGTGACTACGGTCAGCGGTTTCTTGGTATTCAGTTCGTTAATCTTGATCTCGGCTGTGGTCGGATTGACTTCGGTGATCGTGCCGACGAGAGTACGAAACGTTCCGGACACGATCTCTTCCGCAGTAAAGTGTGTGCCGTCTGCGCTCTTGTCTCCGAGGGCGCGAATCTGATCGCCGACTTTCAACTCGGTAAACGAGCTCGGTAGCGCGCTGCTGAACTTGACGGATTCCGGTTCATAGCGCCGGTATCGAACGGCGTCTCCGGTGGTGATCGTGATTTGGCGAGTGCCTTCCGGTACGCGCGCCGTCACTGCGATCTCTTTGGTGGTCGGATTGATCGCCTTGATACTTCCGACGATGCCGCGCTTTTGCCACTCCGCGCGCTCCTGTTCGTGTTTGCGTGCGATGTCCACGTGCGACATGATGACTAACTGACGGACAGGTGCGCGGTTTCCGTTATCCGAGATCATTCCACGAGCGTAGACCTGATCTCCGATCGCCATCTCTGCCATGGTCACTGCAACGGCTTTGTTCAGAGTCGTCTCACCGGGAGGAACACGTTTGTAGTCAGTGTTCTGGTCCAACGAGAGCGCCACGACCTCATTACCTTTTGTCTTGATGCTCACCTGGTTCGCGGTTTTATCTACCGCCATCACCTCGCCGACTAGCTGATACACCCTTGGCGTGTTTGCGGAGTTCGCGGAGTTGACAGACGCGGGATTCATTGTCTGCGCTGAAACTATTCCCGCACTGAAGAACACCGCAATCACTACGAGGGTGAAAGTAACTATTTTCATGATGAACACTCCTTTATTTGAATTGAGTTGGTGCTGCGTGGGCACCGAGCTATGCAGTGTGTGGAGGACCGGCTTGCAAGAGGTCGAACGCTTTATCCGCAAACAAACCAACTTGAGGGCCATGCTCTAGCTGGTCATATTCGATCTTGCCGTTGGTGAGCTTGATGATGCGATCCGCCAGGTGGAAATACCTGTCGTCGTGGGTGATGACTAACACAGTCTTGCCCTTCGATTTTAGTTCCGGCAGGAGATTGAAATAAAAGACTTGCTTGAAGTACGGGTCCTGATCGGCCGCCCACTCGTCAAAAATGTAGATAGGCCGATCTTCAAGATAAGCAGTCAGCAGCGCGAGTCGCTTTCGTTGTCCCTGCGACAGCTCTAAAGTGTCGAACGCACCGTCCTTGACCTTTACCTTGTGATTCAATTTCAGTTTCTCGAGATACTCATTCGCCTTTGTATCGAGTTCCGCTTCCTGCAAACCGAGCAGTGTCTCAAACAGAAAAAAATCATAGAAGATGATCGAGAAGTTTTGACTGTACTGGCCTCTCGTCTGATCCGTGATGCGTTGACCATCCAGAAGAATCTCGCCATCCTGCGGCGCATAAAGACCGCTGATCAATTTTGCGAACGTAGTCTTGCCGCTGCCATTGCCTCCGGTCACGAAGATCATTTCGCCGCGACGAATCGTCATGTCGATGGGACCCAGGGTGTAGCCGGTGTTCTCGTCTTCGCGGTGATAAGTATGAGTCAGGTTTTGCAGCTCGAGTTTTTCCCAGAACAAAGGCTTACTAACTATGCTCGATTTAAATGAAGGTATTGGTAGTAACATGCCCAGTTCCTTCACTCTTTCGATCGCGACGGCCGCTCTGGTCCAACCACCGAGGGTGTTCAAGACTGCCTCGAGCGGGCCCATCATGAAGAGAACGGTCAGTGTGTAGCCGGTCAGGACTTCGAGATTAACGATGGCCCCACGCCGCAAGCCAAACAGCAGTAACCCAATCAGAACAAAGAACAGGATCTGACCCCAGCTTGATGCGAGCGTAGCGATGGTGTTTGCCCTGACGTTGTAATTACGGTGGGCGATGGAATGCGGCTCGATGCTTTCCCAGAGCAAGGCTTCGCTGCGTCGATGATGCAACTTGAGTTCTTTGATTCCGCCGATCAACGCCTGTAACGATTTGAACAGTGCATCCCACTCCTGGCGAAACAAGCGAAAGAGCTTGATTGCTTTGGCGAGCGGTAGCCGATAACTGACGGCGCCCACGATGACGAAACCCAGCACGATCAGAAACAGCTTCGGAGAAAGCCAGAGGAGATAGGCCATGCATCCGAGCACAATCGTCAATTGCATGCAGAACCCCGGCAGGCTTGCGAGAGTCGCCGTAATCGCGGGAATGTCATCCGTCAAGGAAGCGAGTATGCGGTGCGCACCAAGTTCTTCGACGAGTCGAAGCGGGGAAGCGAGAATGCGGCGACACAATTCCATCCGGAGTTCCATTCCGGCGGTCGTCACGAAGCGATTCAGCAGCACGGCGGAGACCGATCTGCTTGCCGGCAATACCAGGCAGAGCGCGATGAACGGCCACATCAGACTTTGCATGTTGGCGCTGTTACCGTTCAAACCACGAGTGATGAGGGCCACGAGCGCAGTGCTGCTCAATCCCGTGGTAATGCTGGTGATGATCACCAGGGCGAGAGTGATTCGGGAGTGTTTGATACCTTCCGAAGATTTCGCCATGAACGAGATCGTTCCGTAAATCTCTGAAAAGAAGTTCATATGCTCGTGGCTTTCTGGTCTGTTGTCGTCGTCGGGTTTGATGGCAGTGCTTTGCGGCAAAAGTTTGTTTGCTCAACCGCTGCGGCTTCGCCGCCCGATGTGAGGCAAGGCTATGCCTTGCCGGCAACCTTCAGATGAAGCGGCGCCGGTTATGACAAAGGCTCGGATTGATCGGTGACGAGATTTGTGTTGAACGTTCGCTTCGGAGACGACGGTTTCAGTTGCAAAGTCTGATAACGGTCGGCCGTCATCTTCTCGCGGAAATACACCGGCAGGTTCTTGATGAAATTCAACACACTCATCGCTCTTGCAAAGGTCGACAAGATCAACTCGAGCCCCATCATCTTCACGAGCCGCTGCTGTCTCTCTACTCGGTCGATCGCATCGGCGTAGGGGATGACGCTGTGAGAGATTAAAGTGTAGAGAGGAATCCACGTGTTCGGAAACAGTCGGTTCAAAATGATGTCGAGCTGCTTGCGCGCGACGAACGACGGCGATTTCACGCTTTCGCGAAGCTCGTCAAAATTCCTGAGCGACAGATCGGCCAACGCATCAGTGTTTCGCTTTCGACTGCGCTGGTACTCCATGAACGTCGTTTCCCAATCATCGCCATACTGACCGATGCATTGGTTCATCACCAGGCAATCCTCAAAAGCTGCGTTCATTCCCTGGCCGTAAAACGGAGTTACGGTGTGACATGAATCGCCCAGCAATACGATCTGGTCTTTGTGATACCAGTGGCTCGTCTTCGTCGTTATAAACTCGCCGAGACGATTGTGAAGGAAGTCGTGCGTCAACGTCGGCATTAACGGCACCGCGCTCTTGAACTCGGAATTGAACAGCGCGAGCACGTCGGCTTCCGTCTTCAATGAGGCAAAACTGCGTTCACCTTCAAACGGAAGAATGCAAGTGCCGGTAAAAGAATGATCGGAATTTGGCAACGCGAGGAACAAACGCTGTCCACGAGGCCACAGGTGCAGTGCATTGTGATCGAGCCGGAACTCGCCATCACGGCCCGGAGGAATTACCAGTTCCTTGTAACCATGGCTCATAAACTCCTGATGGAAATTTGCACGCTCGCCGCGATGCATTTGTTGCCGCACGGTTGAGAAAGTGCCGTCAGCACCGACGATCAAATCCGACGACACCGAGAAACCCTCCTTCGTGATTTCATTTTCGAAGTCGATCATGCCGAGGTCTTTATTAATCTTCACGCACCGCGTGTTGAAATGGAACTTGACGTTCGGATGAGACTCAGCGTAGTTCATCAGCGCCGCATTGAGATCGCTGCGCACGATGGAATAGAGCACCTCATCTTCATTAATCCCGTAAGGCTGGAAGATGGATGTGCCGTCCGCATTGTGAATCATGCGTCCCTTGATCTTGATTGTTTTTGACAGCAGCTTGTCATTAAGTATGCCAACCTCTTCAAGGACGCGAAGCCCGCGGATCGACACCGTCATATTGATCGAACGCCCGCGCTCGCCGTTGTGGACTCGCAGGTCATGGCGGCGTTCATAAATATCGACTTCGAAGCCGCGCCGCGCGAGAAAAATGGCCATCATAGTGCCGCCCATCCCCGCCCCGATGATAGTGATTTTGCGCCGTGCCAAGCTTGCCATGGAAAAACCTCCTGAAAGACTTGCCTGGTTATCCGAGTAACAAGGCAGTCGTAAACGCTGCAGGTAAATTTTCTAGTTGGGTTAACCGAAGGATTTAAGAATCAACAGTCGCTAGATCTCTCAACATCGATTCGACTTCCTCGTCTGAGAAGTCGTCGAGCTGAGCGAGCAATTCGAGCTCATCGTCGTCTTCAATTCTCTCGATAGCAGGAACGGTAGCTTTCGCACCCAGGCCCTGAGTGATTGCCAGCGCGAGCTGGGCAACCGTTGGTGCTTCGAATATGTAAGGCACTGCTAGTTCAACTGAGAAGGATGCGCGAATGCGTGAAATCAGAGTTGTTGCCATCAGTGAATGACCGCCGAGTTCGAAGAAGTTGTCGTGTACCCCGACTTTTTCTACACCCAACACTTGCGTCCAGATCCGCGCCATTACTTCTTCGGTTGGTGTGCGCGGTGAGACAAATTCTTTAGCGAGCGTAGGACGGTTACTGCTGTCGGGCGCCGGCAAAGCCTTGCGATTGAGTTTTCCACTCGTCGTCAGCGGCAAAGCCTCGAGGAACACAAACACCGACGGCAGCATGTACATCGGCAAACGCTGCTGCATGAACTGTCGCAACTCACTCGTCGTCGGCTGCGCGTCACTCACTACATACGCCACCAGCCGCTTCTGCTCTCCCGCCTCAGCGGTGACAACGACCGCGACGTCCTGCACCGCCTCGTGCTGCCTCAGCACCGCCTCGATCTCGCCCAACTCGATCCGATAACCACGCAGCTTCACCTGCTGATCCGCTCGCCCCACGTATTCCAGGTTCCCGTCCGCGCGATACCTTCCCTCGTCTCCAGTGCGATACAGCCGCGCTCCGCCTTCACGGCTGTACGGATGCGGAATAAAGCGCTCGGCGGTCAGTGCTGGTTGCCTCACATAACCACGCCCAACACACTCGCCACCCAGATACAACTGCCCCACTACTCCAACCGGCGCCAGTCGCATCTGCTCGTCCAACACATACACTTCGACATTCGCGATCGGCGCCCCGATCGGGACACTCGTGCCACGTTCACCTCTCTGGCACTCCCAACTGGTCACGTCCACTGCTGCTTCAGTTGGTCCATACAAGTTGTGCAACGGCGCACTGAGCACCTCGAAGTAGCGCTCCTGCAACTCCAGGCTCAGCGCTTCACCACTGCACATCACCTGCCGCACACTCCCGCACTGCTGCGCCACTCCGCTCTGCGCCAGAAACTGTTGCAGCATCGAAGGCACAAAGTGCAACGTCGTGATCTGCTCCCGCTCGATCAACCCGAGCAGATATTCCGGATCCTGATGTCCACCCGGTCTTGCGACCACCAGCCGCGCTCCTTCCAGCAACGGCCAGAAAAACTCCCACACGGAAACATCGAAGCTCAGCGGCGTCTTTTGCAGCACTCGATCGGTTGCACTTAACTGATAGCGCTCTTGCATCCAGTGCAACCGGTTGCCGATAGCACGGTGCGTGTTCATCGCGCCTTTCGGTGTTCCGGTCGATCCCGAAGTGTGAATCACATACGCCAGGTTCTCCGCTGTCACCGCACTCTGCGGATTCGCTTCACTTTCTTGCCCGATCTGTTCCCAGTCTCTTTCAAAGCAAACGACCGGCACACGGGGCTCGGCCAACACCGCGGCCACACGCTCCTGCGTCAACACCACCGCAATGCCTGCATCCGCTACGATTGTTCGCAGCCGCTCTTCGGGATACCCAGGATCTAAAGGC
Organism: Pyrinomonadaceae bacterium; assembly: GCA_036522475.1. Lineage (GTDB taxonomy): Bacteria > Acidobacteriota > Blastocatellia > Pyrinomonadales > Pyrinomonadaceae > PSRF01. The sequence continues at coordinate 1,061 of DATDFT010000312.1, read as the reverse complement.
ACGTAAGCACCGCCCGCTTTAAGGATGCCGAGCAGTCCGATCACCAACTCCAAAGATCGCTCCATCAGCACGCCTACCAGCACTTCTGGCCCAACTCCGTGCGCCTGCAAGTAATGCCCCAACTGATTAGCGCGGCGGTTCAGCTCGGCATAAGTCAACTGCTCCCCTTCATACACCAACGCGATTGCCTCAGGTGAACGCTCTACCTGCGCTTCAATCAACTGGTGCAAACATCGGTGGGGTCCATAGTCCACTTCTCTGCTGACCAGCAGTTGCTCTTGCTCTTCACCGGCAAGTAATTGCAACTCGCCGATTGTTTGCTCAGCATCAGCAACCATGCTTTCCAACAACGTTCGATAGTGGCCCACCATCCGAGTCATGGTCGTCGCGTCAAACAGATCGCTGTTGTACTCAAACGAACCGACCAATTTCCCCTCTGCCTCTGCGAGATTCAGAGTCAAATCGAATTCCGCCATCCGCGATTCAGCCTTCAACGGCCGGAGAGCCATCGCAGGCATCTCTATCGACTGCTCAGGAGCGTTCATGAACGCGAACATCACCTGGAAAATCGGCGTATGACTTCGATCCCGTTTCGGCTGGAGCGCCTCAACCAACTTTTCGAACGGCACGTCCTGATGATCGTGAGCCTGCAAAACGACTTCTCGATCCTGGCCCAACAAATCGCGGAGCTTCAGTGTTCCATCCAGTTGCGTACGCAGCACCACCGTGTTGATAAAGAACCCGATCAGTTGCTCCGTCTCTGCGCGTTGACGGCCGGAAATGGGTGTGCCGACGATGATGTCTGGCTGTCCCGCATAGCGATAAAGCAGAGTTTGAAATCCTGCCAGCAAGGTCATGAACAGGGTGACGCCCTCTCGACGGCTCAACTCTTTGAGTGCATCGTTCAAACTTGCGTGGAATACTATCGGCGCCGAAGCTCCGTGGCGCGTCCTGACTGGCGGTCGGGGATGATCGGCAGGCAGTTCCAACACCGGCAGTTCCCCTCCCAACTGCTCCTGCCAATACCGCATCTGCTGGTCCAATATCTCACCGCTCAAAAA
>DATDFT010000311.1:0-5035 GCA_036522475.1 Pyrinomonadaceae bacterium | reverse complement strand
CTTCAAAACCGTGCCGACCGCTCCGAGCTGGTGAAAGAGTTTGCCGGCGACAATCGTTTCGTACTCGACTACCTGCTGGAAGAAGTGCTGAATTGCCAGACCGAGCAGGTCCAGGATTTCCTGCTGCGCACTTCTATTCTTGCGCGACTGAACGGCTCGCTCTGCGACGCGCTCACCGAAGATCAAAGCGGTCACGTCATGCTCGAGCAGCTCGAGCGCGCAAACCTGTTTTTGATTCGTCTCGACGGGCGTGGCGAGTGGTTTCGTTATCACCACCTGTTCTCCGATCTGCTGCGTTTGAAGTTGAAACAAAAGCAACCGGCAGCGATTCGTGAGTTGCAGATCAAGGCGAGCGAGTGGTTTGAGCAGAACCATCTGGCAGACGAAGCGATCAACTACGCACTGGCCGCGCAGGATTGGGATCGTGTGTTGAACTTGATCGAACCGATCGCCTTTCACCGGCTCAGCATGGGCGGTTTTGAACGGCTAAAACTCTGGGTTGACGCGATTCCGAAGGCGGCGTTCAAGGACCGTCCGCTGCTGCTTCCGTTCTACATCCCATCGCTGATCTACAACGAAGAGTACGACAAAGCGGAAAAGTATTTGCAGCTTGTCGAAACCGTTGAACCTGAGAGTCTGCGAAAGAGTTTGATGAGCTTTGTCTGGACCACGCGGTCGATTATCGCTGCGGCACTTTACCAGCCGGAGCGAGCGGCGGAATCAAGTAAGAAAGCGTTTGAGTTTCTGCTGCCTGACGACATCAAGCAACGTGCGGTGGTGATGCAGTCGAGAGTTCGTTCCGCATCGATGCACGGCGATACACAGGAAATGGAGAAAGCTCTCCTGGAAGCAATGCCTGCATACCGCGTGGCCGAACACCTGATTTTTCAGGTCTGGGGGCAACTTGCTTTGGGCGTGGTTCGCATCATGCAGGGCCGCCTGCGCGAAGGAGCGGAGTTCCTCGAAGGTGCGCAACAGTTCGCGCGCGAGCATCTGCACACGCGGCCCGAGACGTTGCTTTACTCGTACGTTTCGCTGTGTGACGTTCATCGGGAGCGAAATGAGCTCGATAGCGCGAAGAGCGATCTCAACGATGCGTTGACGGTGATACGGCAAACAGGACGCGAGAGTTATCCCGGATTCGTAGTGGAGAACTTAAAGAGTCTCGTGCTGATGCTGGACCTGTGTAACGACACCGCTGAGGCTGACGTGATGATCGATCAGGCGTTTCGGCGTTATCGACGGTGCGGAAATGAAGTAGTCGAAAAGCAAATTGAGGCATTGAAAGGGCTGATGGTGTTGCGGCGTGGTGGTGACATGTCGCTCGTGAATCGCTGGGTGCAAACGTCGGGGTTGACTCATGAAGACGCGCCCAGTTACGCGAACGAGTTTTCACACCTGGTGCTGGCGCGGTGGCTGATCTTGACGATGCAGGCGAAGCAGGCGGTGGCGCTTTTGAATCGTTTGCTCAAAGCGGCGCAGGAGGCTAAACGCGTACGGAGCGTGATCGAGATCCTGGTGTTGCAGTCACTCGCGCACCAGTCGTTGGGCGATGAAGCGGCGGCGATGAAACCACTGGAAAACGCTTTGATACTTGGGCAGCCGGAATCGTTCGTGCGCACGTTCGTTGATGAGGGTGAGACTGTTTCGAAGTTGCTGCTGGAGTTGCTGAAGCAAAAGGGGAAGCGTTGGGAATCGGAGAAGCCTGAGCTGCTGCAATACGTCGTCAAACTGAAGGAACTGTTTGGTCCGAGTGGCCCGGTGCCAACGGCGCGCATGGCAACGACTGAGAGTGAAGCGCTGCCGTGGTGGTACGTTGAAGATCCGTTGAGTGAGCGTGAGTTGGAAGTGTTGCAGCACGTAGCGCGCGGGCTTTCGAACCAGGAAATCGCAGACAAGTTGTTTCTGTCCGCCGGCACCGTGAAGCGCCACATGAGCAACATCTATCAGAAGCTCGACGTTCACAGCCGCACCCAGGCCCTCGAACGCGCCCGCAGCCTCAAGGTTCTAATTTAGGCCGCAGATGAACGCAGATAACGCGGATCTGATCAGGCGTTCATCCGCGTTTATCTGCGGCCGTTTTTCTCATCCTTTCTTCTGAGTATCTTTCACGAATTGCTTGACCAGCTTTTCCACTGACTTGCTGATCTTCTTATCAACTCCTTTCATCTCCAAAGTACCGACAGCCCGCCCGCGCCAGATCACCTGATTGCTCTTCACGTCAATAAAGTCGACCATCAAGGTGCCCTCTGAATACTGATTCACGCGAATGTCGCGGCTGCCAAACCAACGCGGTGGTCCATAACCGAAGTCCTGCACGTTGAGCTTGTTCTTCGTGGTCACGTAGTACGCAATCACAAAATCAGCCTTTTCGCTTTCCATCCGAAAACCATTCGCCGTTAACTGCGACTCCAGACCATTCCGAATGCGACCGTCATTGAGCGTATCGCCCGCCAAAGGATCCGTCGCCCCTCGTTTCTGCACCGCAAATCTAAAGCTCTTCAACTCCGAGAATCTGAAGCTGCGGTCAAAATCCGACTGCACCGACTGCGCCGCTGCCGAAACAGCCAGCAGGCCCAGCACCATCGCCAACATAATCATCGCGCTAATCGTCTTCATCATTCTCTCCTTATTAGTTAGTAAGTAAGTTATTCATCACCACCAAGAAATTCGTAACCAAAGTTTTCCATCGTGAGCGTCAGCTCTTCACCCGGATAATCCAACACCGAACGCACCATGTAAGTTGGACCATCGGGTATATCCTTGAACTCGGTCACAATCCGCACCGGCTTCGCATCGAAACTCGAATGAATCTCGATACGTCGTTGCCGGCGCGTGTTTGCGTCAAGCCAAACAACCATCGAATCGCCTGACTGCAACACGTTCCCTCCTTCGAGTCGCAGCAACGGCTGCGGCGCGTTTGTTTCCAGCGTGACCTTCGCCGTTTTCATAAACTCCTGCATTTTGGCGGGCGGCAGCTCGGCGTAAGACTTCGCAAACCGCTGCAAGCCGTCGATCAGTTTGGTCGCCTCTTCCTTCTTTTTCTTCGCGACCATTCCGCGTATCCCGAACTTCGGCAGCTTCGCAGACTGTTCGTCTATCAATAACTGCACGACCTCTCCGTTCGCTGAGTAGCGGCTCGAGAACAACTTCGTCGCCTTGACCTCACCTTCCTTTCGTATTTGCGTCTGCGATTTCCACGTGTACTGCTGCAACGCAATCTGGTTCTGCTTCATCGCCTGCGCGAGTTTTTGATCCTGTTGTTGGCCGTGGGCCATGGACCAGGAACAGACTAGTGTTAACAGGCCCGCTACTTTCATCATCGTCGTTCTACCTTTCATCGCTTTTCACGCTACCGTTCGCAGTGCGAGCCGGTTAGCTCTCCTTTCGTTTAATTGGTCCAAAATCAAATCAACTGCCAACGCCGCGCCGTTCTCCGCGCGCACGCGACTCCCAACCTCACGCGCAGTCCGCGCATAGTGCGGATTGCCGAGAAGCTCTTTAAGTTCACTTGCCACTCTTTCGGCTTTGTACTGATCGCGAGCAACGTTGCGAGCGACCCCGAGACGTTCAACGCGAGCGCCGTTGTCCGGCTGGTCGTGTGCAAACGGAACGACGAGCATCGGTATTCCCGCACGCAGACCTTGCCCGATTGTGCCCACGCCACCCTGATGGACCATCGCCGCAGCGCGCGGCAGCAGTTCACCGAGTGGTGCGTAATTGACTGCAATGATGTCTTCGGGAAGCGAATGTTTCGGCTTGTTTTCGTCGCTGCCGACAAGCAACACAGCGCGTCGGTTCAGGAGTTTCGCTGCCGCGATACTCTCCCGGTAAAAATCACCGGCGAGGTTCACTGCGGCTGAGCCGAGCGTGAAAACAATCGGCGCCGGACCACGCCCGAGAAATCTCAGTAGATCGATGTCCGGCGGAGCACTGTCTTTCTTGTCGAAGAACGGAAATCCGGTGACTACGGTGTTCGCCGGCCAGTCTGACTGCGTCTCATAGAGCACATTCGAAAAGAGCGCGAGATTGAGATCAGGCGCAACCTGTCCTTCGAATAACGCGTGTTCTCCCTTTGGCAAACCCAGCTCAGCACGAAGACTGTAGAGTTCCTTCATCCACGGCTTTGACATCGCCTTCACCAGGTTCATGTAAAGCCGCGCAGCGACTGGTCCACCGGCTGTGAGCACTTTATGAAGCCAGGGCATGTTTGGCGGTACCCATGGATCGTATGCAGACCACAACGAAGCAGGCGCCAACACCGTCGAGACCCAGGGAATACCGGTCTTCTGTGCGAGTGGTGGTCCAGCAAGGACGATGGGATGCGTGACAAGCAGGTCGGCGTCTTCAATGGCTGCGCTCAAATCCTCGTACATGTCGCGCACAGCCGGCACCAGCATGCCCTTGAAGAGATATTCCGCTCCGCGGTTTGGATCGATTATGCCCTTCATCATTGCCAGGTATTCGGGCGTTTCCGGTTCCGGCCACTCCGGTCGAATCGGATGAAACTCAATCCCGAGCGACTCGATTCGTTGCCGGTAAACATTGCTGGTGGCGATAACGGGTTCGATGAAGCGCTTCTTCATTTCCAGCGCGAGTGCGATGTACGGATGAAGGTCACCGAGCGAGCCGATAGTCGCCATCACGACGCGATTTCTCGTAAAAGTTTTCAATTGATGATTCCTCCTTATGAATTTCGTTAACTTCCTCAACGCGGTGTGAAGATAGAAGACAGCCGGGTGTAATCACATATCCCAAAAGATACATTTTGAAATCTGCGTTTATCCGCGTTCATGAGCGGCCGAAAATACATCTTTCGGCCCATGACGGCCCCTCGGATTTGTCGTATTTTGCGGACTGGGAGGTTATTGGAATGAACACACTTAATACAGAAGTCATCATCATCGGAGCGGGCCCGACGGGACTTTCCCTCGCCTGCCAGCTCATCAGGTATGGAATCGACTTTGTCGTCGTAGAGAAGAACGAGACCGTAACGCCGTATTCAAAAGCCATCGGCGTTCAGGCGCGCACGCTC
>DATDFT010000310.1:0-4276 GCA_036522475.1 Pyrinomonadaceae bacterium | reverse complement strand
GATCGGCTGCCCGTAGATCTGCGCGAGGAACTGAAGGCGGAAGTGCGGCCGGCGCGCGTCCAATCTCAGTTAGAACCGCCTGCCCCTATCACTGATTTGACGATACGCACGCTTGGACCAGTGGAGATCTTCCGCGATCCTTCGGTTCAGTTTGCCGCCGACGCTTGGACGACGCGGCGGGCCCGAGACATTTTCTGCTACATAGCAACCAGCAAAAATCGACGCGTTCTGAAGGAGGTGCTGATCGACGCATTCTGGGGCGATGAGGACCTTGAAACCGTTGAAAAGAATTTTCATCCAACGATCTCGCATATCCGAAAAGCGCTCAACAGTCGTCAACCCTTCAAGCAGAACTTTCTTATCTTTCGCGACGGCGCATATCAGCTCAATCCCGACCTTTCATACGCGATCGACGCAGAAGAATTCGAACGCTGCATTGTCGAAGCGGACAAAGCAAAACGCGAGCAAGATGCCGCGCGTCAACGTGCGAGTCTTGAATCCGCTCACCAGCTCTACCGGGGAGAATTCATGTGCGGCGTTTATGAGGATTGGGCCGAGGAAAGGCGCCTGTTCTACTCAGAGCAGTTCGCTCGTGTAGTGGCCGCTCTCGCAAAACTCAGCCTGTCCGAAAAACGCTGGGCCGATGCTTTGCGGTACGCAGGCGAAGCCTTGGCAGGTGATCCGTTTCGCGAGGACATGCATCGGCTGACGATGAGAGCTTTCGCCGCGCAAGGCAAGCCCGCGTCCGTCAAGAAGCACTTCGAAAGAATGAATAAAAAACTGCACATTGAACTCGGCATCGAGCCGGCCGACGAAACGAAGCGCTTGTTTGCCGAACTGATAAGATAAACGCACACCTCTGCGGTCCTCTGCGGTCTCTGCGTTGCAATGACTTTTTAACGCAGAGATTCGCAGAGGACCGCAGAGATCGCTGAGGAATACATCTTCTTATTGTTTGATGAAAAGCTCCTCGGCATTCCACATCGAGTACGGAAACATCGGGCTCGGCGCAAAATTTCCGACGCGTGAGTTCGCCGCCGAAACAACGTGGCGGCTAACGATCGGAATGACTGGCGACGCATCAGCCACGATTCGCTGAATCTCGTAAAATTTCGACTTCCGTTTTTCAGGATCGGACTCGCGGGCCTGCTCGGCGAAAAGTTGATCGACCTCCGCTTCCCATTCGGTCGCAGGCGACTTTTGATGCGGCTTCCATTGATGTGCATCACCGCTGCTCAGCAGCAGGTTGGCGTAGGTTGATGGCTCGAGATCCGTAACAGAGAGACCAAGGAGTATGGCATCGTATTCATGAGATTTGGTCCAGGCGTTCGTGACAGCAGTAAACTCGATCGGTACGATCTGCATTTTTATGCCGAGCTTGGCAAGGTCTTCCTGGATTACTGCGGCCATCAGCTTGCGGGGTTCGCTCTCAGCGGGAACCATCAGCGAGAACTCGACGCGGTTGCCCTGCGCGTCAACCAGTTCCGGGGCATCAACGGTTCCGCGTTTGGTGAAACCAGCTTGTTCCAGCAGCGAAGCTGCTTGAAGGAGGTCATACGCGATCTTCGGCAGATCTGGATTGGCCCAGACTCGGTTCGCCGGTGATACAACGCCGTAGAGCGGCGTTGCCAACCCCTGAAGCGTCGAGCTGGCAATCGAGTCGCGGTCAACCGCCATTGAAACAGCTTTTCTAAACCGCGAATCCGAGAACCAGGCGAGCTTCACCTGATTCAACGGTGTGCCGTCCGCCTTAACGGCATTCAGGTTGAACCAAACATAATCGACCCCAAGACTCGGACCGAGATCGAAGGCTTTCACGGCTGCGCCGGAGTTCAGCAGCGAAGCGTAATCCGTCGGGCGTATACGGTCTATGATATCTATTGTGGCCTGGTCCAACCCAACGCGTGCCTGATTCGCATCGGGGACTACCTCGAGGGTCAGTTCATCAAGATATGGGAGTTGCGTTCCCTGTGCGTCGCGTTTCCAATAATAGGGATTACGTTTGAGGACGATCCGTTCGGCGGCCGATGCTGACGCGACCACGAACGGACCGCTCGAGACCACGGAGGCCGGCGGTGCTGTTATCTTCCAGGCCTCGGAAAGCCGGCCCGCTTCTTGATCCGGTTCGAGAACATTCCTGGGCAGTACGGCAATGTTATAAAGGTAATTGTCAGGGGCCGCTATCGTTTCCGGAAGGACGAACTGAAGATTTCGGTCATCGATCACCTTTATAGATATAGGCTTGCCATTGACCAGGAGCGCGTCGCGGAACACCTCTGCCTTGTTTCGCTCATCATAAACAGCCTCCAGTGTGAACGCCACGTCACTACTCGTCAGCGGTTGCCCGTCCGAAAACTTCAGACCATCTCGAAGCCTGACGTCGACCGAACGGTGATCGGAGCCCATGGTCCAAGCTTCCGCGAGGCCGGGCACGTAAGTTTGCGTCGAATGATCGAACTCCACGAGCCGACCGTTGAGCAGGAAGAACGCCGTTAAAATCGACGGCTCGTCGTTCGCGAGAAGATAGTTGAATGTTTTCGGCGGTGAAGATACACGATAGACCAACTTCCCGCCCCGTGTGCCGATTCTTCGTTGTTCGGGTCTTGCGGCGCCTGCCGTATCCTTGGATAAGGACGGTTGTCGACAGGAAAACACAAGCGGAAGCAGAACAAAAACAAGCAGTCGAGAGTATCTGAACAGTCGCATGACAGTATTCTCCGGCAGCAGGTTTGGGAAGCCGAAATCCGAAGGAGTAAACTGTTGAGAGTGTAAGAATTTTTGTTTTGTAGATCAAAGGACAACAGTGAGGAACAGCCGTGGACCACAGGGCGCGTTTCTCACAACAGGCGCGAATGATCAACTTGCTGCTGAAAAAGTGTTTGCAAGGACTCATGATGATACTGATCGTTTCGGCAGTGACATTCGCGCTACTCAGTTTTGCGGGGGGCGATGCCCTGACGCAGTTGCGAGACAACCCGCAAATCTCAACAGAGACGATCGAACGCCTTCGCGGCGTCTATGGCCTCGATCAACCTCTTCCTGTACGTTACTTTCGTTGGCTCTCCGGCGCTGTCACCGGGGACTTAGGCGAATCGACATACTTTCGTGTGCCGGTCAGCGGCCTCGTATGGGCACGTTCGACAAGTACATTTCTGCTTGGGACCGCCGCCTTCGCCATCGCCCTCACGTTTGCTGTGCCGTTAAGTCTCATCGGTGTGCGATACAATTCAACGACGATTGCTGCATTCATCGACTTGTTGATCCTTGTGACTGCTTCGACGCCAAGGATCGTCCTCGCGCTGGTCGCGCTCGCAATATCCGTCCGATTAACTGCCTCGGCTATAGACTGGTCTTCGGCGTTTCTGTTCTGGCTAGCGGCATTGGCGTTGTCGGCGCCGCTCATTTCGGCTTTTCTGGCGCAGTTTTCTGGCGAATTACAGCGGACAATGCAGGAGGATTTCATCAAGCTTGCACGAGCGAAAGGTTTAAGCGAGAGTGCCGTAATCATTCGCCACGCAGTCAGGCCCGCACTCAATCCGGTCCTCACGATTGCCGGTCTCTCGCTCGGGGGTGTGCTGGGAGGTTCCGTTATCGTCGAATCCGTGCTCGGACGCCAGGGACTTGGAATATTGATGGTTTCAGCCGTGCGCGGGCGTGACCTGCCCCTGGTAATGGGAATCGTCCTGTTTACCAGTACCGCGGTCTGGTTCGGAAACGCTCTCGCCGAATTGCTACAGGCGCTCAACGACAAGCGAATTCGGGACCTCAGTTTTTGAAGGAATATTTATCAAGACATCGTTTCACCAGGGGGCGAACCGATCGGCTTGCCGTTTTTGGTTGGCTCGTCATCGGGCTGTTCGTGTTGTCTGCTGTTTTTGCGGGTTTTCTTGCGCCATACGATCACAGCGCTCAGTCACGAACTGAACCATCCGCGCCCGCGACCGCTATCCACTTCAGCGGTCTGAGGCCAATCATTCATCCACGGATCGTCGAAGATCCGCTTCGCCGCACGTACACAGAAGACACATCAGTCGCCATTCCGATCGAATTCATCGTCCGCGGTTATTCATATAAGTTGCTCGGCGTCACCAAAACCGACCTACATCTGTTCGGGGTTAGAAACAGTTCCGGCATGGCTGCCAGGATCAATCTTTTGGGAACTGACCCGTTGGGCCGCGACCGCTTCTCGCGCTTGCTCTACGCGATGCGGTTCTCGCTCATCGTTGCGTTCTCGGGCGTTCTTGTCGCTTGCCTCGTAGGTATTTTACTAGGAGGG
>DATDFT010000309.1:0-21376 GCA_036522475.1 Pyrinomonadaceae bacterium | reverse complement strand
CGAGAAAGTTGAAGTCGGCGACTTTGTGATGACTACCGGACAGGACGGCATCTATCCGCCGGGCTTGAACATTGGCTAGGTTGTCGACGTGAGGAGCGGATCTGCAACAACCGCTCATCAGATTCTCATTCAACCGGGAGCTCAACTCGATCATCTGGAAGAAGTTGCAGTGCTCCTGTATCACCCGCCCCCCCGTTCTACGCCCGAACAAACCCCGCAGAACGCAGAAAGACCCAGGAAATGAAATCATTGCCGATTGCCGGTTGGATATTGCCGATTGCTTGTATGGCGATCTGTGGGTTAAATCGGCAATCGGCAATTGGCAATCGGCAATGTCTTTATGTCGCAGCTTAAGATTGTCGTAGTTCTATTAATTTCGATACTGCTACAGCTTTCGCTGCGCGAAGTGTGGCGGCCACTCATGTATATCGACTTTCCGCTTGTCGTCGTTGTTTACATTGCTTTGCAGCGTGACGCGTGGCAGGCGCTACTGGTCGGAACACTCGCGGGATTGATCGTTGATGCCGCCAGCGGCGGTTTGGTTGGGGCTGGTGGCTTTTCAAAAACTTTGACGGCGTACATCATCTATTTCGCCGCCACGCGCGTAAATCTTGAAAACCCGTTGCTGCGAATTCCGGTGCTGGCAGCCGGTTCACTGCTCGACTCGGCAATCTACGTTTTCTGGCACCGGGTTTTGGGCTATCCGCCCGTCGCTCCCCTCATGCAGACGATGTCTTATAAACTTATAGCGACGACAGTGGTGGGAACACTGGCGCTTTATTTGCTCGACGCTCTGGTCGCGGAGCGTTCAGCGCAGCGGCGACAATTCGCCACACGTCGCCGCGTCGCTCGCCGTTCGACGGGATCGCTGAGAAGGAGGTAACGCCTGGAATCTGAATACAACGCGGCGCAATAATCGACGCACTAAGTAACCAGGCAGCAAAAACATGAAATACGAAGACACATCACAAAACCTTCGGGCACGCCTCCGTTTTGTCCAGGCGCTGGTAATTCTCATGCTCGGCTTGCTCAGCGTGCGGCTCTACGTTTTGCAGGTGGTGAGAGGTAACCGTTACGCCGAAATCGCCGTAAACCAACGTCGCCGCCGTCTGCCGATTCCAGCACCGCGCGGTGTCATCTTCGATCGCCAAGGGCGCGTGATCGTCGACTCGCGCCCAATCTACAACGTGATCCTTTCGCGCGAAGACGTGAAGGGTAAAGATCTCAGCTCGCTCGTCGAACCGCTCGCCGAAGGACTCAATGTCGATAAAGACATCCTGCGCGACTACTTCGAAGTGGTGAAGACAATGCCTGCGTTTGAGTCGATCCAGGTAAAGCAGGGCGCCACGCAGGGCGACATTGCCTGGGTTGAATCGCACAATCTCGAATTCCCTGAGTTGCGCGTCGAACAACAACCGCAACGTCAGTATCCCGCAAACGGCTCGCTCGCTCACGTGATTGGTTACGTCGGCGAGATCAGTCCGGATCAACTGAAGCAACAAGCAGCAAAAGATAAAGGTCTGAAACCCGGAGACATCATCGGTCTCAGCGGTCTCGAACAGATTTATGACGACTACCTGCGCGGCCGTGACGGTTATCGCGAAGTCGTAGTCGACAGTCGCGGGCGCATTCAGGACGAGCTCGAAACAGTCCCGCCGATTCCCGGACGCGATCTCGTCACGACTATCGATCTGGATCTGCAACACGCTGCGGAAGAGCAGCTCGCAAACTCCGCCACCAAGCGCGGCGTGATCATCGCGATGGATCCAAATAACGGCGAGATCCTCGCGCTCGCGTCGGCCCCGAGTTTCGACCCAAATCTCTTCTCACAGCGCATCACGAGCAAAGAAGGTAGAGCGGAGTACGCCAAACTCTTGAACGATCCGCAAACGCCGCTGCTCAACCGTGCGATCCAGAGTCGTTATCCTCCGGGCTCGACCTGGAAGATTCCGATGTCCGTTGCGGGACTTCAGCAAGGCGCGATCACGCTCGAGCACTCCAACCTGGTTTGCGGCGGTGGCATTCAGGTCGGGAACAAATTTACGCGTTGCATGGGCAACCACGGCACTCCCGATATCAAGACTGCGATCATTCATTCCTGCGACGGCTATTTTTATCGTCTCGGTTTGAAGATGGGCATCGACGGCATCGTCGAGATGGTCGATGAATTTGATTTGAACAAACGCACCGGCATCGACCTGCCGAATGAAGTCGTGAGTTGGACGCCGTCGCGCGAGTTTAAGCGCCGGATGCAGCCACGCGATCCTGAGTGGCGCGATATCGACACGGTTTATGCTTCCTTCGGACAGGTTTACGACATCATCACTCCAATCTCGTTGCTGCGAACGGTAGCGGCCGTCGGCATGGGCGGGCGCATGTACGTTCCGCATTTATTAAAGGAAGTGCGCGCGTTCGGTACTCAGGGAACGCCTGATTACAAACCAGCCGTGACTTTCCAACCGCTCGACCCGTCGCGGCCAAATCCGAAAATCCTGCCCATTCCGGAAGCCATTCATCAGCGAGTGGTCGACGGCATGTGGGGCGTGGTGAATGCCGGCGGCACGGGCGCTGCCATCAAGATGGCCGGCTTCGATATCGCAGGCAAGACCGGCACGGCGCAGGTCGTCGGGCTCGGCAAAGATACCGGCAAGAACAAGGACCACGCGTGGTTCGTCAGTTACGCACCGGCGTACAAACCGGAGATTGCGCTGGTTGCCTTGATCGAGAACTCAGGATTCGGTGGAGCGAACGCGGCGCCGGCGGTGCGCGGCGTTTACGACGTTTATTATCGCAACACCCGGCACGCGGACCCACCGGGTGCGGTGCAGCAGATCGCCAAGAAGGAAACTCCCGCTACTCCGGCGACAAAGCGCAAACCTATCGCCGCGAATCCGGCGCTCCCGACACAACAACAAGCAGCAGTTCGTAATCATTAATGGTCGCAATCATTCACAAACGCAGTTGGCGAGACTTCGACTGGATCCTCGCATTCCTGGCAATTGCCATCGTCTTGTTCGGGACGGTCCAGATCCGCAACGCGCAACCCACCGAAGGATTTTGGGTCAAACAACTCATTGGGCTCGCGATTGGTCTCGTCGCGATGCTCGCGATTGCGTTTACTGACTACCGCAAACTGCTCAATCTCGCGCCGGCATTTTATGTTTTCGGATTGATCCTGCTCGTGATCGTGCTCGTGCCCGGTATCGGGTTGAAGATCAACGGGCAGCGCTGCTGGCTTAAGGTTCCGGGTATCGGTCAGTTTCAGCCGTCTGAATTTGTGAAGGTGACGACGGCGATGATGCTGGCGCGTTACTTCGGGAAGAACCGCGTGCAGGTGTTGTCCGTCAAAGAGATGATCGTCGGCGGGTTAATCCTGGCGTTACCTTGTGGGCTGATCTTGCTCGAGCCTGACGTCGGTTCGGTGTTGACTTACATGCCGATTCTCGCGGTCGTGCTGTTCTTGTCGGCAATTCGGTTGCGCCTTGTCGTGGCGAGTGCCTTGCTCGCTGTCTTCCTGATTCCGGTGGCTTATGTGGCGGGCGTCAAGACTGGTGCGGTGAAGGCGTATCAACAGGAACGCATCAACGTCATTCTCGATCCGGAGAATGCTGACAAGCGTGGCATCGGTTATCACACCTGGCAATCGATTTTGACTGTCGGCGAAGGCGGGTTGTTTGGGTCGCGTGCTTCGGCTGAGTTTTCACAGAGTGGATTGAAGTTCCTGCCCGAGCCGCACACTGATTTCATTTATGCGGTGACTGCCGAGAACTCTGGTTTTGTTGGGTGCGTGCTGGTCCTGCTGGCGTATGTGATACTGCTATCACGTTTGATTACGGGCGCGCGGCGTTCATCCGACCGGATGGGCATGCTCTTCATCATGGCCGTTGTCGGCGGCCTGACGTTTCAGATCTTCATCAACATCGGCATGGCCCTCGGGATATCTCCCGTCATCGGCGTCCCTCTTCCACTGATGAGCGCCGGCCTCGCGTCCCTCATCGCCACCTTCATCGCCATCGGCTTCGCGATCAGCGTGCAGTTGCGGCGCTTCGTGAACTGAGAATTTTCTGAGAACTTTCTAAGGACTTTGACTCGAAATTTCGCGTAACCTTGCCGCGTTGTTTGAAAGAAGCGATTCAAGGTCGGAGTCTTAAGTCCTTGAGTTTTGCATTGACTTAGGTAGCGGAGATTGAGGTTGACTTTTGCGATCCCAAACAAATAATGTTTCTGTCGTGGCCTTTGAACCAATAGTAACGAGCTATCTGGATCGTTTTTACACGCAGATAGTTACTGCGGAACGTTTCCTGCAGATGTACGAGCACGAGCGGGATAACATCGTATCCGCCCGCCCGGTTCTCACACCTCTCGGCAGTAAGATGTTCGGCCACATCCTCGTTAGGACAAAGCGTCCTCGCTATCCGCGCTTGCCACCTCGTTCGTCTAAATGGATGATTCTGAAAAGCCTCTTTGGCTAGACATAACTCAAGAGCCCGCTCAGGCGGATGATCTAATCACTCGTCAAACTGTGCAAGAACTAAGAAGGCGACAGATCGAGACGACCCATGAGTACTCTCTAAAGCTTCTCGATGCCGAATTCCTTGACCGGCAAAGAGAGCGAGAGCATCTGAGAGCCGCAAGTTTCACCGCCAGCATGCTCGTCGGCTTTCTCAGTCTCTTGTTGACCGCAGCGATCTGTTACGCTCTTTATCTGAATAAGGATCAGCTCGTGATGGAATTCCTCAAGGCCATTCTGTTCCTCGTAACGGGCGGGGTGGGCGGTTACTCTCTCAAGACGGTGCGAGATAAAAGTGAAGCATCAAAGCAGTGAGCTGCTTAATTCTGAGGTTGAATTAGATACTTGTCATATCCGGCGCGAACGAGTCGTTCGAAGGCGTGCCAGACGTGCTCCGGGATGTCCTGCTCGATCTGAAACCCGCGCGCCGGATATATTTTTATTCTTTGCAGATCGCCAACCATGATGCTGACCACGTCCGCGACTGACAGCGCGCGGTTGGCGTACTCCGCGAGATAGCTGCGAAACGAAACCTGCGGCGACGTCACGGTCACTTCTTTCTCGGGCCAGAGCTTGCGAAACGTCGCATAACTTCGCCGTTCCATGTACGGTTTCTGCACGACGATGAATCTCTGCGGATCGAGTCCCTTCTCGACCAACAAGCGTTTCGTGAACGCGATGTTTTCGCCTGTATTGGTCGACTCGGCCTCAATCAAAATACTTTCACGGGGAACGTTCAGAGTCATCGCGATGCGAGCGAATCGTTCGGCTTCCGGTTCCTCCCAAAGCTGACGAGTGATTGCTCCATGACCGCCGGCGAAGATGATGAGCGGCGCAAAACCGTCGAGAAATAGTTGCGCGCCTCGTTCAGCAACACGCTCGTCATGACTGCAAAGCACCATGATTACATCGGCTTTCGCGACCGGTTGCTTCATCAAGTGATAGTCCCAGAGTGTTTCCGCAAGTGCTTGAATTTGAGCGTCCATGAATGAACTTAATGTTCGAACTGAGCTAAAAACTTTTCAACCTCACCTCTCGAACGTAGCCACACGATCTCTTTTCCTTCGCAGCGTTCGCGCAGCAGCTTAATAACCTTTGGCTTCGTCCGCCGCGGATAGTTCCAGACCCACATGACAAACTCCAGGTCGAGCTTCTCAGGACAACCTTCGGCCATGTCTGGACGCTCCGCTTTCCGATAACGCAACACGCGCGTCATGATTCGCCAGAGACACAACCAGCGCGACAGATCCAGAAATACAACCGTATCGCACTTCTGAACTCTCAGATCCAACGAGCCGCTGTAATTGCCGTCAAGAATCCAGGACTCTCGATCGGTCAGTTCTGTAACTGTTTGTAACCATTCCTCCGGCGCCGGCTTGCTCCATCCGGGACGCCAGAAACACTTATCGAGATGACTGACTTCGAGATTTAGTAAGGCACCCAGCCGCGTTGCAAACGTCGACTTACCTGAACCACCTGAACCAATAACCAAAATCTTTCTCATTCAGGATGCGGTCAGATCCTTGTACGTCGACATCCACCAGATGTTACCAAACGAATCCTTCACCCCCGCCTGGCGTTCGCAGTAGGGTTTGTCCTGCGGCGCCTGCACCGATGTAGCTCCTTTTTCAAGCGCGCGCTGGTAAGCGTCATCGACATCCGGGATATAAACGTAGATCGACGCGCGCGTCCCAGTCGCGGGTGGCTCCGGCATCAACTCCAGGACGACGACCGAATCGCCAATCTTAGCCTCGATGTGATGCTCAGTTGGACCAAACTCAAACCGCTCCAGTTCCACTGCGCCAAACGCGTGTTTGACCAGGTCAAAGAGATCGGGATAACCGTAAAGGTACGGCCGCACCGCGCCGAATCGATGACGAATATGATTGCTACTCATGATTGATATCTCGCTCCGCTGTCTAATCCATGCTGACCTGCGTTAATCTGTGACAAATCACTGCGAAAGGAACGACGATGGCGCCAACACTCTACCGGATCATTCTACAAGTGAACAATCTCGACCGCGCCGAGCAATTTTACGGCACTCTGCTCGGCGATCGAGGCCGGCGAATTCCGCGCGGTTCGCGCCATTACATCGATTGTGGTCCTGTGATTCTCGCCATCGTCGACGTGACCGGCGAAGGCGTTCTCGATGAGCAACCGAAGCCGATTCCCGACTACATCTACTTTTCCGTAAACGATCTCGAAGCAGTTCACGAGCGCGCGCGACAGTTGGAATGTCTCTCAACCGAAGACGTTCACGGCGCGAGCGCCGGCGAAATCGTCAAACGCCCATGGGGTGAGCGATCGTTCTACGCTTTCGACCCGTGGGGTAATGGGCTTTGCTTCGTTGACGAGAACACGCTGTTTACCGGCAAATAGGATCATGAGCACTGAGCCAACTTATCAGGCCGCGAATACGGTAGCGCCGATCGTCGAGGCGCACTTCGTCCGCCAACTCGCAGAGGCGCGCCGGCTTGGCGAAGACGATCTGGCGCCGCAACCTGATGCGCGTTCGATCGCGGCGATCATCAACGCGACGTTCTGGGCCAGCTTTCGTCCTGAAGAAGGTCGCTTTCCGAAAATCTCGATCGCGTATCTGCCGCCTGAAGCAGCCGGACAGCCGATGGTCTTTGAGCATCCGCTGCCTTTGACCGCCGGTGTTTTGATGAAACTCGCGCCCGCAGTGGAACGTCCCGAGATTCATCTCGGTGTGTGGAATCATGGTGATGAGTTGCGCGTTTGGGGCACGACGCGAACGATTCCAAGTTTCTGCTTCGTGATCGAAGATATCGAGCCGGGCTTGCTGGTCGTGAAGCATCGCCGTCTTGACGGTTTCGGAAAGTACGCCAACGTTGCCGTGCTCAAAGGCGAACAGGTCAAAGTCATCGACGAGGAAGGCACGAGTCTGCCTGACTGTCCTTCACTGCTGAAAGCTTTGCTTGCGTTTACGGCAGCGGCCACGAATGGACCACAACACTCATTGAACGTGCTGGTCCAACTCAGTGCTTCGATGCGCGCGCACGGACACGGCGGTACGCTGCTGGTCGTACCCACAGGCACAGAAAAATGGCGCGAGTCGATTGCGCAACCGATTCTTTACTCGATCACGCCGGCGTTCGCCACGCTTGCGGAGTTAGTGCGCCAGGAACACGAAGTTGCCGAGGAAGACCGGAGAGAATGGGCCAGCGCCTTGCGGCGCGCGGTGGACACGATTGGCGGAATGACTGCGGTCGATGGCGCAACTGTCATCAACGATCGGTATGACGTGCTGGCGTTTGGCGCGAAGATACGGCGAAAGGAAGGATGCCCGCCGGTCGATAAGTGGGTCATCACCGAGCCGGTCGTGGGGAATCTTCCGGTGGTGGTCCAACCGACGGAGCATGGCGGCACGCGCCATCTTTCCGCGGCGCAGTTTGTTTTCGATCATCGTGAGGCGCTCGCGCTCGTAGCATCGCAGGACGGACGCTTCACTGTGTTCGCGTGGTCACCGTGCGAAGAGATGGTCCATGCCCACCGGGTTGAATCGCTGCTCATGTGAGCTAAGGCGTAAAGATGCGGCGGAAGATGATGCCCGAATAGTTCAGGTGCATCGCGCGTCCATCGACAACGGTGTCGAAAGCTATCCAATCAGGCCCCTCCGGTTCGCCGACTCCAAATTTTCCATCGCCGCGCGGAACGAGTGACTGCACACCGTCAATGAAAAGCTGACCGTTGCGAAGCACGATGCGCGTGTCACCGTACCAGGCGCTGTCGTTGTTATAGTGACCGGCGAATGCTTCCCAGTCTTTCTTCGTCTCGAAAGTTTTTGGACCAGCGTACTTCGCGCCCGCATACCAGTTCGCGCCGTGAAACGCCTGGGTCACTTCCTTGTTCTCCCTGACAAAGCCGAGCAGATAAGTGTCGAAGTCAGGATGCTTGACGATGAAGCGATCGGCGCCGGCACGTTCGAGAACGATTCTGCGATTCGCGTGCAGCAGGATCAGTTTGTCGCCCTCTGCTGCGAGTTCGAGTTTCTTTTCGTCAAGTGACGTGTAAAGTCCGGCGTAGTCAGCGGCGTTCTTCACCTCATCGGGTGCAGGCGGCGGAGCGGGCGCATCGGGAAGCGGCTTGCCGGCAAGCGACGCATTGAACAGCTCAATCGCATACTTCGTCACGGCGACCGGACGGTAACCACGAAGATTCGCATTGACGGATGCAAACGCAGCGATGTTTCCCGTCAGGTCAACGTCGATCGAAGAACTGAACGCAACCATTCCTCCCGTGTGACGCAAGCGCGTGTGCCCGCCGATGTCGCTGATCCACAGGCCGTAACCATACGAAGCCGGTTCGCCGCGATAAGGCGAATCGATCGCGGGCTTCGTGAACAGTCCGAAGCTCTCTTCCGAAATCAGACGACCCTTCGGCAGCGCGCCGCGATTGAGAAGCATCCGCATGTACTTGGCCATGTCAGACGGTGTCGAAGCAACACTGCCCGCAGCGATATCGACTTCGATCCACTGTGCTTCCGCGAGTGGACCATGTAACGGATACGGTTTGCCTTCCGCGAGTGGCTCGTAGCCGATCGCCATCTGCTTACGCAAATCGTTGGTGATAATCGGCGCGCTTGCCGTCATTCCGAGCGGCGCGAGCATTCGCGTGCGCATCGCTTCCGCGAACGGTCGTTTATCAATCGCTTCGATCAGGAAACCGAGAATGTTGTAGCCGGTGTTTGAATAAAGAAAGTGTTTGCCGGGTTCGTATGCCGTCCAGAGCTCGGAGAGCAACGCGTCGAGCAGCAGCGGCGCGCCGGGCAGGCCGGCGGTGTGACTCAGGATGTGATGCGTCGTCACTGGCGCAAATTTGGAATTGATCTTGAGCCACGGCAGATACTCGACTATCGGCTTGTTGAGATCGAGTTTGCCCTCGTCTCGCAACTGTAACAGCGTGAGGCTGACGAATGATTTCGAGATCGAGCCGATCTCGAACATCGTTTCCGGTACGACTCCCAAGCCGGCTTTCGTGTCTGCGTAACCGTAAGTCGAAACGCGAATCAAGCCGTCGCGATTCGCGAGTGCGAGGGTGAGGCCCGGAGCGCCCGTCTCGCGCATGTGGCGCGCGATGTATTCATCCAACCGCGCAAACACCGGTTGCACCGCGGCTGACTGGGCGAAGGCGCTGAGCGGTGTTACGGACTTCAACACACTAATCGCGAGCGCAGATTTAGTGCTGGTTGACAAAAACTTTCTACGTGAAAGGTTCATAGTTTTCTCAACTTATCTCAGCTTGAACAAGTCAGGAAGATGAGCCGCCCTTCCTGACTTGTTCAACTCAAACTTGCTTTATTTGACTTAGATCCTTACTGCAAATTGAGACTTTTCGACAATTCAACAAACCGTGCTTCCGAATGCAGATTCTTCAACACCGGATCGACTTTTATAAACGGCAACCAATTGAACCGCTCCTGCCGCGACTTCTCGAGCCAGTCAAGCGCAAGCTGCCGCTCATCCAACCCGGCATAGACCACCGCCGTTTCGAAAGGCGAAACATACTGCTGCTTCGACAACTCCTGAAGCCGAGCGATCACCTTCTCCGCTTCGGCCCTTCTTCCAGCGAGCGCCTGCGAGTGGCCCAACGCAGTCAACGCTGTAACATTGTCGGGCGAGGATTTCAACGCCTGCTTGAATTCTGCAATCGCTTCTTCGAGTTTTCCTTCATCCTCGTGCACCAACCCCAACTCGTAATGCGCACGCGCGAAGTTCGGATCCATCTCCATCAACTTGAACGCTTCCTGGTGCGCCTCGGTCAGCCGTCCGGCGTAGTAGAGATTGCGAATATAGTCGCTGTAGATCGTCAACGAAAACGGCTCCAGATCGTGCGCGGTCTTTCCTTCGACGATGGCTTCGTTCATGCGACCCATGGCAGCAAGGTAGCTACCGTACCACTGATGCGCCGTCGCGTAATTTGGATTGAGCGCGATCGCTTTCTTGAAGTGTTCCTCGGCCTCAGCCCACTTGAGGTGATAACGGTAAGTAACAAACGCGAGTGAGGTGTGCGCTTCGGCGAGGCTCTCGTTGATCGATAACGCTTTGCGCGACGCCGCTTCGGCTTTCGGATAAGAATCGTCAGCCGACGTCACGTTATAGACGTTCAATAACAAGTAACAATCGGCGAGTCCGGCGTAAGCGAGCGCGTAGTCCTGGTCTCTCGTGATCGCCTGGCCGAAATAGTCGATGCCGCTCTTCAGTCCTTCGACAGTTCGCTTGTTCCAGTTGTAACGTCCCTGAAGGTAGAGACGATACGCTTCCGAGTCGGGCGAATAGTTTCGCGTCAACTGCGCGTGGTCCATGTTGTCCGCACGCGAACGCAGACGCTGCGACACGTCGCGCGAGATCTGCTGCGGCAGAGCTACCACTTCCGACACCTTGCGGCCGTATCGTTCGCCCCAGATGTGACTATCGTCACGGACGTCGATCAATTCGACGCTCACCGATAGGTCGTCGCCCGTCTGGACCACGCTGCCGGACAACAAAGCATGCACGCCAAGCTCACGGCCGATCTTTCTGAGGTCAGTCTCACGCCCCTTGTAGTGAAAGACAGTGCTACTCGATTTCACCTTGAGGTTCGGCACGCGCGAAAGACTGTCGATCAAACTTTCCGTTATCCCGTCGGAGAGATACTCAGTAGCCGGATCGCTGTTCGTGAAGGGCAACACGGCGAGCGACGTGATCGTCGAGTCAGCCTCAACCGGACGTTCGCGGCGAAACGCGATAACAGTGAGCGCAATAATCAGCACTGCCGCCGCCGCTGCAATCGCAGCGAGCTTTCGACGCTTGGTCCAGAAACGATTCGTCGCGACTAAAGGCGGTGCTTTGAACGCGGGAGCATCGGTGAGCGTAGCGCTGTTGTCGACCTCGAGGTCGCGCAGCACTTCCTGAAGATCGCCGCGCATGTCTTCGATGCGCTGGTAACGATCTTCGGGCGACTTCGCGAGCGCTTTGTCCAATATCTCCTGAATGCGTCGCAGCGCGGGCGAGTCTTCACCACGCGCTTCCGTGATTGGTGTCGGCTGGTGATAGACCACCGCGTAACGAACATCGAGCGCCGTCTTGCCGCGGAACGGCCACGTCCCCGCGAGCAGTTCGTAAAGCAACACGCCGCACGAGAAGACGTCCGCGCGGTGATCGGCTTTCAGTCCCTGTGCCTGCTCGGGCGCGGCATAGGTTGAAGTGCCATAAGGCACGCCGACTTCCGTGAGTTGCGGATCGCTCGAACTTGCGTGCGGTCCTTCGATCAATTTCGCGAGTCCGAAGTCAAGCACTTTCACCGTTCCAGCACGCGTGACCATCACGTTTCGCGCTTTGATGTCGCGATGCGCGATGCCGCGACTGTGCGCCGCCGCGAGCGCGTCAGTTACCTGAATCTCGATCGCGAGCGCGCGACGCAGGTCGAGTGGCTGCCCGCCAACAAGCTCGCGCACGTTGCGTCCCTCGACGTATTGCATCGCGATGAAGTGGATGTCGCCAACCTTGTGCAGTCCGAAGATGGTGCAGATGTTCGGATGGTCCAAAGAGGACGCGAGCTTTGCTTCGCGTTCGAACCGCACCAGGTTCGAGGCGCGGTCGGTGAGATCCGGCGGCAATACTTTGATTACTGCTGGCCGATCGAGCGTGGTGTCGATAACTTTATAAACGGTGCCCTGTCCACCCTCACCGATCTTTTCGACGACGCGATAATGGAGGAGGAGTTGCCCGATCATAGGAGAATGGGGATCAGTGACTTGGTGCGACGCGTATTTTAGCCACAAAAAGGTACAAAAGACACATAAGAAATCCAAAGTGCATATGTGCCTTTTTGTGGCGCACTTCTGTTACAGTTGGGTGCGATGAGATTTCTTCTGGCTTTCACGTTGATGATGTTTGCGGCGCCGCACTGGACCATGCAGACGAGTGGCGTCAATGTTCGGCTGCGCGGGGTGAGTGCGGTGAGTGAACGCGTGGCTTGGGCGAGTGGTGCGGGAGCGACGGTGTTGCGCACGGTTGATGGTGGCACAACGTGGCAGAAGCTCACGGTAACCGATGAAGCTCTCGACTTCCGCGACATCGACGCCGTCGATGAACAAACAGCCTACGCACTCAGTGCCGGCAATGGTCCAGCTTCGCGCATTAACAAAACCACGGACGCCGGCAAGACATGGCAGTTGCAGTTCAAGAACGAAGATCCGCAAGCATTTGTCGATGCGATGACGTTTTGGGACGCGAATCACGGCATAGCCTTCGGCGACTCCGTGGATCTACAGTTCTACATTTTGACGACTGACGACGGCGGTCACACGTGGTCGCGCGTGCCTACCGCGAACCTGCCGCCCGCGCAAGGCAATGAAGGCGCATTCGCCGCGAGCGGGACGAACGTCGCAGTCGTTGGAAAATCTCACGCGTGGATCGGCACGGGCGCCGCGGCGAAGTCGCGCGTCTTGCGTACCGCCGATCGCGGTCGCACGTGGCAAGTTGCAGATACTCCGCTCGCATCCGGCCAGTCGTCAGGAATATTCTCCATCGCTTTCCGAGACGAGAAGCACGGCGTGATCGTCGGTGGCGACTATCGAAAAGAAACAGACGCCGTAGACAACCTCGCGGTGACGAATGACGGCGGAGCTACGTGGACGCTTGTGAAGGGTCTGTCAGGATTTCGTTCAGTGGTGGCTTACGTGCCGGGCACAAAGACACTCGTCGCGCTTGGTCCATCCGGCGGCGACTACTCAACCGACGACGGACGAACATGGACCCCGATTACGGGTCCAGGTTTCGATACGTTCAGTTTCGTTTCGGGTAAACAGATCGGTTGGGGCGCAGGTGATAAAGGAAAGATCGGACGCCTCACATTCTGAAGCTAACGCGCCTCGTTGCTCTTTGCGACGATCTTCACCTGCTTGTTGATCGCCTCACTCAGGTTCGCTGAACGCGTCCAGCTCAACCCGATACTCGAATAGCGAACGATGCCTTCGTGGTCTATTAGAATGTAGGTCGGAAACGCGCGGATTCCGAAGGCGCTCACAATGCGATGATCTTTATCGCGATACTGCGGCCAGACCATCTTGTTCTTCGCCGTAAAGTCACGCCACTCCTGTTCATCATCATCGGAGCTGATGCCGATGATCACGAAATTGCCTTCTTTCGAGTAGCGCTTGTAGAGGTTGCGAATCTCCGGCACCGATTCGACGCAGGGCGGACACCACGTGGCCCAAAAATCTATGAGCACAACCTTGCCGCGCAGGTCTTCGAGAGCGATGTGCTCGCCTTCAGAGGACACGAAAGTAAAGTCGGGTGCGAACTTTTCACGCGCGCGGCGCGGATCCCTAATCATCTGGCGCGCCGTCTCGAGATACGCGCCGTTTGGTTGTTCCTTGACGTAAGTCTTCAGCTCGGCGATGCCTTCCTCGTCTCGATTCATTTCCAATAGTGCTACACCAAGGTTGTAGCGCATTACCGCAGGCGCGCCTTCGATCGCCAGCCCCTGCCTGTATATCGCCTCGGCGGCCAGAAGTTTTTTCTGGTCCTTTCGCTCAGCCAACTCCTGCAATGACAGGCCTTTGTTATTGTATGCCTTCACAAGCAGTTGGCGATCATCCTTTGCCAACTCGATAACTTTGTCGGCACACTCGATCGCGTTCTTGTAAGCCTCCAGAGCCATGTAAGTCTCTGACATCCAGCTATAGCACTCGGCGGACTTCTTGTCGCGCAGCTCGTTCGCGCGTTTGAAACTCTTCAGCGCTTCTTCGAACTTGCCGCGACGATACAGGTCCCTGCCCTTCATGAACTCTTCGTCGTAGTCCAGGTCCTGGGCGGTGACGGTCCGTATGGGCAACCGAGCCGGTGATGCGATCAAAATTCCAAGTGCAATCAGAAGCAGGATCTTGGTGAGTCGGCCAGTTTGGCGAGTAAGCATGGTCGGGTCCTCCATGAGATGCGCAGCATATTATCAGATCTCGATTCTGCGTAATCCAAAAAACTGTGTAATCTGTGGTCTATGACTGAAAACATTCAAACGTGTCCCTGTGGTTCCGGTTCCCTTTTCAGCGCCTGCTGCGAGCCGATCATCAACGGCACTCGCGAAAGCGAGACGGCGGAAGAGTTGATGCGCGCACGGTATTCCGCTTTTGTCACCGGCGCCATCGACTTCATCGTCAATTCGACTCACTCGCACACGCGAAAGGAGATCGATCTCGACTTCATTCGTGAGTGGTCGCAAACGTCCGACTGGCATGGACTACAGATCATCGAGACGAAGCAGGTCAACGACAGCAAGGCCTTCGTCTCTTTTGAGGCGCAGTATACGCAGAACGGAAAGGATCAGAACCACCGCGAGAAGAGTCTGTTTGAACGGGAGGAGGGACAGTGGCGCTTCGTCACGGGTGACGGGTTGAAGAATCCGACCGTCAGGTACGAAACACCGCGGCCCGGCCGCAACGATCCCTGTCCATGCGGATCGGGCAAGAAATACAAAAAATGCCACGGATTGAACGGATAGAAATCCGATTTTAAATCCGGGTTATCTGTGGCTAAAATAGATGCCGTTAATAATCTTTAGGGAGATATAAATGAGCTACGCAGTTGCAACACCAGTTAGTAATGGAGGGGATTTATTAGATGCTTATTCGCGGGCCGTCATGGAGGCGGCGGAAAAGGTGAGTCCCTCGGTTGTTTACATTCACGTAAGCGGCGGTGGCAGCGGATCGGGATTCGTCTTTACACCTGACGGATTCATTCTGACGAACAGTCACGTCGTACACGGCGCATCGAAGATTGACGTGACGTTGATGGACGGGCGCACGTTTCAAGCACAGTTGATCGGCGACGACCCTGACACAGATCTGGCGGTGATTCGTATCACGGCGCCGAACCTCGTGCCGGCAGAGTTGGGAGAGTCGCAGTCGATACGTGTAGGCCAGTTAGTGATCGCGATCGGTAATCCTTACGGATTTCAGTATTCAGTGACGGCGGGTGTGGTCAGCGCCCTCGGACGTTCGTTGCGCGCGCAGTCAGGCAGGTTGATGGACGGCGTGGTCCAGACTGATGCGGCGCTGAACCCGGGAAATTCAGGTGGACCACTGGTCAACTCGCGTGGTGAAGTGATCGGCGTCAATACGGCCACGATTCTACCGGCGCAAGGGATCTGCTTTGCGACTTCGATCGATACGGCAAAGTTCGTCGCGGGGCGTTTGATTCGTGACGGCAGGATCAGCCGCAGTTACATCGGAGTGGCGGGACAGAACGTACCGATACCGCGCCGCATCGTGCGCTTCTACCAATTGGCGGTGGATACGGGTGTGTTGCTCGTTTCCTTCGAGACCAACGGCCAGCCGAGTGCGGCGAAAGAAGCCGGACTCGAGGCGGGCGATATCGTCATCGAGTTTGACGGAAATCCGATTCGAGGCATTGACGATCTGCACAAGTTACTGACTGACGAGCGCATCGGACGCAAGTATCCGGTCACGATCATTCGTGGCGTGCAGAAGTTGAACTTTGATGTCGTGCCGCGTGAAGCGAAATAGAGAGGATGTCTATCAGTTCCGGAATTCCTGGCTGACCATCAGCCCGCGCATTCCACCATCCATCACACCGATTCCAACGCGACCGAATTCACGGCGGAGGATGTTTGCTCGGTGACCGGGTGAGTTCATGAGACCAGCGTGAGCCACCGGAATGGTTGGCGCTAGCGCAAGGTTCTCGCCCGCGGTCGTGAAGCTAATTTTTGCGGCGTGCATGCGATCGAATGGCGAGAGGCCTTCGGGTGTGTCGTGCGCGAAGTAGCCGCGTGCAAACATATCTGCTGAATGCTTTCGCGCCACTTCAGTCAGCTCGGGATCGGGCGCCAAAGGATTCAGACCGTTAGCCACTCGTTCCTGGTTCACGAGGTCCAACATCTGTTTCTCCAAATCAGGACGCGGGCGTGGGTTCTCAACTTTGAACGGAAGCTCGACGCGTTCGTTTGAATCCGGGCGAATCGTCAGCAGGTTAAGACTGCGCGCGATCGCTTCGGCAAACACAGGTCTAAGCTGACCTTCGAGCCGTTCCGCATAGACAGCGAGACGGTTCACCAGCGCACTATCACGCGTGCGTTCGCTCAATCCTTCATTCAGCGGAATCGCTAGCAGCAGCGCGGAGATGATCGCGACGATTATCAAACCGTTTACAAATCCCGGTATCACACCCAGGACTTGATTCGCGCGCCGCTCGTGTATGTCTTCGGGCAGACGAATGAGCAGCCAGTAACCAATCACCTGGACCACCACACCGACAATCACTGCGATGATGACAAACGCAACCGGCCGGTCCCACACTTCGGACCACAGATCGATTCGTGGACCAAGCCACTGCGCGAAGGGCTCGTAGTAACGCAGTCCTGCAAGCAGACTCAAAACCCAACCCGTAAGATCGAGCACGCCATGAATGAAGCCACGCCGGTAGCCGTTGAGCACACTCAACAGCACCACGATCACCAGCAGAATATCGATAGGATTGATCGCCACGGTGCTTTACAGATTACTGCAATCAGGAGCAGGTGCAATAGTCACGAGCAGCTGCTCCTGATTTCTTGTATTCAATCCACTCTTTCGCAGTTCAAATTCGGCAATGACAATGAGTTTTTGGACTTGTTCTGTGGAGACAAGTCGTCAACTCAGAAGCAATGTTTGTGTTTTCTCATTGGAACGATAGCTGCATTTCCCACACGCGACTTTTGTCTCCCCTGAATGCTTCCCAAGCATTCCAAAAGCATCAACAAAATCCAACATTCCGTTGACGAATTCTGACAAGAAATTCTCAACGAGTTGATAGCTCGACAGAAGTAAGAAACAGGGAGATCGCATTATGAGTAAACGCAGATTCGGAAGTTTTTCTCTCGCTTCGATTCTAGTTTTAGTACTGTTCGCGCTGACTGGTTATGCCCAGTCAGGCGGCACCACGGTGCGCGGTGTAATCAAAGATCCGCAGGGCAACCTGGTAAGTGGCGCGACCGTTACTATCACCGACCCCTCGAAGAATTTCACTCGCACTCAACAAACCAACCAGGACGGCGCGTACGTGTTTACCGCCGTTCCCCCTGGCACATACAGACTCGAAGTCAGTGCAACGGGTTTCAAAACCGCTTCAGCATCGGGTCTGATCGCACTCGTCGACACGCCGACAGTGCGTGACGTGCAACTGGAGATCGGCGCTGTTTCTGAAACAGTTGACGTAACTGCGTCAGCAGAGACAGCGATTAACACGAGCGATGCGACGCTCGGAAATTCATTCGAGCGCAAGCGGATCGTGGAGCTACCGTTGAATGCCAATAACGTTGTCGGTCTGCTGTCGCTACAACCGGGCGTCAGCCGTTCCGGTTTCGTGAATGGCGGTCGTGCCGACCAGTCGAACATCACGCTCGACGGCGTTGATGTCAATGAACAGCAGGATGGTCTCGATGTCGTAACTGACGAAGCATTCGCGAGTGTGTTGCGCGTGACGCGCGACTCCTTGCAGGAGTTTCGTGTTACGACGACCAACCCGAATGCCGAACAGGGCCGTTCATCCGGCGCGCAGGTTTCTCTTGTGACCCGCTCCGGATCGAATCAATGGCACGGCTCGTTGTTTGAAACACACCGCAACACCGTTACGACTGCAAACGACTTCTTCAACAACGCCGCGGGAGTCGAACGTCCACAGTTGTTAAGAAATATCTTTGGTGGTTCGGTGGGCGGCCCGATCAAGAAGGACCGTGCATTCTTCTTTTTCACCTATGAAGGATTTCGCGAGGCGACGGCCACGTCCGTTGTGCGCGAAGTGCCGCTCCCGACCCTGGGCCAGGGCATTGTGCGCTTTCGGACCGAAAGTGGCGCGAGCGATCCGAACTGTCCGCCGGGAAC
This sequence comes from Pyrinomonadaceae bacterium, assembly GCA_036522475.1. Classification (GTDB taxonomy): domain Bacteria; phylum Acidobacteriota; class Blastocatellia; order Pyrinomonadales; family Pyrinomonadaceae; genus PSRF01. The sequence continues at coordinate 2,984 of DATDFT010000309.1, read as the reverse complement.
TCCGGCCGGCGTGGAGTGTTTGACGCCTGCTGAAATCAACGCGGCGTACACCGCGGCGAACGGCAGCAGCCCGGGAATCAACCCAGCAGCTCTGTCCGTGCTTGCAGCCGCTGCACAACGCTATCCCGCGAACGACACAACAGTCGGAGACGGACTCAACACTTCCGGCTTCCGATTTAATGCACGCACGCCGACAGAGTTGAACACGTACATCGGTCGTTTCGACTTCAACCTGACCAACAACCAGACGCTGTTCGTTCGTGGCAACTACCAGAACGACACGATTACCCGTGCTGTGTACTTCTCATCAGACTGCAGCACTCCCGGCGACAACATTCAGTGCTTCCCGGATACGCCGCCGCTGACGACGTGGAACCATCCGAAAGGGCTCGCAATCGGCCACGTTTGGACGGTGAATAACTCGATCGTTAACCGTTTCAACTACGGTCTGACGCGCGCCTCATTCACGCAGAACGGTGATTCGAGTGAAAACCAGGTTAACTTCCGTTTCATCTTTTCGCCTCAATCCTTCGCGCGTACCCTTCGCAGGACCACGCCGGTTCACAACTTCGTGGACGACCTTTCCTGGGTGCGCGGCAATCACACTCTCGGAGTCGGCGCCAACGTTCGTCTGATCACCAACAATCGCAGTTCGCTGAGCCCCTCATTCGACACGGCGTTCATCAATCCGTCGTTCTACAACGAATCTGGTGACGTTCTGATCGCTCCATTCTCCGATTTTGCGAGTGGCAGCGATCTTCGTGATGCGCTTGCATCCGTGATCGGGCGCTACTCGCAGTACAGCGCCAACCTCGTGTACAACCCGAGCGGCCAACTGCAACCAGTCGGTACGCCTTCCGAGCGTGCATTTAAGACGCAGGAGTACGAAGGCTACCTTCAGGATTCGTGGCGCATGCGTCCAAACTTCACGCTGAACTACGGTATCCGCTGGTCCACTTCGACTCCGGTTTATGAGAAGAACGGGGTTCAGGTCGTTCCAAATGTGAACCTGACGGACTACTTTAATCAGCGTGTTGAGAGTGCGCGGAATGGTGTTCCCTTCACCGATCCGATTTCTTTCATTCTCGGTGGTAAGGTCAACAACGCTCCCGGTTATTACAAGCAGGATTGGAATAACTGGGCGCCGGCAGTTTCCTTCGCCTGGTCGCCTGATCTCGGTCCAGTGTTGGGACGTGACGGCAAGAGTGTGATCCGTGGCGGTTTCCGTATGACCTACGACCGCATCGGCAGCGCGCTCGCAGTCAACTTCGATCTCAACAACCTGGCTGGATTCACTTCCGCGCGTAACATCAACGCCAACACGTTCGATGTGATCGCCGGGGAGCTCGGCCCGCAGTTCGGCGGCTTCAATCCGGACGTCCGCTCGCTTCCCTTCCCGGGATCGACTGGGCCAATCCCGACGAACCTCGTGTTCCCCCTGACGGTCCCGGCTGATGAAGATCAGCGTATCGAGACCTCTCTGGACCAGGGCATAACCACCCCTTACAACTACAGCTTCAACTTTTCCTACGGTCGTGAGCTCGGCAGGGGATTGTCGGTTGAAGCGAGTTACGTTGGACGCTTTGCGCGCAAGATACTCGCTTCACGCGATATCATGCAGCTCAACAACATCCGCGACCCACAGTCCGGGATGACGTACTACGAAGCGATCAACGCGCTGGTGAATTTCAAGTATGCAAACCGCGAGATCACTTCAATCCCGGACCTCCCTTTCTTCAACAACATGTTTCCGTTCATGCCTGAGTGGTGGGGAGACACTTCGTTGACGCCAACACAGGCTGCCTACGCCTGGATCGCCCCGAGAGCTCTCGGTGGCGACAACATCGCCGACTACACATTTCTCCAATTGCTCTGGGACGATAGTCCAAACTGCACGACCTGTCCGTTCGGCGGTGGGCCGGCGAAGTTCAACAACATGTTCTATCAACCGCAGTTCGGAGCGCTCTCAGCGTTCTCGACTATCGCTCATTCCAACTACAACTCATTCCAGCTCAGCTTGCGCCAGCGGCTGAGGGAAGACGTGTCGTTTGATTTCAACTACTCCTACGGTCATTCGCTCGACAATGCTTCAGGATTGCAAAACTCGACCAGCTACGGTACGGCGTTCATCGTCAACTCGCTGGACCCGGATGGAAACTACGCCACTTCGGATTTTGATGCTCGACACATCATCAATGCGAACTGGGTGGTTGGACTGCCGCTTGGTCGCGGCAAGCGATTCCTGTCGAACTCGAGTGGCATTGTTGACAAGGTCCTCGGGGGTTGGACCACCACTGGAATCTTCCGTTGGAACAGCGGTCTTCCCATCACCGCGGCGCCCTTTGACTGCTGTGTATGGGCCACGAACTGGAACGTGCAATCAAATGGCGTTCGCGTTCGACCAATCCAATCGTCGTCAACCAAGGCGGGGCAACCCAACCTGTTCAGCGATCCGCTCGCTGCGTATCGCAGCTTCAGACCGGCTCGACCGGGAGAAGCGGGTGACCGAAACGTGCTGCGGGCACCGGGATACATCTCGCTCGACGCAGGACTGTACAAGTCGTTCAAGATCCGCGAAGGTCACACGTTGCAGTTCCGTTGGGAAGTGTTCAATGTCACCAACACTCAGCGGTTTGATGGTCTCACCATCTCCGATTTGAGTTTGGGCAGAGATCCTTTCCTCGGCGCCAGTAATCCGACTTCCGACTTCGGACGATTCACCTCAACTCAGGCGCCTTTGAATGAAACCAAGGCGGGACGCGTAATGCAGTTCGCGCTGCGGTATACGTTCTAAGGAAGAACATCGGCCACGGATTTCGCGGATTACACGATTGCATAATCCGTGTAATCTGCGAAAATCAGTGGCCGATGCTTCAGTTCCTGAACATCTCCAACATAGCGTTAATCGATGACATGCAGGTTGAGTTTGAGAGTGGGCTCAATCTGTTAACGGGTGAGACTGGCTCCGGGAAGTCGATCATCGT
>DATDFT010000308.1:0-11348 GCA_036522475.1 Pyrinomonadaceae bacterium | reverse complement strand
CGGCAGGCCACCCGTGATGTCCTTCGTCTTGGTAGTTTCACGCGGAATCTTCGCGATGATGTCACCCGGCTCGACTTCCTCGCCGTCGGTCACCATCAGGTTCGCACGCACAGGCATCTGGTACGTCTTCAGCACCTTGTTTCCGCCGCTGCGAATTTCCAGACGCGGTTGCTTCTTCTCGTCAGGCGAGTCTTTCACAACCATGCGCGACTGGCCGGTCACTTCGTCCACTTCTTCGTCGAACGTCACGCCTTCCTTCAGATCCTGGAACTTAACGTGTCCAGCAACTTCAGTCAGGATCGCGAACGTGAACGGGTCCCACGTGGCGAGCAGTTGGTCCTGCGTCACGCGGCTGCCGTCTTCGACAAGGATGTGCGCGCCGTAAACGATCTGGTAACGCGCCGCTTCACGACCGCGATCGTCGATGATGATCAACGAACCGTTGCGATTCATCGCAATGCGCTCGCCCTTACGGCTCTTGACCGTTTGCAGGTCGAGATACTTGACGGTGCCGTCCTGACGCGCTTCGTGTTTCGACGACTCTTCGAGACGCGCCGTGCCGCCGATGTGGAACGTACGCATCGTTAACTGAGTGCCCGGTTCGCCAATCGACTGCGCCGCGATCACGCCAACGGCTTCACCGATCTCGACCGGACGACCCGTGGCGAGATTGCGTCCATAACACTTGATGCAGCAACCGCGACGCGATTCGCAGGTCAACACCGAACGAATACGCACGCGCTGCACACCGGAACGCTGAATCTCGGCGGCCAGGTCTTCGTCGATCTCCTGGTTCATCGCCACGATCACGGAACCTTCAATCGGGTCAGTGACGTCTTCGAGAGCTGTGCGGCCGACAATGCGGTCGCGCAACGACTCGATCTCCTCGCCACCTTCCACAATCGCGCTGGCGGAAATTCCGCGCAGCGTGCCGCAATCTTGTTCGCTGATGATCACGTCCTGGGCCACGTCGACGAGACGTCGCGTCAGGTAACCTGAGTCAGCAGTCTTGAGTGCCGTGTCAGCCAGACCTTTGCGAGCGCCGTGTGTCGAGATGAAGTACTGCAACACGTTCAAGCCCTCGCGGAAGTTTGCCTGAATCGGCGTCTCGATGATTTCGCCCGAGGGGCGAGCCATCAGGCCGCGCATACCCGCAAGCTGGCGAATCTGTTGCGCGCTGCCGCGAGCACCGGAATCGCTCATGACGAGAATCGGGTTGAGCTCGCCGCTTGCGCGTTCGCGATCGTCCATCGCCTTGAACATCTCTTTCGCGACTTTGTCAGTCACTTCCGACCAGATCGCGATCACCTTGTTGTAACGTTCACCGTTGGTGATCACGCCGTCGAGATATTGTTGCTCAACCGCGATGACGTCTTTGTCAGCCTTGTCAACCAGCGGTTTCTTCGCTGACGGAGTCACGAGATCGTCGATACCGATGGAAATGCCGGCCTTGGTCGCATACAGGAAGCCGAGGGTCTTCAGATCGTCAAGCATCTTGACGGTCATCTCGTGGCCCAGGCGGATGTGCGAATAGTTGACCAGCGATTGCAGACCTTTCTTCTTTAACGTGCCGTTGATGAATGGCAGGCCGGCTGGAATCGAGTCGTTGAAGATCACGCGACCGACGGTCGTGTTGATTACGCGACGCACGTCGTCCTGAACAGTCGCGCGCAGGATGTCCTGCGGATCGTGTTCCTGAACGAGATCGATCAAGTCGCCCTGGATGCGAAGCTTGATCGGCGTCTGCGTTGTAACTTCACCGGCGTCGAGTGCGAGCAGCACCTCTTCGAGCGAAGCGAACACGCGTCCCTCGCCCTTTGCTCCCGGACGATCGCGAGTCAGGTAGTAAATACCGAGCACGATGTCCTGCGAAGGCACTGCGATCGGCTGACCGCTCGCGGGGCTCAGGATGTTGTTGCTCGAAAGCATCAGCACTGCCGCTTCGATCTGCGCTTCCGGACTGAGGGGAATGTGGACCGCCATCTGGTCGCCGTCGAAGTCAGCGTTGAATGCCGTACACACGAGCGGGTGAATCTTGATCGCCTTGCCTTCGACGAGCACCGGCTCAAAAGCCTGAATGCCGAGACGGTGCAGGGTCGGCGCGCGATTCAGAAGCACCGGATGCTCGCGAATCACTTCCTCGAGAATGTCCCAAACTACAGGCTCCTGACGTTCAACCATCTCGCGTGCCTGCTTGATCGTGGCGGCATGTGCCTGCTTCTCGAGCTGGTTGTAAATGAACGGCTTGAACAACTCGAGCGCCATCTTCTTCGGCAGACCGCACTGGTGCAGTTTCAACTCGGGGCCGACAACGATCACCGAACGTCCCGAGTAGTCGACACGTTTTCCGAGCAGGTTCTGACGGAAACGTCCCTGCTTGCCTTTGAGCGTTCCACTCAGTGACTTCAGCGGCCGATTGTTGACACCACGCAGCACGCGTCCACGGCGTCCGTTATCGAACAGCGCATCGACAGCTTCCTGAAGCATGCGCTTTTCGTTGCGCACGATCACTTCCGGCGCACGCAGCTCCATCAGCTTCTTGAGAAGGTTGTTGCGATTGATCACGCGTCGATAGAGATCGTTCAGGTCCGAAGTGGCGAAGCGCCCGCCGTCCAACGGTACAAGTGGCCGCAGCTCGGGCGGAATCACCGGAATCACGTCGAGAATCATCCAGTCAGGACGATTTCCTGATTTCAGGAAGCTCGTCGCGACTTTCAGACGCTTCGAGTATTTCAATTTCTTCTGCTGCGAAGTCTCTTCCTTCATGCGCTTGCGCAGGTCGGTCGCGAGCTCTTCGACGTCGACCATCGCGAGCAGTTCCTTGATTGCTTCCGCGCCCATCTTGGCGACAAACTGCGCGGGGTAGTCTCGCACCAGTTCGCGATAGCGCTCGTCGCTGAGCAGCTCACGTTCTTTCAACCCGGACACGTCGCCTGGATCGATCACGATGTACGACTCGAAGTAGAGCACCTTCTCGAGCTCGCGCAGAGGGATGTCGAGTAAGTGGCCGATGCGGCTGGGCAGTCCTTTAAAGAACCACACGTGCGAGCACGGGCTGGCAAGGTCGATATGGCCCAAACGCTCGCGGCGCACTTTCGCCTGAGTGACTTCCACACCGCACTTGTCGCAGATGACGCCGCGGTGCTTCATTCGTTTGTATTTTCCGCAGAGACACTCCCAATCAGCGACCGGCCCGAAGATGCGAGCGCAGAACAGACCGTCGCGCTCGGGCTTGAAGGTGCGGTAGTTGATTGTTTCTGGTTTGGTCACCTCACCATGCGACCATTGCCGGATTTTTTCGGGTGACGCAAGTGAAATTCGAATCGCCTCAAAGTCGGGAGCCAGTTGCGTCTTTTCTTGTTGGAATCGAAACACTTTAATTTCTCCGTTGGTTTCCGCCGCAGATTAACGCAGATAACGCTGATCTGCGTTTATTTGCGTAATCTGCGGCAACTAATTCCTTATGCCTCTACCGCGCTGGTGACGATCGCTTCGCCAACGCCATCCTGAGGGGCGCCGTCTTCCGCTGCCTTCTTGTTGATCAACTCAACATCAAGACAGAGCGACTGCAATTCACGAACGAGCACGTTGAACGACTCCGGCAGGCCTGGATCGAAGTCCGCCTCGCCCTTCACGATGGCCTCGTAGATCTTGGAACGTCCGGCAACGTCGTCAGACTTAGCAGTCAGAAGTTCCTGAAGAATGTGCGCCGCGCCGTAAGCTTCGAGCGCCCACACCTCCATCTCTCCGAAGCGTTGTCCGCCAAACTGCGCCTTACCGCCGAGTGGCTGCTGCGTGATCAGGCTGTATGGTCCAATCGAGCGAGCGTGAATCTTGTCGTCGACCAGGTGCGACAGCTTCAACATGTAGATGTAGCCGACTGTCACTTTCTGCTCGAACGGATCGCCACTCAAACCGTCGTACAGCACAGCCTTGCCTGACTCGCTGACGATCTCGGGCAATCCGAGCTCGCGAGCGCGGTCGCCGGAAAGCTGCAGCTTCTTCTTGATCTCGGTCTCGGTAGCGCCATCGAACACGGGTGTCGCGAAGTGCATTCCCAGCACGCGCGCGGCCCAGCCGAGGTGCGTCTCGAGAATCTGACCGACGTTCATGCGCGAAGGTACGCCCAGCGGGTTCAGAACGATCTCAACCGGCGTTCCATCGGGCAGGTACGGCATATCTTCTTCCGGAAGGATGCGTGCGATGACGCCCTTGTTTCCGTGACGGCCGGCCATCTTGTCGCCGACTGAAAGCTTGCGCTTCATGGCGATGAACACCTTCACCATCTTGATCACGCCCGGTGAAAGCTCGTCGCCCTGGCGCAGCTTCGCGATCTTCTCTTCGTAGATGTCCGAGAGGATCTTGATCTGACGCTCGGTGCGGTCTTCGTACTCCTTGATCTCGGCGCCGATATCCAGACGCGAAGAAGCGAGTTGAACTTTGCGAAGCGCTTTCGGCTCGACTGCCTTCAGCATCTCGCGTGTGATCGCGACGTTCTTTTCTATTAACACCTCGCGATTGGAGGTGAGATCGGCAGAGAGCTTGCGGCCTTCGAGCAGCTCGTAGATTCGCTCGTCACGCTGTTCGCGCAGGATACGAATCTCGTCTTCGAGGTCGCGTCGCAGGCGATCTTCTTCGTCCTGCTCGATCGCGAGTGAGCGCTGGTCCTTCTCCTGGCCCTTGCGAGTGAAGACCTGAACGTCGACCACCGTACCGTCGATTCCCGGCGGGCTGACGAGCGAAGCGTCTTTGACGTCGCCGGCCTTCTCGCCGAAGATCGCGCGCAGCAGTTTCTCTTCAGCAGTCAGTTGCGTCTCACCTTTCGGTGTGACTTTGCCGACGAGAATCGAACCCGGTTTGACTTGAGCGCCGATGCGAATGATGCCGCTCTCGTCGAGATCGCGCAGCATGTTCTCACCGACGTTCGGAATGTCGCGCGTGATTTCTTCCGGACCAAGCTTCGTGTCGCGCGCTTCGATTTCGAGCTCTTCGATGTGAATCGAGGTGTAGTAGTCCTCTTTCACGAGTCGCTCGGAAACCAGAATCGCGTCTTCGAAGTTGTAACCGCGCCACGGCATGAACGCGACGAGCACGTTGCGTCCGAGTGCCAGCTCACCGCGATCGGTACATGGACCATCCGCGATAACCTGACCTTTCTGGACGCGCTCACCCACGTGAACGATCGGACGTTGATTGATACAAGTGTTCTGATTCGAGCGCTTGAACTTGATTAACGTGTAGATGTCGGCCGTGACCTCGCGAGAGATCGTGCCGTCAACGTTGTGGTCGGCCTTGACGATGATGCGCTCGGAGTCGACGTAGTCAACCACACCATCGCGTTTGGCAGTCACTACCGCGCCGGAGTCACGCGCCGTCACCTTCTCCATGCCGGTGCCGATGTACGGCGCTTCTGCACGGAGCAGAGGCACTGACTGGCGTTGCATGTTCGAACCCATCAACGCTCGGTTCGCGTCGTCGTTCTCGAGGAACGGAATCAGCGATGCCGCCACCGAAACGAGCTGCTTCGGCGAAACATCGACGTATTCGATGTCCTTGCGCAGCGCGAGAATGAACTCACCCGCTTTTCGCGCGGCGTTGCGCTCGTTGACGATGTTGCCGTTGTCGTCGAGCTCGATGTTTGCCTGACCGACGACGTGCTTGTCCTCTTCCCACGCCGTCAGGTAGAACGGCCATGGTTCGGACTCAGCCTTGCGAGCTTCTTCACCGAGTTTCTTGTTGGCCTTCTCGACCTCTTCCTGCGGAATGTGATCGCCGGGCCGGAACTTCGTGTCGCCGCCGTTGATGACGCGCACGTATTCCACCACGCGCCCGTCGATGACCTTGCGATACGGGGCCTCGATGAAGCCAAACTCGTTGATGCGCGCGAAGCACGAGAGGCTCGAGATGAGTCCGATGTTCGGACCTTCAGGAGTCTCGATCGGACAAATTCGCCCGTAGTGCGTCGGGTGTACGTCGCGCACTTCGAACCCGGCGCGCTCACGCGAGAGACCGCCCGGTCCAAGTGCCGAGAGACGGCGCTTGTGCGTGATCTCCGAAAGCGGATTCGTCTGGTCCATGAACTGCGACAACTGGCTCGAGCCGAAGAACTCACGCACCGCCGCCGTCACCGGCTTGGCGTTGATGAGATCGCGCGGCATCGTTGTCTGCATTTCCTGGTGAATCGACATCTTCTCCTTGATCGCACGCTCCATGCGCTCGAGACCGATGCGGAACTGGTTTTCCAGCAACTCACCGACTGCGCGCACACGTCGATTGCCGAGGTGATCGATGTCGTCCGCCTGATACTCCGAAGGGTTCTTGCGCATCTTCAGCACGTAGCTGACGACTTCGTAAAAGTCCTTTGCGGAGAGCAGCGGGTCGTCGATGCGCTCGCGTTCCGGCTTGCCCATCTTGATGTTGAACTTCAGGCGTCCGACGCGTGAGAAGTCAAACTTCCGCGGATCGAAGAACATCGCTTCGAGCAGTCGGTATGCAGTCTGCACGGTCGGCGGATCGCCCGGACGCATCTTGCGATAAATCTCGAGCAACGCGTCCACCGGCTTGGTGATGACGTCTTTCTTCAACGTCAGCGACAGCACTGAGCCCACATCGTCGTGTTCGGGAAAGAATACTGCGAAGTGGGTGATTCCAGCTTCGACGATCTCCTGAAGTTTCGCAGGCGTGATCTCGTTGTTGGCTTCGAGAATAATTTCGCCGCTCTCTGTGTTTACAATATCGGCCAGCGCAAACGCGCCTTCTAATTGCGACGAATCAACTTCAACCTCTTTGATACCTGATTTGCGCAGCGCTTCGAGTGCAGAAGGAGCAACCTTCTTCCCGCCACGAACAATCGGATCCGGCCCGCGGCCCTTAATATCGTGGTCCACCTTCATACGAATGAGGTTAGTCGGGCCGTGCTCCGGAATTTGAACCTTCAAACGTCCGTTTTCAAGATGGATCTGATCAACAACATAGACCGCACGCAGCATGTCCTCGTCTGTGAACGAGGCATTCTTCACGCCATCTTCGAGCTGAGAATCGGTGCGCAGATCCTTAAGCTTTTTCTCGTCTTTATCCTTCTTGTCCTCGTTGAACCAGAGGCCGAGCGCGCGCAGGAAAATCGACGCCAGGAACTTGCGTTTGCCGACGCGCACGTAAAGCAGGTTCTTCTGGTCGTATTCAAACTCGACCCACGAACCGCGATACGGAATGATCTTAGCGACGTAGATCGCACCGCGCTTAAAGAAGACACCCGGCGAGCGGTGCAACTGCGAAACGATGACGCGCTCCGTGCCGTTGATGATGAAGGTGCCGTTGTCAGTCATCAGCGGGATTTCACCGAAGAAGACTTCTTCTTCCTTGATGTCGCGGATGGACAGCACTTCGGTATCCGGATCCTTGTCGAAGACAGTAAGCCGGATCTTTACCTTCAGCGGAACGCTGTAGCTCATGCCGCGTTCCTGGCACTCCTGCTGATCGTGTTTGTGTTTCAGGCCGACCGGCTCACCGCAGTTTTCGCAAAGTGTCGGGCGGACGAAGTTGAACGTGCCGCAGCGATGGCAGAGGGTTTCTCCCGCTGCCAAGGGGTTGACCTTTATCGTCGCGCCGCAGTTTTTACAGTTTGACCTGAGGTAGTTCAGACCTTCGAGACGTCCGCATTTACACTGCCAATTGCCGATCTGGTACTCGACGAAGTCGAGTGTGGCGGTGCCGCGAAAGTCGGAGATTGGAAACACTGACTGGAAGACTGCCTGAAGGCCGGTGGCCTCGCGTTCTTCCGGCAGCAGATCCATCTGGAGGAAGCGATTATACGACTCGCGTTGAATCTCAATTAGATTGGGTATCCTGACGGCTGTGGCGATCTTGGAGAAGTCCTCACGCTCAGGCGCCTGACTGGTACGTTTTCCTAGCCCGGTATTAATTGTTTGAAGCAAATTTGCTGACATGTGAGATTCCTTTTATCAATTGCCCATTTAGAGACGCCAAAGCGCGGTCAGAGCGCACAATGCCCTGACCGCTTGTTACGCAAAGCGGCGGATCTTTCCGTCAAATTTTTTGGGAGTAACGCCAGCGCCTCAATACTCCCTTAACTTAACCACTAACAATTCAAGTGTCAAGCCCGGAGACTTAGCCGCGGGTTTCCAAAGATAAACGCTGATCTGCGTTAATCTGCGTTCATCTGCGGCTTATTTAACCTCGACGGTCGCGCCCGCATCGGACAGTTTCTGCTTGATCGTCTCCGCCTCTTCCTTCGAAACGCCTTCCTTTACTGCTTTGGGGGCTGCTTCCACAAGGTCTTTGGCTTCCTTCAATCCAAGCGCAGTCACTTCACGGACGACCTTGATCACGTTGATCTTGTTGCCGCCGATCGCCTGCAGGATCACGTCAAACTCTGTCTTCTCTTCCGCTGCCGGTGCGGCTTCAGCACCTGCACCCGCACCCGCGACTGGAGCCGCGACTGCTGCCGCCGCTGCCGATACGCCGAAAGTTTCTTCCAGATCCTTCACCAGTTGTGAAGCTTCGAGAAGAGTCATACCTTTTAAGAATTCAATAACGTCTTCGCGTGTTGCTGCCATGATAACCTTTCTATCCTCCTCAAAAATCCTTATGCGGTCTTTTGTTCACCAATCTGCTTGATGACGACTGCCAGGTTGCGCGGCACGGCGGAAATCACCGTCACCAGTCGCTGCGCCTGACAATTGATTAGGAACATCACCTTCGAAATCAGTTCTTCCTTCGACGGCAAACTGGCGATCGCTTCGACGTCATTCAGAGCGACGACCTTGCCCTCGACAATTCCGGCCTTGAAAGTAAATATGTCCGGATTCGCCTTCGTAAACTTCGAGATTGCTTTCGACAAACCAACCGGGTCGCCGTTGCTCAGTGCCACCGCGGTCACCCCTTTGAAATGTTCTGACGCCGCTTCGATAGCCGTGCCTTCCGCAGCTCGCCGCGCCAGAGTGTTCTTCACCACTTCATAAGAGACACCCGCTTCGCGCAACTGGTTCCGAAGCTCCTGGTCTTTTGCGACGGTCATCTTCTGAAAACCGACCACCATCGCGGCCTTGGCGTTCTTAAACTGTTCGGTGAGAGCGTCGAGATCTTTCTGTTTTTGTTCCTTTGATTTCATCGTTTCAGCTCCTCACCTTTACTTCGCGTATGCCGCTTCGTCCAGCAGAACGCCCGGACTCATCGTGGCAGCGAGATTAACTTTCTTCACGTACTTGCCTTTTGCGGTCGCCGGCTTCGCTTTCACAACCGCGTCGAGCAGCGCCTTCGTGTTGTCGCGCAGCTTGTCAGGCTCAAACGAGACTTTGCCGACGCCGACGTGAATCACGCCCGTCTTGTCGACACGATATTCGACTTTACCGGCCTTGGTCTCTTTGATTGCAGTCGCGACGTCAAAAGTGACGGTGCCGGTTTTTGGATTCGGCATCAGCCCGCGCGGGCCGAGCACCTTACCGAGCGCGCCGACGAGACGCATCATGTCGGGCGTCGCGATGACGGCATCGAAGTCAGTCCAACCGCCTTTGATTCTGGTTACGACGTCTTCGCCTCCGACGATATCCGCGCCGGCTTCTTCCGCTTCGCGCAGCTTGTCGCCCTGGGCGATCACGAGCACTGTCTTCGACTTGCCAAGACCGTGCGGCAGAACGATCGTTCCGCGCACGAGTTGATCCGCCTTGCGAGGATCGACACCGAGCCAAACCGTCAGCTCGACTGTTTCGTCGAACTTCGCGAAAGCGATCTCTTTGATTTTGGTTATTGCTGTTTCGAGATTGTATTTGCGACCCGGCTCAATCTTCTCGAGCGCGGCGCGATACTTCTTTCCGTGCTGCTTCACTTTAATTCTCCGAGGTGCAAGCGGGACGCGAATCCCTCCCTCTTTAATATAGGACCTATTCGTCCTATGGAACCTATTCCACCGTCAATCCCATTTGCCGGGCGGTGCCTTCGATCGTCCTGATCGCTGATTCCAGACTCGTGGTATTCAGATCCGGCAACTTCGTCTTCGCAATTTCTTCAATCTTCGCCTTCGAGATCGTTCCTACTTTTTCCCGGTTTGGCTTGCCTGAGCCTTTCGGAATCGCTGCGGCTTTCTTCAGCAGGTCGGCTGCCGGCGGCGTCTTCGTCTCAAAAGTAAATGAGCGGTCCGCGAAAACCGTGATCACGACGGGAATCTTGAGATCCGGATCCATCTGCGCGGTCTTCGCGTTGAAAGCCTTGCAGAACTCCATGATGTTCACGCCGTGCTGGCCCAGTGCAGGACCAATCGGCGGCGCCGGGTTAGCCTTGCCCGCGGGAACCTGTAGCTTTATGTAACCTGTAATCTTCTTTGCCATTTCAATCCAAGTAGGCCGTCAAAATAAATATAGGACCTATTCGTCCTATTCGACCTATTCTTCCTCCGCAAACGTCACTTTCTCGACATCGAGGAAATTCAATTCCACGGGCGTGGACCGGCCGAAGATCGTCACCGTCACCTTCAAAGTCGACTTGTCTTCGTTAACCTCTTCAACCTTGCCGGTAAAACTCTGGAAAGGTCCCGACTTGATACGAACCGTCTCGCCCGCCGCATATGAAAACTTCGGCTTCGGCTTCTCCGCCGCTTCCGCCTGTTGGTTCACGATTTGATCGACTTCCTGCGGTGTCAGTGGCGTCGGATTATGACCGCCAACAAAACCCGTGACCTTCGGAGTCGACTTGATCATGTGAAAAACATTGTCCGGAATATGCCCGCGCTCGTCGCAGTCGATCTGGACCAGAACGTAACCGGGATAAAACATGCGCGCCGACTCGATACGCTTGTTGCCCCGCATTTCGACAACCGTCTCAGTCGGCACAAGGACTTCCGTGATTTCATTTTGGAGATCGGTATCCCGGATGCGCGCCTTCAGACTGTCGCGCACCTTCTTCTCGTGACCCGAGTACGTATGTAGGATAAACCACTGCAACATCAGAAACTCTTTCCTCAGGCGAGACCTAAAACCCTTGCTAACTTTTCAAGCAACCAATCCAAACCTAGAATCAAGCGCGACAGCGCCTGGTCCACCGCAAACAAATAAACCGCGAAAAAGATCACGGCGATAAGCGTGATGATTGTCGTGTTCTGAACCTCTTTAAGCCCCGGCCAGGAAACACGCTTCATCTCCTGTCGCACATCGTGGAGGAACTGGCCCAAGCCGGACAGGCGCGACGGTGCGCCGCTCTGTCCACGCTCGCGCCGCGCAACTCTTCCTTCCGGTCCTTCACCAAAGCGCGCGGTTCGCGGCGTCACGATTGGTGCATCTGGATTATCTGTTTCAGCCATAACGCTTATGTCAAACTTCAAATGGCAGGGGTACCAG
>DATDFT010000307.1:0-14940 GCA_036522475.1 Pyrinomonadaceae bacterium | reverse complement strand
GCCAACGAGCTCAAGCTGATTGGCACCAGTGTCGTGAATCGCGGACAGGTCGTCGGGGTAAGCACGCCGACTGTCCCGAGGAACGGCTGGTCAGCCAGAAACTCGCTCGAAAACTGCTGGTCGCTCTTGGTTCGGATGTTGAACGCGCTGCCGACATCAACGAAAGCCGCAAGGCTCACCGTGTCGCTAATGACCGGTATGCGGTACTCGAAATTGCCGAGTATCTGCGTATCACCGCCAACCGAAGTAAACGATCGCGGCAAGCGCGCAACGTTGCTTCCGGAAGTTCCCGTAAACGTACCGAGCGCGGCCGCACTTGCCGGGAAACCCGTTATCGGCACCGGTGTTTGGTCAGGGTTCTCCGCAACGACGACGTTCCGCGAAGTGATGAACGAATCGACCGGCGCAATCGGACTGATTGAACGCACGTTGTAACCGCGAATAGTGAACTCGTCGCCGAGGAAGAAGCGCTCGAAAATCGGCACGCCGTCCACGAAGGCCAGTGAGTTTGCGTTTCTCACTTTCGACGATGTCGCAAAGCTGCCGGTAGTGCCGGCAATGATGCGGAAGCCAAAGACCTCGGGATTCTTCGACTTCTTGCGACGCATCGGCAAGAACTGGGTGTAAGAAAGCGTCGGCTCGTAAGTGCGCACGTCGCCGCCCAACCCGGCAACTGCCACGGCCGCCGACAGCTCGCGACCGTTAGTCGGGTCGACGCTGCGGTCACGAGTGTCGTAAGAGAAGGTCAACGTACCGCGGCTCGTCAGGATGTTCGGCTGCCGGTAGACCACCGGGATGAACGTGGTGCTGGTTGGATTCGCGTTGACTGCAGGATCCTTCACACTCGATAGAGATAGTTGATACGAAGCACCGATGCGTGAGAACTGCGTAAACCGGCGCTTGCGATAAAACTCCGATAGGGGCGCGCTGGCAAATAGCGAGCCGCCGTACGAGTTTCTCGTGAACAGGTTCTCTTCGTTGATGTTGTTGAAGATGCCTCCCGTCAACAGATCCTCCTGCGCGTTCACGTTTTGCGACAGGAACGTTCCTTCACCAAAGAACTTCTGTGAAAAAGCAAACACCGAGAAGCCCGCGCTGACGGGCCGGTCTTTGATGTATGGCTCTGTAAACGAAAACTGGAATGAGCGTTGCCGATTGCCGGCCGCGAGGTTGAACGACAGCACTTCGCCGCGTCCGAGCAGGTTGTTGGTCGAGTATTCCAGGCCGAAGAACGAGCCACCGATACCGGAGATACCGCCGTTGAATGAGATCTGCTGGCGTCCGCGTTCGCTCACCTTCAATGAAAGATCGACAGTCGCTTCTTCATCGTTCGTGCGCCGGTCGACGTCTTTGTCCTTGTCGATCGGATTGAAGTAACCGAGCTGATTCAGTTTGACGACCGAATACTCCCAGTACGCATCGTTGTAGATGTCGCCTTCGTTGATGAGCACTTCGCGACGCAACACGTTGTCGCGTGTGAACGTGTTACCGACAAATTCCAGGCGGCGCAGTGTGAACTGTTTTCCTTCTTCAATCGTGACGGTGAAGTCGACGATGCCTTCGTTCGGATTGGCTGGATTGTCTTTGAAGGTCGGAACTGGTTCAGCGGTGTATTCGATAAAGCCCTGCTGGCCGTAAAACTTTTTGAGGTTTTCGAAGAGGCCTTTGCTTACCTTCTCGCCGTCGGCGATATCGCCCTTATTGAGACCGATTACTGCCCTGATCTGCGCTTCCGAGAAGATCGAGTTGCCTTCAACCTTGAACTCTCCAAGGCGATAGACCTTGCCTTCGACGATGGGGATCGTGATGCGCAGGCCTTCATCAACCGAAGATAGAAACGGCAAAGGCAGGATAGGGAAACCAGTGCGACGCGGGCCGACACTCTCTACGCGCGGCTCGCCGTGTCGCGCCTGAAGATAGCCCTTCGAGCGCATGTAGTTGTCAACGGCGCGCAAGTCGTATTCGAGTTTCTCGCGGTGAAGAATGTCGGAACCTTTGAAGCGAGTGATCAGACCTGCTTCTTTGACGTACTTCATTGCGCCGCGAAGTTGGCCGTCGCTGAAGACCTGGTTGCCTTCAAACTGGATGTCGACGACGCGAACGCGGTCGCCTTCTTCAACGTGAAACGTGATCGCGAGTGACGTAGCCGAGACTTCTTCCGTGCGCTCTTCGACAGTCGCGTTCGGGTGTCCACCCTCGGCGAGTAGTTCCTTGATAACGCGTATCGCGTTACGAACTTTCACCGGGTCGTAGATGCTCTCTTTTGAAACACCGACGCGCCGTTCGCGGAAGGCCTTCAGAATGTCCGACTCCGGCACGCTGTGCAGACCTTCAAACGTCAGGTCACGAATGATCGGCAACTCTTTAACTTCGAAGATGATGTTCACGCCGCCTCGTGGACCATTTTCGGTCAACACACGAGTCGCGGTCTTATCGAAGAAGGTCAACGAGAGCAGGGTCTGGTAGTCACGCTGGACCTGGTCGACGTTGTAGACATCACCAGCGCGTGTCTGGATGTAGTAAAGAATGTCGTCCTTGCGTAGACGGCGATTGCCGATGATGTCAACGTTTTCGACGACTCGCTGTTGTGCTGTTGGTTGCGGCTGAGTTTGCTGGGCTGTTACGCGTCCCGGCGTTGCGAATGTTACGGTGAATCCAATCAGTAGGCTCAAACAGAAGAGCCAAAACGCGCGATATGAGTGCATAGGCACCAATTCCCTCAGTAGTTCTTACCGGGCCTCAGAAACTTCGGGGAGCTTATGAGTGCTGAACTGGATACTAAGACAGCTGCTTTGATTCAGTCTCAGAATAGCCAGTTGCCAGCTTTTTGAGTAGCAAAGTGGCGCATTATAAGGCAAAAAAGGGGAAACTCCAAAAGGAAGAAGTCTTCCGCAAAGGCGCAAAGACGCAAAGGTTAAACCCATTTTCATTCTTCTTTGCGACTTTGCGCCTTTGCGGGGAGAATTTGCTTAGGGATTAGTGAATCAGCAACGCATCATCAGCGGCTTCCACGCCTTCGGGGCGAAAGTCGAGTTCCTGTCCATTCAGGAAAACTTCGACCACGGTCGCGCCCTCGAGCTGCCCCTGGATAAGCGCCTCAGACAGGGGATCTTCTACGTACTTTTGCAAAGCACGCCGGATCGGACGTGCGCCGTATAAACGATCGGCGCAGGTCTTTTCGACGATCCAGCGCTTCGCTTCGTCCGTCAAGTTGATATCAAAGCCGTGCCGGCTCATGGTCCGGTTGATCTGGTCGAGTTGCAACTGCACGACTTCGAGCAACTCATCGTCAAGCAACTGATCAAAGATGATTATCTCGTCGAGACGATTGATGAATTCGGGATTGAACGTTTGCCGCACTGACGACATCACCATCTCTTCGACTTTTTCACGCGTGGCATCGGTGTTCGCCTGGAATCCGAGCGTGCCCTTCTTCTGAATGAAGCGGGCGCCGATATTTGAAGTCATGATGATGATTGCGTTCTTGAAGTCGACGGTGTTGCCGAGAGCGTCAGTCAGGATGCCGTCTTCAAACACCTGCAACAGAATGTTAAAGATGTCCGGATGCGCTTTTTCGATTTCGTCAAACAACAGGACCGAGTAAGGCGAACGCTTGATGCGTTCCGTCAGTTGACCACCTTCTTCGTGGCCTACATAACCCGGCGGCGACCCGATCAGTTTTGAGACGGAATGCTTCTCCATAAACTCCGACATGTCGAAACGAATGAGGGCGCGTTCGGCGCTGAATAGAAACTGCGCAAGCGAACGGGCAACTTCAGTTTTGCCTACGCCGGTTGGACCAAGAAACAGGAACGAACCAACGGGGCGCAACGGATTCTTGAGTCCGGCTCGAGATCTGCGAATCGCACGAGCGAGAGCAGAGATCGCGGGACGCTGCGAGATGACGCGCTTGTGAAGCTCGGCTTCGATCCGCAGCAGCTTCTTCGTCTCTTCTTCTTTCAGCGAGTTGACAGGAATTCCGGTCCAGCGAGCTATCACATCTTCAACGTCGTCGCGCGTGACTTCAGCCGAGACGAGCGCATCCTCCTCGCGAACGCGCAAACTCGACGTGTCGCCATACGATCTGGACCACTCGTTCAACTCGTTCCAATCAGCCAGATTTCCCTGCTCACGACGCACGCGAAGTTTGACACGCGCGCCCGCCTCGTCGATCACGTCGATCGCTTTGTCCGGCAGGAATCGATCGGGAATGTAACGGTGCGACTGGTAAACCGCGGCTTGCAAAGCCTCGTCGGTGTAACGAACCTGGTGAAAACTCTCGTAACGTTCGCGCACGCCGTCGAGAATGCTGACTGCTTCCGCTTCTGAAGGAGGAGGGACTTTCACGGCCTGGAAGCGACGTTCAAGCGAGCGATCTTTTTCGATTGACTTACGAAACTCCGCCGGCGTCGTAGCACCGATGCATTGAATCTCGCCGCGCGAGAGTGCGGGCTTCAGAATGTTTGCGGCATCAAGTGAACCTTCAGCCGAACCCGCTCCAACCAGTGTGTGCAACTCATCGATGAAAACGATGTACTGCGGGTTCTCAACCAGCTCGCGCATGATCTGCTTCAAGCGCTCTTCAAACTGTCCGCGATACTTCGTGCCCGCAACGATCAGCGACAGGTCGAGTGAAAGAATTCGTTTATGTTCGAGGAACGACGGGACGTCACCGCGCACGATTCGTTGGGCCAGGCCCTCGACGATCGCAGTCTTGCCGACGCCGGGCTCGCCAATCAACACCGGATTGTTTTTCGTGCGGCGACAGAGAATCTGGACCACGCGTTCGATCTCTGCTTCGCGACCGATCAGTGGATCGAGTTTGTCGTTTGCGGCATCGTCAGTTAGATCGCGTGAGAACTCGACGAGGTGTGGTGTGTCTTTCTTCTGGGACGTGCGCGCCTCGGCGCCGGACTGTCGCGCAATCTCATCGCGCACTGCGTTCAATCTCAAGCCGCGTTCATAAAGAATTTCCGCAGCCATCGAACGCTCTTCACGAAGCAATCCGAGCAGCAAGTGTTCGGTGCCAATGTGACGATGTTGCAGGCGATCGCTTTCCTCGTGTGCGTAAGCGAGAACGTGTTTGGTTTCAGGCGCGAGCGGCAGTTCAACTGAGGTCGAGATCTTCTCGCGCAGCAACGTGCGGCCTTCGATCTCCTTGCGAATCGACTCGATGGAAACCTGTGCGCGCGGGAAAAAGCGCCCGGTCAGGGTCTTGTCTTCGCGCATCAGACCCAGCAAAAGATGCTCCGGCTCGATAGCTGGGGCTCCGAATTGTGACGCTTCGTAGCGTGCGAAGAAAATTACACGTCGCGCTTTTTCAGTGTAGCGTTCGAACATCTTGGTTATCCGTAAAACGTCCTTATAATTGCGTTTGCCGTGAATTTTTGCCCGGCAATCTTGGCGGCATTATAACCTATGGGAACTTTCACGGGAATTTATTAAATAAACCCTCAACAGCGCTCTTATTTCAGCCGTCCATCCTCGACAACCAGTGAACGATCGCACATCCGGGCCAGGCTGGTGCTGTGAGTTGCGATGATCGTGACTGCGGAATGGTTGTGAGCGTAGGCGACCAGGGTCCGAGCAATCGCCTCACCGATGGAAGCATCGAGATTTCCGGTCGGTTCATCAGCCAACAACAGTTTTGGGCCGGTTATCAGCGCCCTGGTGACGGCCACGCGCTGCTGTTCGCCGCCGGAAAGGTGTGAAACGGGATGATCTGTGCGGTCAGCGAGTCCCGCCTCCGCCAGCAGCGTTCGCGCTCGCTCGTAGGCGCGCTCCCGCTTCCAGCGTGCAATCAGCAGCGGCAAGGCGACGTTCTCGAGTGCTGAGAGGTCGGGCAGCAGGTAGTGAAACTGGAAAACAAACCCGATGTCGCGATCGGGGCCGTCAAACTCGATCGTGCCGTGATCCGCGCTCTCCAAGCCGCCAAGCAGGTGCAACAAAGTAGACTTGCCCGACCCTGACGCGCCTGTAATCGCTATGCTCTCACCCGTGTTCGCCGTAAACGTGACGCCGCGCAAGACCTCGATTCGCTCTCCGTTCGGCGCGATGAAACTCTTCCGCAGATCGACGACGTTGATCATGAGTCACGGAGCGCCTCGACCGGTCGCAGGCGTGATGCGGCACGCGCCGGATAGATCGTCGCCAACACGCTCAGTCCAAAAGCGACGAGAGCCGCGAAAAACATTTCCGCAGGCCGCGGTGTCAGCGGCACGTTGCTGATCGAATAGACGTCCGCAGGCAGGCTAACGAGTTTGTAATGATTTCCGATAAGGCAGAGCGCCACACCCAGGACCACACCTGAGATCGCGCCGATCGCGCCGACCACTGCGCCTTCGATGATGAACACCAGCATCACGCCGGCATGAGTTGCGCCGAGCGCGCTGAGAATCGCGATATCTCGGCGTCGCTCGACGACCACGAGGATCAGCATCGTGGTGATGTTGAGTGTCGCGATCGCGATGATGAGGCCGATGATGAAGAGTCCCATGCGACGCTCGAGCGCGAGTGCGGAGAAGAGTGGCTGGTTTGCTTGTTGCCAATCGATGATCGTGTAACTGTTGCCGAGGACTTTCGAGACATTCGCGGCTACTTGCTTGACGTTGTCAGCATCGCTGACCTGCACACTCATCACCGACGCGGCGTGATTGTTATCGAAGGCGACGTAGATCCATGTGGAATCATATTCAAAAAGTCCGGAGCGAAAGGTGCCTGCGACCCGGAGTCGTCGCGTTACTGTGTCGTTCGCCGGCAGCAGCTGGAAAACGTCGCCGACAGAGACGCCGAGCCTCGCGGCGAGATCAGTTCCAACAACGGCATTTGGTATTTGCTCGCTTGCCGCAAACAGCGGCGCAAACGAACCTTCACTTAACCAGCGACTCGCCTGACCGTCATTCTCGATTCCGCGGAGCACCGCGTAACCCGAGCCTTTCGATCCGCGCGCGAGCACGCCGTCATAAGTCGTCGCTGACGCACTGACAACTCCATCCACTTCACGCAAACGTCTCTCAAGCTCCGCGTAATCGTCAATCGGACGACCATCCGCGCGCAGCACGCTCATGTGCGCCGTGCCCTGGAGGATCTTGTCCCGCATCTCATCGCGAAACCCGTTCGACAGCGCAAACGCGACGATCAGCGTCGCAACCCCCATGCAAATCCCCAGCACCGCTGCCATGGACGTCGCCCGCGCCAGCCGTCTCTTACGCCTCGACCTCAGATATCTAAAAGCAAGAAAGACTTCGTACGGCATAGAGTTATTAGCCGGATTGACGCGGCTTATTACCGTTTTCCCGGTGGACACTTCTTCGTGTCTTCAGGTCGATTCTCCGGCAACAGTCGACTCAAGTTCGGATTGTCACGCGCAGTCGGATCACCCAGCCAACTGATCTCGTAAATCGTCCCATCAACCTGCCGAAAACTAAAACGCTTCTCCAGTTCCACGATCAGCGGTATCTCCTCACGCTGCCATCCGCACGGTAGCCACCAGCGCGGATCAGTATCGACAAACACTCGTCGCCGGTGATTCAGATGTTGCTGAACAATCGCAAACAACTTGTCACCCGGCCATCCGCCTCCAGTTCCAATCGTCTTCCAACGACCCTCACCAATCGAAGCCCAGTAATGCACCGCAATCGTTTGCGAACCCGAGATCATCACCGCGTCCAGCGGCACCTTCTCGAGCCGGTGTTTGTACTCCTTACTCATCGCGCGTCGCTCGATGTATTCAAAACTGATCGGGCGCATGTGAATGAAGAACAGCGTCGCCGCCAACACGATCACCGCCGAACAGGCCATGAGCGCGCGCAGCTCAGTTCCCAGCTTCGCGCGCACAATCTGCAACAGCCAGTAGGCGCCGAGGGGAACAATGGCAGGGAGCCCGGTGAGGAAGTAACGCCAGTTAACCGTCGCCGCGTAGTTGAAGTACAGCAGCAGGTTGGACCAGAAGCCGACCAGCCAAAGCAGCAACATCGGCGACAACCGGCGCTTGCGCCATTCCAAAAACGGCGCGAACGGAATCGTCGGAAACACCAACGGCGCGCTGATGAAATAGAACATGATATACGTTGGCAGATTGAAGATTGAGATCGGGTGCCGCGAAGATTCGTCAATCATCGATTCGCGCCAGCCAAACCACACCCAACGATAGTGCGGGTCGCTAACGAACCAGAAAGCAAACCAGCCAAACGCGAAAAATAGAAAGATCAAACACGATCCGGCGACATACAAAATCTCCCGCCGCTTAAACTTCCATCCCAAAACAAACGGCGCAAACAACAGCCACGGCGCATACAATCCCGCTGTCTCACGGAGATTAACGCCGAGTCCCAACAAGCCCGCACCGACCAGCACCATCCAAACCTTCTGCTGTCGCACACCGCGCAAGTGAATGATCAGCGCGGCGGCGAGCATCAGCACTGAAGGCACGTCAGTCATCACTTGCCCGCCGTAAAGTACAAAAACCGGCGAGAAGGTGATCAATATCGCTGTCGCAGTCGCGGTGTAGAGTGAGCCACTGATATCGCGCGCGAGAATCCAGCACGCGATGATGGCGAGCGGCGACTGGATCACCACCGCATACTTGAAGATCAGGTACGCATGTTCCTGCTGGACGTTGAAAAGCGCGTGGGCGATTACAAACAGGTAGTGATTAGTGAAGATGAAGAGATTTCGACCCAGCGCCATCGACGATGGATAACCTTCGAGCGACAGCATGGTGTAATCCATCCCGTCCCAATCGCCGATGAATGGATCGACAAAACAGAGGACCAGGATGAGTGCAATGACTGCCGGCGGTAACCACCAACGCCACTGACGCCAGAATACGGCAGCACCAGTCGGGGCACTCGAATTTATGAGCGGGAAAGGCTCAGACGTGTTTGTCGCCAGAGGTATTTGGGTCAACGAGTTGAGCTTCGACCGGATGATCCGGCCGTTTCACCATCTTTACGCGATTACCCTGCGCATTGTACTCAACTTCGTCCATGATGTTGTAGATGAGGAGGACGCCGCGGCCCGAGGTGCGGAAGAGATTAGCCGGGTCGCACGGATCCGGAATCTCCTGAATATTAAATCCCTCACCTTCGTCTTCGACCGTAAAACTCGCTTCTTTCGACGACAATTCCGCAGTGATCTTCAGCAGCTTCGAGGGATCGTTCTTGTTTCCGTGTTTGACTGCGTTAACAAACGCTTCATCGAGCGCGATGAACAGATTCGACCGCTCGGGTCGAATCAAACCAAGCTTCGCGACTCTTTCCTGTAAGTATTCGAGTACGCCATTCATCAGCGCCAAGTCACTGGGAAGTTCAAACTCGATCTTTTCGTGAACGTTTGGGAGGAGGCTGGGATCGTCAACATAACGGAGTTTGTGGGCGAGGGTTTGTTCGACGATTTCGCGCAACTCCTCGCGGTTGTAAGGCAGCCGCAGGTAGTTCGCTGCCCCCATCTTGAACGCCCTGACCTCCTCGTCGTAAAGATCACTGATTATCAGATCGAAGCTTTCGAGATCGTTCCGCCGCAAGGCCGTCTCGCGCTCTACGGAAATCACGACTTCGTGTCCGAGGCCCTCGAGAGCCTGTTCAAGAATACGCAACTCATCGTTATTATCGACGATGAGGATCCGGCGTTTTTCCATCAAGCTCCAATCTTAACGGTAAATCGAGGAGAGAATTCAATTGGCTGTACGAAAATGTATCGCCATACGTTCGAAATATATCAGAAGTCATGGATGGGATTACAGGGTTTGCACGCGACCGCCGAACCTGTTAATCATGTAAATCCTGAAAATCCTTTCTAATAATGGCCAAACCGGGCAAGCTACAAACTCTTCTCGAATACTCCGCGGCCAAGTCAGCACTCGCAGCGCTGGGTCGATTGCCGCCCCCCGCCGCGTATTCCGTTGGGCGTGCGATGAGCAAGCTCGCCTATCTTGTCGCGAGCGATCTGCGACGTACCGGGGCGATCAATCTGCGCCTCGCGTTTCCGGAAAAGACTGACGAAGAGCGCGCTCAACTGTTACGCGAGACTTTTGACAATCTTGGGCGCTTGCTGGGATTTTTTAGCCAGTTTTCTTCACGATCTCGAGAAGAGTTGAAGCAGCTTATCGAGGTGCGGGGTCTTGAGAATCTGGAAGCTGCCAAGGCTGTTCATGGCAATCGATTGATTCTGTACACAGGTCACCTCGGCGCCTGGGAACTCACCAGTTTCGGACTGTCACTCGTCAACCATCCTTTTACGTTTCTCGTGCGACGCCTCGACAATCCGCGAATCGAAGAACTGGTCGATGGCGTGCGCAAAAAGTTCGGCAACGAGACCATCGATAAACTGTCAGCGGCGCGTTCGATGTTGAAGATTCTTCGTTCAGGAGAAACGCCTCTCGGCCTGCTTCCGGATCTCAACACGCTCGACGACGAAGCGATTTTCGTCGATTTCATGGGCGTTCCAGCCGCCACTACGTTCGTCGTGGCCAAATTAGCCGTGCGGATGAAGACGCCGCTGGTTCCCGTGTTCGCGCCGTGGAGCGAGGAAAAACGGAAGTATCTGCTGATTGTCGAGCCCGCGATCCCGGTTGAAACCACTCGGGACGAAGATGCTGATGTCCGGCAGTTAACCATCAAACTCACCCAACGCATCGAGGACCAGATTCGCCAATATCCCAGCCAGTGGCTCTGGATCCACAAACGCTGG
Organism: Pyrinomonadaceae bacterium; assembly: GCA_036522475.1. Taxonomy (GTDB): domain Bacteria; phylum Acidobacteriota; class Blastocatellia; order Pyrinomonadales; family Pyrinomonadaceae; genus PSRF01. Next base: position 4,251 of record DATDFT010000307.1, on the reverse strand, counting down.
AAAACCCGACCCGCAGGCGAGCCACCGATTTATTAGCCACAAAAAGGCACATGAATCACAAAACAAAAGCTGAACACTCTCTCTATGAGCCTTTTGAGCCTCTTTGTGGCTATACTTCCTCACGCTCATGCAGGTTTCTGTTGAACAGGATTTCTCCCACGCGCGCGTGAATCGCGCTTATGAATTCGCCGACCTTTCTGACTATCCCTTCACAAAACGCTTGCTGATTCGCGCCGCCGACCTCGCGTTCTATCTCTTGATCAACCTGATCGGACTCACCGCTCGCTTCGAAGTAATCGGCTGGGAAAACCACGAGCAGATCGAGAAGAGCGGAGGTCTTCCGATTTACGTCTTCTGGCACGACCGCATTTTTCTGACGACTTACTGGTGGCGCAAACGTCGCATCGTCGTCATGACCTCGCGCAGCTTCGACGGCGAGTACATCGCTCGTTTCATTCAGCGGTTTGGCTACGGCGCCGTGCGAGGCTCGAGCACGCGCGGCGGCGCCGGGGCGGTTGTCGAAATGGCGAGACTGATGCGCGCCGGATGTACGACGGCGTTCACGATTGATGGTCCGAAAGGTCCGCGTTATATCGCGAAGATGGGCGCGGTGTTGCTGGCAAAAAAATCCGGGCACCCGATCCTGCCAGTCACGATGGCCCTCAAAAGTTACTGGACCACGCCGAGTTGGGACTTCTTTCAGATCCCGAAGCCGTTCACACGCGCGCGTGTTTACGTAGCGAAGCCGATTTATGTCCCCCCTGACGCCGACGAGAAGACGCTGGCTGCGAAGCGCGACGAACTTCAAGCGGTGCTCGACCATCTAAACCATCTATCCACGAATTACTCAGGTCGATCTGTGTAATCTGTGGATAAAGAAAGGTATCTATTGATGAAATCGTTCCTTGCTTTAGTGCTATGCCTTGCTTGCGTGGGCGTTGCTAATGCCCAACTTAAATCGCCTACCGAATCCGCGCTCGATCGTTTTCTGCGCTACGTGAAGATCGACACGCAATCGCAGGAAGATCAAACAACCGTGCCCAGCACGCGCAAACAGCTCAATCTCGCCAACCTCCTGGCCAAAGAGCTCACCGCACTCGGTGCGGAGAACGTTCGCGTGAGTGAGTTTGGGATCGTCTACGCGATGATTCCCGGCAATCTCGCCGACAACTCAAAGGTCCCCGTCATCGGTTTCATCGCGCACATGGATACGTCGCCGGCAGTCTCGGGCGAAAACGTCAATCCCGTCATTCACAAAAACTACCAGGGCGGCGATATCGTTTTGCCGAAAGACCCGACGCAGGTGATCACAGTCGAAAAGAATCCCGTTCTGAAAGGTTTGATCGGCGACGACATCGTCACTGCCGACGGCACTACCTTGCTCGGCTCAGACGACAAGTCCGGTTGTGCAGAGATCATGACCATGATCGACACGCTGCGCCAGAACCCACAGATCAAGCACGGCAATATCGCGGTCGCTTTCACGCCTGATGAAGAAGTCGGCGGGGGCATCGAGAAGTTTGACGTGAAGGGCTTCGGGGCCAAGTTCGCGTATACGATTGACGGCGAAGAGCTCGGTGAGATCAGCGATGAAACGTGGAGCGCGCGGACGGCAACAGTGACGTTTCAGGGCAAGAGCACGCACCCGGGAACGGCCAAGGGAATCATGGTCAACTCAATGTATGCGATCGCGGATTATCTAAATCGCTTTCCACATGACATGTTGCCGGAAACTACGGAAGGGCGCGTCGGGTTTGTTCATCCGTACGCGGGCGTGATCGACGTCGAGAGTTCGAATCTCAAGATTCTCCTGCGCGACTTCGACGTCAGCGGGCTCGATGCGAAGGAGAAGTTGCTGCGCGACATGGCGGCCCAGACCGCGGCGAAGTTTCCGCAGGTGAAGATCACGATCGATGTCAAAGAGAATTACAAGAACATGAAGGAAGTGCTGAAAAACTATCCGGAGCTCACGAACAACGCGATGGAAGCAGCGCGGCGCGCCGGATTAAAGCCATTTTTGAAACCGATTCGCGGCGGCACGGATGGATCGAACTTGACGTTTCGAGGTTTGCCAACGCCGAACTTGTTTACCGGCGGCGCGAATTTCCATGGCAAGCTCGAGTTCAACTCGCGCCGTGGGCTTGAGAAAACGACCGAGACTTTATTAAACCTCGTCCAAATCTTTGCTGAGAAGAGTTAAGCCGCCGATGAACGCAGATTCCGCGGCCTAAAACATGACAAACTATCACAGTGGCTATGTGGCGCTGATCGGCCGGCCCAATGCCGGTAAGTCGACGTTGCTCAATCGACTCGTGGGGCAGAAGATTGCCGCCGTCTCGGATAAACCGCAAACGACGCGGTTCAAGATCCAGGGGATCATTACTAAACCCGAGGGGCAGGTGGTGTTTGTCGATACTCCCGGCGTCCATCAGCCCGGGTACGAGCTCAACCGCCGCATGATGGCGTCGGTGCAGGACGCGTTGATGGGTGTCGATCTGGTGTGCCTGATTCGTGACGCGGCGGTTTCGACCGGCAATGGTGATCGCTTCGTGCTCGATCTGGTGAAGCGTTCAGACAAGTCGGCCTTACTGTTGCTGAATAAGATCGACAAGCTCGAAGAAAAATCCGCACTGCTGCCGTTGATGGACTGGTATCGAAACGAATACGAGTGGCGCGAGATCATTCCGATCTCGGCGCTCAAAGACGAGATGACTGACGTGCTCGTCGAGAGCTGCCTGCGGCATCTGCCGGAAGGCGAGCCGATCTTCTCGGAAGATGAGCTGACGGATCAGTCGTTGCGCGTGATGGTCGCCGAGATCGTGCGCGAAAAGATCCTGCACGTCACCGGCGATGAGATTCCTTACGTCACTGCCGTCGTCACCGAACGATTCGAAGAAGTGCGTGAGGATTTCGCGCGTATCTACTGCGCGATCGTCGTCGAGCGGGCGTCGCAAAAGAAGATCATCATCGGTCGAGGCGCGAGCCGTTTGAAAGAGGTTGGCATCCGGGCACGACGAGAGATCGAAGAACTGCTGGGCCATCGCTGCCATCTCGAGCTCTTTGTGAAAGTCGAAGAAGACTGGCGCAACAAGGAACAACTGCTCGATGAGTTTGGATTGAATTGAGCACCACAAAAGAACAACCGGATGAGTGGTACGCGCTCGATGTGGATCTCGAGCCCGCAGCGCAGGAAGCGGTTCAGTACGCGCTCATGGAAGCAGGCGCGCTCGGAACAGAAGCTAACGATCGCGTCGTCACGGGTTACTTTGCGGCTACGCCAAATCGCGAGCGAGTGCGCGATCAGTTATTCGATGCACTGCGCATTTACAACCTGCCGGCATCGTCCGTGCGCGACATGAACGTGCGCGCAGTCCCACAGCGTGATTGGCTGGAAGAATGGAAACAGAGTTGGCAGCCGGTTCAGATTGGACGTTTCATCATCGCGCCCCCGTGGTCTGAGATCGACGAACAGCCGGATCGTTTGATCATACGAATCGAACCCGGCATGGCTTTCGGCACCGGCACTCACGAGACCACGCGACTCTGTCTCAACGCGATTCAGCAACATTATTCCGGCGGTAGTTTTCTTGATGTCGGCACCGGCACCGGAATTCTCGCGATTGCGGCAGCCAAACTGTTTGCGCACGCTCACGTCGAAGCATGTGACAGCGACGAAGACGCGATCGCGATTGCGCGCGAGAACGCTGCCGCGAACGGAGTGTTGAACCAGATAAATTTTCGCGTCGGTTCGGTTGATGATTCATCAGCTTCGGCCGATCTTGTATGTGCAAATCTGACGGCAGACGTGATTACGCAGATGATGAGCATCCTCGTGGGCTTTAGTTGTGGCAAGTTGATCCTGTCGGGAATACTCGAGACTCAAATCGAGATGGTCCAGGCCGCTCTTCATGCCTGCGGCGTTGATGATTTCGAAATCGTTCAGGATGGCGAATGGATCGCGCTGATCGTCTAGCCATGACTCGTCGCCGATTCCACGCTCCGCCCGCTGCATTCACTGATCAAACAGTAAACCTGACTGCCGACGAAGCGCGTCACCTGCGCGACGTGTTGCGTTTGAAAGCCGGCGATGAGGTTTACGTGTTCGACGGGCTTGGGCATGAGTTTCGCTGCACGGTAGTGAAGACCAAGCGTGATGATGCTGAGCTTCGCATAGAGACTGAAGTCGAGCCTGCAAAACCTGAATCACAGTTGCAACTTAATTTGGGCGTCGCGCTGTTGAAGGGTGAGAAG
>DATDFT010000306.1:0-44886 GCA_036522475.1 Pyrinomonadaceae bacterium | reverse complement strand
GCGTTGTACCAGAGAAACCCAAGACTCGCTCCGACCATCGCGCCGCAAAAAACAGTTAACTCAGCAGCTTCGGGCCGGTGAGTGATATCCAAATAGTTCGCCCAACGCGCGTCGCTGCTGACGTAAGTGAAACCCGTCAATGCGCCCATCGCGATCACGGTGATGCTGATCGCCAACCCATCCAAACCGTCAGTCAAATTAACTGCGTTCGACGATCCCAACAGCACGACTCCAATCAACACCAGATACAGGTATGGTCCAATGAAACTCGGTCCGTAAGGTTTGGCAGTTGCTTTGATGAAGGGGATACTGAAATTCCAGGAGTAATCGTTGCCTCCCCAAAATCTTGTCGACAGAAACAGCACCGCCCAAACCATCACGGCCACCAGTAACTGAGCCAACAGTTTCTGCCTTCCGGTCAATCCGAGACTGCGCTGCTTCGCAATCTTGGAATAGTCATCGACAAAACCGATCAGCCCAAACAGCAGCGTCGCGCCCATGGCGGTCCAAACGAAAACGCTGGACAACTTCGCCCACAGCAACGTCGAGATCAAAACTGATCCGACTATCAACACACCGCCCATGGTCGGCGTGCCGCGTTTCACCTGGTGACCTTGTGGACCTTCTTCGCGAATCTGCTGGCCCACGTTCCACTGCTTCAATGCCTCGATCAACCTGCCGCCGAAAAAGAGCGATATCAGTAACGCCGTGATCGTCGCGTAGGCAGTGCGAAAAGTGACGTACTGAAAGACGTTGAGCGCCTTTACGAGAACCCAATCCTTGTCCTTGAAGTGGGTGTAGAGGAGCTCGTAAAGGAAGTAGTAGATCATCTCTATTGATCATTCTAGAGCGATTGTCGGGGCGGCACTCCGTGGCTGCCCCATTCGCGCCTGAATTGTACCGAGGGGGCGGCCACGGAGTGCCGCCCCTACAATTCGTCTTCGCCCGCAAGTGGAAACTGTTCTTTCAATATCTTAACGATCTTGTCGGTCGCGACACCTCGTGAGCCTTTCACCAGAATCAGATCGCCTTGTTTGACTTCGGTCGCCAGTTCCGTTGCGGCTTCGTCAGACGACTCAAAAAACTTCGTCGCTTTCATGCCCGCTTCTCTTGCACCCAGGACGATCTCTGTGGCGAGACCGCGAACACCCCAAAGCACGTCGATACCGTTGGCCGCAATCTCTCTGCCCGCCTCTCTGTGCAGTGCGGCCTCATCCGGTCCAAGCTCGAGCATCTCGCCCGCAATCACGAACAATCGTCTTCGACCCCGACCACCTTCCGCCATCGTCCTGACCATGTTCAGCAACGATCGCGGATTCGAGTTGTACGAATCGTCGATCACCGAGAATCCGGCAGCGAAATCGAAAACTTCGCCGCGCATCTTCGGCGGCTGCACCTTGCTCAACGCCCGCGCAATCTCTTCCGGAGGTAACGAAAACGCCGTGCCCACTGCCGACGCCGCGAGGGCGTTGCTGAGGTTGTGACGGCCGCTCATCACGAGCGATGCACGAGCCTCTCCGAGCGGAGTGCGTAAACGAAACTCAATCTTTCCAAGTGAACGCGTATCGATCTCTGCTGCGGAAACGTCTGCTACGTTATCGATCCCAAAAGTCAACGTCCGGCCCTGGTGCTTGTCGCGCATCTTCATTACGAGTGCGTCGTCAGCGTTCAGGATGGCCACGCCTTCTGGTTTGAGTCCTTCGATCAACTCAGCCTTTGCAGCGGCGATGTTTTCGATCGTTCCCAGGTATTCGAGATGAACCGGAGCCACCAGCAGTTCCACCGCGACATCAGGCGGCGTGATCTTGCAAAGCCTCTGAATCTCATGCGTCGGAGACGACATTCCCATCTCAAGCACTGCGAGGTCGAATTGATCCGGCGTGCGATCGTCACTGACCATTCGCAACACCGACAAAGGCAGTCCGAGTCCGTTGTTGTAGTTGCGCTCACTCTTCAACACGCGATGACCGACACTCGCGAGCACGTGTGCCGTCAACTCTTTCGCGGTCGTCTTTCCGGCACTGCCGGTGATCGCCACCACTGGTTTTCCCCACGCGGTGTAGACACGATGCGCGAGTAGTTGCAAAGCCGCGATCGCATCGTCAACCAACAGCAAGCGATCCTTCACGTGCTCGAGATCGCTGACATGATCCTTGCGCGCCACTGCCGCGATCGCACCACGCTCGAACGCGTCGCCGATGAACCGGTGCGCATCGACAAACTCACCGTTAAAACCGGCGCGGGCGTAGTCTTGCTGCGAGAGTGCAAAGAACAGTTCGCCCGCGCCTACAGAACGCGAGTCGATGGAATAATCTTTAATCTGTTTGTCAAACATCTCGGCGCTTATGCTCGTCGCATCCGCGCCCATCAAAGCTGCTGCCTCGCCAACCTTCACGTGATTACGGCCTCTTCCTGCTCCACCGATGCATCCTGCGAGATCGTGTTTGGGCGGGCCGGTTCGAGCAGGCATTCAACCAATCTCGAAAGCGAGCTTTGGCTCATCGAAACATTGGCCAAAACTTCGGCATAGCTTCCAACACGACCAGTGACAGAATGCAATTCACCGTTCGAGCCATCTTTTGGGGGATGTTTTGCCCGGAGAGATGATCGCTGATTGCGTAGTCGTTTTCTGCAGTCAGCAATGCCGTAGTTTACGTCATCTTCGAGTTTTTCTTCTATGGTCGGGGTTATCATGTCAGGTGTTACTGCAACCTCCCAAAATCAACATAGATAAGTTGTCCCGTGTTCACTTCCGTGCCGGCTGACGGGCTCTGTTTCAAAACTCTTCCTTCGCCGCGCGCTTCCACCTGCAAACCGAGTTGCGCACAAGTCCGGGCGACGTCGCGCACGCTGCGTCCACGCAGGTCAGGCATAAGGATCGCTTTCTTCGTGGCCGAAGCGTAGACAACCTCACCGCCTCGCCCCCCGTTGTTATCCACGGTCGGCATTGTGGCTTGCCGCTGCTGCTCCGACTGCGCTTGTTCTTTTCGCAGTTTCTCTGCGCGTTCCGGATTCTCGTTAACCTGTGCGATCAAGTCGGGAACTGACTTAGTTTCGATGTCTGGTTCAACGCCGAGACTCGGCAGGATTTGTTCGGCGACCTCACGAAATACTGGCGCCGCAACATCGCCGCCGTGATACGCGCCTGCCGGCTCATCCATTACGACAATGATCGCGACTTGCGGATTGCTCACCGGTGCGAATCCGACAAACGAACCGACGAATTTCGTGTGTGAATACGCCTTTGTTTTGGGGTCGATCTTCTGCGCAGTGCCGGTCTTGCCCGCTGCTGAGTAACCATCGAGCTGCGCTTTCTTCGCAGTGCCGTTCAAGGTCACACCTTCGAGCATGCCGCGCAAAGCGATCGCTGTCTCGGCACTGACCACGCGCCGCTGTTCGGGCGCGGCGCGATAGACAACTGTTCCGTCGGCGCCGCGGACTTCGCGAATCAGGTGTGGCGCGATTCGCACACCGTCGTTTGCAAGTGCGCCAAACGCCGCGACCATCTGCACCGGAGTCACTCCGACTTCCTGACCCATCGCGATCGATCCGATCGACGAAGGTTGCCAGCGTTCAACTTTCCTGACGATGCCCGACGTCTCACCGGGCAATTCGATCCCGGTCTTCGAACCAAAACCGAAACGCGTGATGTACTCATACATCGTTTCGTCGCCGACGCGCAGACCCAGCTTGATCGCGGCGACGTTGCTCGACTTCGCGAGCGCTTCGGAGATCGTCAGCAAACCGTAAGGATGATGATCATGGACCAGGCGCCCGGCCACGGTGATGGCGCCCATCTGGCAGTCGATGTGATCCTCGGGCTTGACGAGTTTCTTCTCGATCGCTGCTGAGTAAGCGACGATTTTGAACGTTGAGCCGGGTTCGTAAATATTTTGCAGTGCCCAGTTCGATCTCGTTTCCGGTTTAGCTTCGGCGACTTTGTTTGGATCGAATGTGGGCGCGTTTGCCAGCGCGAGGATCTCTCCGCTGCGCGGATCGAGCACGATCACGGTGCCTGACTTGGCGTGCGAACTTTGCACGGCGTTTTGTAACGCTTGTTCAGCGAGATACTGGATCGATTGATCGATCGTCAGAACAACTGTTTGGCCTGGCTTCGCTGCGATCTCATAACTCTCGTACGGTTTCCCGCTCGCGTCCTTCTCGAGAAAGAGCTGGCCCGGCTCGCCCGAGATCTTTTCGTTGTACGACTGTTCGACACCGCCGAGACCTTGCCCGTCGAGTCCGACATAACCGAGCACGTGCGAGGCCAGTGAGCCGTTTGGATAAAAACGCTTCGGCTCGAGTCGCGTATTTATACCCGGCAGATTCAGCGCGGTGATCTTGGCGGCGACGTCTGCGTCCAGGCGGCGCGCAATCCAGATAAATCTTCGTTTGTCATCGAGAGCGTCGCGAAACTCTTTCGCGAGATCAGACTCTTTCAAGTTGAGGATCTTCGCGACTTGCTGGGCGCTGTGGTCCAACGTGGTTGCATCGAGACCTTCAGGATCGAGAAACAGTGAAACTGTCTGCACGCTACGCGCGAGCTCGCTGCCGTGACGATCGAGAAGCTCACCGCGTTGCGCGCTGGTCTCGATTGAGTTCTGCTGTTGCTGGCGTGCGCGATTAACGAGACTGTCGTATTGCGAGAATTGCAGGTAGACCAGCCGGGCGGAAATTAAAAACATCCAGAAGCCGATAAAGGCCGCGACGTAAAGCGCGCGGCCTGCTGATACATCGGGTCTGGATTTCGATCGAGCGACGAGGCGTGCCAACATCACCTACTTGAATCCCTTCGTGACCAGTAGCGTGATGAGGCCGCTGTTAGATTTTTTGCCGCAGATGAACGCGGATTTTCGCTGATTAGCGTTTATCGGAGGTCATCTGCGGCTTATTTCCAATCTGCCCGGGACGCGCGGGCTGTAATCCGAGCCGGCGTGCAGCGGGCTCGAGTTTGTCCGGTGCGATGGCTTTTTCCTTTTCGAGAGCTAGTCGCTGATTTTCTTCCAGCAGTCGCTTGCGCTCGGCGCGTAAGCTTTCGTGTTCATATCCGTACTGCACGGCAGCGAAGTGTTGTTTAGCGGCGAAAACAAACCCGCCCGCCAGTACCAGGGCACAGAACAATAACAGCCCGAGCCGCGACAGCGCGGTCGTGTCACGACTCCGACGAATCTTTGTGTTTTGCTGAGGCTCAGGAAACCTTTTCATAGCGATTTCTTTCTGCATGCTCGAAGCTTCGCACTGCGTGCGCGTGGGTTCTCTTCAACCTCGCGCGCTCCCGGAGCCACCGGCCGGCGCGTCAACAACTCCACAATCTCGCGCGCGCCGCACTCACAAACGGGCAAACGTGGCGGACATTCACAATGGCCCGAAAGCTTTCTCAGCTCGCGTTTGAGAATGCGATCCTCGAGCGAGTGAAAACTTATTCCTACAAATCGTCCGTCGGGAATTAAAAGATCGACTGCTGACTCGACAAACTCTCCCAGCCCTTCGAGTTCGTGATTAACGGCAATACGCAGAGCCTGGAACGTGCGTGTCGCCGGATGAATCTGATTCCGCTTGTGGCCGCCGGCAGCGAGTCGCACAAGGTCTGCTAACTCCGTGGTGGTCGTTATCGGCTTCCCTTGTTCGCGACGTTCCACGATGCGACGAGCGATGCGTCGTGAGTGTCGTTCTTCGCTGTATTCGAAAATGATTCTGGCAATTTCCGATTCGGGAAGTTGTTGTAGAAGATCGGCTGCGGTGGCTCCGGTGGTCGGGTCCATCCGCATATCTAACGGAGCATCAAAACGAAAACTAAACCCACGCTCGGGCGAATCAAACTGCATTGAAGAGACGCCCAAGTCGACCAAGATCCCGTTCGGATCGCGCTCGTTCGCCTCTTTCAGCACTTCGCGAATAGCGCGAAAGTCAGTTTGAAAGGCACGGAACCTTTCGCCGAACGATGACAACCGCTGACGCGCGTACTCGAGAGCCTCCGTGTCGAGATCCATTCCGACTACGCGTGTCTCGCCGGAGAATTTGAGAATCGCTTCACTGTGCCCGCCCAGTCCAACCGTGCAGTCAATGAAGAGACCTCCACGCTCAGGAGCGAGGAACTTCAACGTCTCATCCAGCAGCACGGGGCGATGGGGCGCGCCTCTGCCCCCCAAAGGCGCAGCCAACGCCACCGCCCCGTGATCTCGTTCAAAGAACCGTTGAACCTTGCGCTTTGTTCTTTGTGTTTTGTTCTTTCTCTTCACAAAGTACAAAGTACCAACTACAAAGCCCTAAATACCAAGTCTCGCAATCGCAGCTTCGTCTTCTTCCGTGTATGGGTCGGCGAGTAGACGCGCTTTGAATTTGTCGAGCTCCCAAACTTCCAAATAGGTCAGATAGCCCATCACCGCCACGTCACCGATCACTTCCGCGCTCTTGCGCAGGAGTGGATGAATCAACAGGCGGCCTTGCCCGTCTATCGTGGCTTGCTGACCGTAGTAGTTCGTTCTATCAAGGAACTTGCGTCGCGCCGGATCCATTGAAGGCAACAACGACAATCTCTGTTCGATCGACTCCCATTCCGGCAAGGGATAAATGCGAACGCAATCACCCATCAAACTCGTGATATAAAAATCCTTGCCGTGCTTATCCTCAATGAGCCGCCTGAATTCCGTTGGAACTTTGAGGCGACCTTTAGCATCGATACGTGCCGTGTAATTTCCTCGCAGCATAATTTCGAGCCTGACGAGAGCCGATGATGGGTGGCCCAAAGGAAAAGTTGTTGCTTGATCGGTGTTGCTACGAGGTTGGACCCACTTCCGACCACTTTTGACCACCCAACGCCGGATACTACGCTGCGCTCCGAAAGGTGTCAATAGGATAAAACACCGCGCTGATCGCCTTCTGTTGGCCTTTTAGACGCCCGCAGGGGTAAAGGTCCTGCTGGTCTTATAGGACCGATAACCACTGGAGCGCCTCTCGATGCTATATTGGCCCACGATTCCATGACCTTGATTCTTCTGTTTGGTTTGCTGGCGGCGGCCGCCAATGTCCTCGGAGGGCTGGTTCTCATCAAATCAGGAGCTCACCGGCTGGGCGAGCGCTTCCTGAAATACCTCGTCGCGCTTGGCGCCGGCTTCATGCTGGCAGCCATCTTTATCGAAATTCTTCCAACAACGATCGACATCTGGACCAAAAGTGCTCGAGACAACTCCGCCTCCGAATCGGTGGCCGGCGCGATGACGCTGCTTCTGGCCGGATACCTTTTAATACAACTCTTCGAGCACACACTCGCACCGCACTTTCACTTCGGCGCCGAAACTCATCCGGAATCCTTCATGCGCCCATCCGCGGCCTACACCGCCGTCGGCGGACTTTGGATTCACACTTTCTTCGACGGTGTTTCAATTGCATCCGCTTTCCTGGTCAACTTCAAAGTGGGAATCCTCGTCTTTATCGCGATTCTGCTACACAAAATGCCCGAAGGATTTACTGTGGCATCAATCATGCTTGCGACACAGCATTCGACGCAGAAGGCACTGATTGCGACCGCCGCTATCGGCGCTGCGACTTTGGCGGGTGTAATTGGTGTTGCACTACTCGACACCAGAATGAGCAACGCTGTTGGTTATGCTTTACCGTTCTCGGCCGGTGTAACGCTGTATGTGGCGGCCAGTGACCTGATCCCGGAGGTGAATCACAAAGAAGAAAGAAACCCCAGGGTCTCAATTGTCGTTTTTGCAGGGGTGGCCCTCTTCTATTTGTTGCACAGGTTGATAGAGGGTTAGGTGACGAGAGTTCGCGATTGCGATTGCGCTTGATAAAACCAGAGTCAGTGCGGCTTGGCTTCGGCCTGCTGCTTTTGATCTTTTCGCTGCTCGCAGTTGACGCACACGCTCAACCAACGCCGGCATCGCCCGTTCCCCTTCCCGTCCCCTTTAATCCGATCGTAGACAACGCGCACGTCATCGACGCTGCAACCCGACAACAACTGGAGTCGCTCTATCAACAACTGAAGCAACAAGGAAATATCGAATACGCAGTTTTAACGGTCGATACAACCGGAGAGCTCGACATCTTCGATTACTCGCTCGCAGTTGCGCGCGGCTGGGGAATTGGATCAAAGGAGGGTGACCAGGCGGGTTTCCTGCTAATAGTTGCGATCCAGGATCGCAAGTACTTCACGCAGGTAAGCCGGCATCTCGAAGGCGACTTGCCGGACGGACTCGTGGGCCAGATTCAACGCGAAAAGCTTGTGCCCGCGTTTCGACAAGGAGACTACAGCAAAGGAATTCTCGATACGATCCAGGCATACGCCGCGACACTCAGCTCGAAACGAGGATTCACGATTGGCGGAGTTGATCCAAACAAGGCTTATCGAGGACGGCCAAGACAATCCGAGCCAACGGGGCAAAATGCTGGCAGCACAATCTGCGGAATCATCGTGATCGTATTCTTTTTAATCCTTCTCTTCTCTGCATCGCGCAGAGGAGGGAGTGGCGGAGGTTGTCTGCGCGCGCTGCTGTGGGGAAGTTTGATTAATTCGATCTTTGGCGGTGGACGCGGTAGCAGCGGTTGGGGAGGTGGTGGTTTTGGCGGCGGCGGAGGCTTTGGAGGTGGTGGCGGTTTTGGTGGAGGTTTTGGTGGAGGCGGTGACTTCGGTGGGGGAGGTTCGGGAGGTAGCTGGTAAGTAGAAGTATAGGACCAATAAGTTCTATACGACCTATACTCTCACGATTATGGTTAAGACTGAGATACAAGAAGCACTCAAAGGACTCGTCGATGACCTGCGTGCGACGCACGGAGATAATCTTGCGTCGGTAGTCCTGTACGGGTCGGCAGCGGCAGGCGATCACGACGTGCTGCGTTCTGACTACAACCTTCTTATCGCCCTGAAGCGCATCACGCCGGAAGATCTGCGCCAGGCACAAGCGCCGATGCGCGAGTGGCAGCGCCTGGGCCATCCATTGCCGGTCTATTTCACGCTCGAAGAGCTCGCAGATGCCGCTGATGTTTTTCCGATCGAGTTTCACCAGATGGCAAACGCACGCGTCGTTCTTTACGGTCACGATCCTTTCGAGTTCGTACAACTGTCAAACGCGAACCTGCGCCATCAAGCGGAGTATGAACTCCGAAGCAAGTTGATCCAGTTGCGACGGCTCTACATTCCCGCTTCAGTCTCGATCGAAAAGCTTTGCGACTTGATGAACGACAGCTTATCGAGTTTTGCGGCTCTGTTCCGCGCGGTGTTGATGCTGCACGGGCAGGAAGCGCCGGTGTCAAAACCCGATTGCGTTCGTGCCACAGCAAAACTTTTGCGACTCGACCCAACACCCTTCGAGAGAATTTTTGAATTTCGTTCCGGCGGTAATCTCCCCACATCAGAAAAAGACGCGAATGATCTTTTTGGAGCCTACCTGCTTCAGATTGAGCAGGTGGTTGAAGCAGTTGATCACTTACCTATGGGAGATGTCAGATGAAGATGCGAAGATTGCTAATCCTTGTTGGCGTAGTGCTGGTTTCTTTCTCAGCGAGCGGCTGCGGTTACAACACGCTGACCACGAAGCACGAGGCTGTAAAAGCCAAGTGGTCCAACGTCGAAACTCAACTACAGCGTCGTGGCGACCTTTTAAATAATCTCGCTGAGTCGGCAAAGATGGCCGGAGTGCAGGAACAGGAAGTGTTCGGCACAATCGCGAAAGCGCGGTCACAATTATTGAACGCAACTAGCCAGGCGCCGCAGGGCGAAGGCGGAGACAAGTCGCCGGAGCAGAAACAGGCAGTCATCGACGCGAACAACAGTTTCGGCGCAGCTCTCGGCAGGCTGCTGGTGCTTCAGGAAAACTATCCGGTCTTGAAATCGAATGAGAATTTTTTGAAGTTGCAGGACGAGGTTGCCGGCACCGAAAACCGGATTGCGGTTTCACGCAACGACTACAACGCCGCGGTGCAGGACTACAACACCACTCGCGCCCGTTTCCCGACAGTGATCTCAGCGAAACTTTTCGGATTTAAGGAAGAGCCGTACTTCAGGGCTGAGGAAGGTGCGAAACAAGTGCCGACGCTAAACGCGAACTCGCTACGACAGAATCCGACCAAATAAGCCGCGGTTAAAAACCGCGCGTGCTGCACATCGCGCAGTGATCACAAGGCTTGCCGCCTGGCTCCAGGCTGCAAACCTTTTCATTTTGAGTGAAGTCCACTAACTCCGAGACCGTCGCCTCGTCAACACCAAATCGATCGAGACTGGGGTGCCACGGTGAATGCACACGAGGTGCTCCTACCTTCGCTTCGATCTGAACCAGGCGATTCTGCATTTCATTCAGGCTCGCACGCATTGCCGCGAGCTCGGAGCTGATGTCAGAGCTACTCGCATGTGGCGTGCCCAGGCGCCGCGCGATTCTTTCAGCAATTACTTTCGCCTGATCTTCCATTGATCAATATAGGTCCGATTGGTCCGATAGAACCTATCTTTGCTCTTGCAATAAGTCGATCCGATCCACCACGCCGACAATCGCGGAATCGATCGCCGCTCCAGCCTGCCCCGTCGCTGCGGTCGATGCGCTCCAGCCTTCCTGCACGATCAGCACAGTGTCTCCAACACCCGCATCGACTGAATCAAGCGCCAACACCGAATAGCTCGTCTCATCACCTTCAGGCGTTATCTGCTGGCACAACATCACGCGCGCATTCTCATAACGCCGGTTCTTTTGGGTCGCCACGATGTTTCCGACTACGCGTGCGAGAATCATCTTGTTACGTGCTGCTCAGAATCAACGATGCCGACAATCGTGCAATCAGTCGGCGTGTCTTCGCGTTTGAACGGAAAACTCGCTTCCTTGCCGCGACACCAGAACACCAACTCACCGACGCCCGCGCCAACAGAATCAATCGCCACCATCGGTTTCCCACTCGCCTCGAGGTTCCTGTCGACTGTTTGAACGACGAGCAACTTCCGTCCTTCGAGCGAATCATTCTTGACGGTTGCGACTACTGTGCCGATGACGCGTGCGAGTTGCATAAATCAGTTAACATCGACCGTATCAATCACGCCAACGATCGCCGCATCAACCGGCACGTCCTTCAGGCCCTGCGCCAGGCGCGCACTCGAACCGGCCACCACCAGCACGCGCTCGTGATATCCGGCGCCAACGGTGTCAACCGCTACGACGTAGCCCGTCGTATCGCTGCCGTCTACGTTGATAGGTCTCACGATTAATAACTTCTTTCCGTGTAACCGTTCGTCTTTTTGAGTGGAGACAACTGTCCCAAGAATGCGAGCGATGATCATGCCGGTTTATCGATCGAGCCCGACCGGGAGAGTCTCGTCGACGCTGCCATGCGGGCGCGGGATTACGTGAACGCTGACCAACTCACCCACACGCCGCGCGGCCGCCGCGCCTGCGTCGGTGGCGGCCTTCACAGCGGCGACATCACCGCGCACGATCGCAGTCACAAAACCGGCGCCGATCTTTTCGTAGCCAACGAGCGTGACGTTCGCGGCCTTCACCATCGCGTCGGCGGCTTCGATCATCGCCACCAGTCCTTTTGTTTCAACCATTCCGAGTGCTTCTTGCATTCAGATGCTCCTGTTCTTTTTGTCTTTATTTACCATTTACTGCCTGACTTAACAATTCGACCAGCTCTTCGCGCGTGAGCGAGATCTTGCTGTCGCCGTTTTCAGCAGGATTGAGGTAACCGCACGATTGCGAACGCGCTGACTCGCCGAGATAACCAGCAGCCTCGCGCACGTTGATCAACTTCTCGATCGCATCGGGCGGCAGGTTTCTTGAACCGCCGAGCACGCGCGAGAGGATCGCGATCTTTGCAGTGTGTTCCAGCGTCTCCAGACGATCCCACGCCTGCCACAAGTCTGCACCGTACGCGACTGCGCCGTGATTTGCCATCAACAGCGCGTTGTGATGCTTCACGAGTGGCTGCATCTGCTCCGTCAATTCGTCGGTCGAGGGTGTGCCGTACGAAGCAAGCGGCACACAACCAAGTGTCAGGATCACTTCGGAAAGGATGGGTTGATCGATCGCGAGTCCGGCAACTGCAAACGCCGTCCCATGCGGCGGGTGAGCGTGGCAAACTGCCTTTATGTCTGCCCGTTCACGATAGATCAGAAGGTGCATCGCCAGCTCGCTCGATGCTTTTCGCTCGTTGAGTGCTTTGCCTTCGAGATCCGTAATCGCGATCAGATCTTCGGTCATGCGTCCCTTGCACGTCATGGTAGGCGTGGCAAGTATGCGGCCATCGTCCAAGCGCACGCTGACGTTGCCGTCCGACGAAACGACGTAGCTTCGCTCGTACATCAGATGGCAGACCCGGATCAGATCCCGTCGTGCTGTTTGTTCATCCATGCTTCTGTTTGAGAAGTCTTGCGTCCTGGCTGTGTGACCTTGCTGTTCGATGGTTGCGAAAGGAAGTATGACAACGATTCCAGCGAAGTTGTCAGGTCAACTGTCTTGACCTTTACGCCACGTCGCGCAGTCAGCGAGACCGGCGCGAAGTTGAGTACAGCTTTAATGCCCGCAGACATCACCTGGTTGAGCACTCGCTGCGCTGCCTTTGCGGGCACGGCGATCACCATGACGTCGATCGACTCTTCACGAATTACTCGCGCGACTTCGTCTACATCATGCACGAGAATCTTCTCGTCGCCAATGCGATCGCCAATCTTCTGCCGATCGTTATCAAACAGGGCGACGACCGTGAAATTTGAACGTCCGAAACCGTTGTAGTTTGCCAGCGCTGTTCCGAGCCGGCCCGCGCCGATAATGCCGACGCGATGCGGGCTATCGAGACCGAGTATCTTCGTTATGTGATCGCGCAGGTCGGCGACGTAGTATCCGACGCCGCGTACGCCAAACTCGCCGAAGTAACCAAGATCTTTGCGAATCTGCGCGGAGTTAAGGTTGAACTGCTCGGCCAGCGCCTGTGACGAAACGGTTTTGATTCCAGCCCCGTGAAGCGCATTGAGGCAACGAAGATAAACACTCAACCGGCTGGTTGTTAATTCTGAGATCTTCTCGGCCTTCATGAAAGAAACCTATCGCGGCAAGTATAGCGCTAATAGGTCTTATAGGTCATATAGGTCCTATAGTTTGCTACAATCGCCGCCGCAATGATTGCGCATCTCAACGGCACGCTGCTCTCCAAACAAGCGACGTCTGTCATCGTCGATGTTGCCGGCGTCGGTTATGAAGTCACAATTCCGGTTTCGACTTTTTACGACCTCGAAGACGTCGGCGGGAATGTTCAACTACGCATCTACACGCACGTGCGCGAGGATGTGCTGCAACTTTACGGCTTCAAAACCGCCCGCGAACGTGAGTTGTTTTTAAAGATTATTTCCGTGACCGGAATTGGTCCAAAATTAGGCATCACGCTGCTCTCGGGCATGAGCGCCGATGAATTGATTGCGTCAATCAGAACCAATAACCTCGCGCGACTGACGTTGATTCCCGGCGTTGGGCGCAAGACTGCCGAACGTCTGATAATGGAGTTGCGCGAGAAGGTTGCGGAGTTATCATCAGCACAACTCGAAGAAGAGCTCGGAGCGAAACCCGAAACTACCGAGCCGAGTGAAGAAACTGTGCGAGGCGATGCACTCTCGGCCTTGCTCAACCTTGGCTATCAACGATCCGCTGCTGAGAAAGCCATCGACGCCGCACTGAACGAAGGCGGAGATATCACAGTCGAATCCATCCTGAGACGCAGTTTGAAGAAGCTCGCAAGGGTTTGAAAACAACATGCCTTCTGAGTCAATATCAGCGCGCGTGAAAGACAGTCTTCCGAGTGACGAGGATCGACAACTCGATCTGACTCTGCGCCCGACGCGTATCGACGAATACATCGGGCAGCGCCAGGTCAAGGAGAACCTGCGCGTCTACATGAAAGCCGCGCGCGGTCGCCGTGAAGCGTTGGACCACGTACTGCTGACCGGCCCGCCGGGTTTAGGCAAGACCACGCTCGCCAACATCATCGCCAACGAGATGAGCGCCGAGCTCCGCTCAACCGCCGGACCAGCGATCGAGAAAGCGGGCGACATCGCTGCGTTACTGACTAACCTTCAGGAAGGCGACGTACTCTTCATCGACGAGATTCATCGTCTGCTGCCTGCGCTTGAAGAGAAACTTTATCCGGCGATGGAAGACTATCAGCTCGACTTGCTGATCGGTCAGGGCGCTGCGGCACGTTCCATCAAGCTCGAGCTGCCGAAGTTCACGCTCATCGGCGCTACAACTCGCGCTGGTCTAATCACCGCTCCTTTGCGCGGTCGTTTCGGGATTGTTTTTCACCTCGACTTCTATCCACACGAAGATCTCGAAGTGATTTGTAAACGCTCGGCCGAGATTCTCGGCGTCGAGATCGACAACGAAGGTGCGCGTGAGATTGCACGCCGTTCGCGGGGAACGCCACGTATCGTCAATCGACTGCTGCGACGCGTGCGCGACTATGCGGAAGTCGATTACGACGGGCGCATCAACAAAGAAGTCGCGAACGATGCATTGAACCGAATGGAAGTTGATACGTATGGTTTGGATGAGATGGATCGCAAACTGCTGCTGACGATCATCGAGAAGTTCAGCGGCGGCCCGGTCGGGCTGGGCACGATTTCCGCTTCAATTCACGAGGAGAAAGACTCGATCGAGGAGATCATCGAACCTTATTTGATTCAAATCGGATTTCTCGATCGCACGCCGCGCGGGCGCGTGGCGACGCCGCTGGCGTATGATCACTTCGGTATCAAGACCCCCGGCTCGAGAGTACCCAGCCTGTTTGACCCCCGATAAGAAGTTTTAGCCGCAGATAAACGCGGATGAACACCGATCAGAACAATAAAAATCATCTGCGTTAATCCGCGTTCATCTGCGGCTGATTTCATCCGATGAGACGCTTTCTTTCATTCTCACGTCATTCATTCGGCGTTCGGAATCGTTCGCCCTGGACCTCGATGCTGGGCCATTCGCTGCACCAGTTTCACGAAAACGATCTGTTCACTTCAGCCGCCGCGATGAGTTATTTCGGACTGATGGCACTCTTCCCGGCGTTGCTTCTGCTGTTCGCGATCGGAAACAAGCTGACCGGCGGCGGTCAACTGCTCGCGCACGCCATCGACGTCTATCCGGGTTCGAGCAAATTCCTGCACGACACGATCGAAGCGTTTTCCGATGTCGGCATCGGCGCGATCATCACGTGTGTGATCATCGTGTTCTGGGCCGGTTCGTGGGTGTTTGCGGTCGTGGAGCGCGCGCTCAATCGCATCTGGGAAACAGTGTCGAGAACGTTCTGGCACGGACGCGCACTCACCATCGGCATGGTTGGCTTAGTGGGACTGTTGCTGGCGCTGTCCGTCATCGTGACGTCGTTTCTCCTTGCCCTCAGGGAAATGGCGGGCCGGTTTTCGCCGCGACAAATTGAGCGCTACACGTTGCTGACCTCAGTCGGCAGCGCTTTTTGGCAAGTACTGTTCGCGATCGTGAGCTACCTGGTTACGGTCGTGTTGCTGGTGCTCATCTATCGCTTCATGCCGAAGGCGGGGGTCACGTTGCGAGACACTCTGCCGGGTGCGTTTCTCGCCGGGCTGCTTTGGGAAATTGCGAAGTATGGCTTCGCGTGGAGCCTGCACTATTTTCACTACGACCAGATCTACGGCTCGGTCGGCGCTGTCGTTGCAGTGCTGACTTGGAGCTATGTGTCGAGCTTGATAATGCTCTTCGGCGCGCAGCTCACTGCGGTCTTCCATTACGAACATCCTTCTTCTGATGCGAATCTCCGAGTTTGATTACGAGCTTCCGTCCGATCTCATCGCGCAAACACCGCTCGAACAGCGTGACGCCTCGCGGATGCTCGTGCTCGATCGCGCGCGACAGGAGTGGGTCGACTCAAATTTCAATCAGTTCACTTCGTACCTTCGCCCGAACGATGTAGTTGTCGTGAACAACTCGCGCGTGATTCCGGCACGATTGATCGGGCAACGCGAAGAGACGGGTGGGCAGGTCGAGATTTTTCTGGTGCGCGAGCTTGAAACTGCGGTTTGGGAAGCGCTCGTCCGACCTGGCGCGAGACTCAAGAAAGGTGCTCGTGCCGTGTTTGGCGAGGGACGATTGGTGGCGGAAATGCTCGATCAACCGGGCGCGGAACTACGTCGCGTCCGCTTTCATTGTGAAGCCTCTTTTGACGAAACGCTGGCCGAGATCGGATCGACACCACTGCCGCCATACATCAAGCGACCGGGAGGTGTTTCGACTGCCGATCGCGAACGATACCAGACTGTTTATTCCAAACAGCGTGGCGCGATCGCCGCGCCGACAGCGGGTCTACACTTCACGCCCGAGGTCCTGGCGGAAGTGGCGCGCGTCGCGTCGCTGGCGGAGATCACGCTGCACGTCGGTTACGGAACTTTTGAACCCGTCCGGGTCGACGACGTGGCGCAACATTCCGTCAGCAGCGAACGGTTCGAGATCTCCGAAACAGCCGCACAGACAATCAACGATGCAGATCGGATCATCGTCGTTGGAACTACGACGATGCGTGCGCTCGAGTCGTGTGCGACTGAAGACGGACGCATCGTGGCAGGTACCGGCGTGGCCAGTCTGACAATCAAACCCGGCTATCGTTTTCGTATCGCCGATGCGTTGCTAACCAACTTCCACCTGCCACGTTCGTCGCTGTTGATCCTGGTCAGCGCCTTCGCCGGCTGTGAGCTCGTGCTGCGGGCTTACCACCACGCAGTCGCGCAGAGCTACCGGTTTTATAGTTACGGTGATTGCATGTTAATCCTGTAGGCAATATAAAAAGCGCGATGGTAAACTAGTCGCGGTCGCTTCTCTCCCAATGCACCAACGAAAAAGGCCATGGCAGTACTAAAGAAATTTCGGTCCCGCTGGTGGTCGCAGACGGACGTTCCATACGACCCCGAGAAGAAAGAGAAGGCCCCCACGCCTTCGTGGAACACGAGCTACGACATCCGCCCGTTGACCATCTCGCAGCTCGATGAATGCTGGCGACTCGATCAGCGTTGCTTCATCGACGGCGAGGCGTATAGCCGCGAAACATTCGACTACCTGCTGACCGCTCCGGAATCGGTTTCGTATCGTGCGGTGACTACCGGCGGCGTGATGGCAGGCTTTGTCATCGGACTCATCGAACCCGATCACACGGGACACGTCACCACCGTTGGAGTTGCGCCCGAACACCGGCGACGCAGTCTCGCAAAAAGGTTGATGGCGCAGGTTGAAGACGGATTTCGCAAACGGAATGTGAGACTGGTGCGACTGGAAGTGAGGACACTCAATATCGCCGCACAGAAACTCTACGAAAGCCTCGGCTACACGATCACGCAGCGACTGCCGAAGTATTACTCAAACGGCGGCGACGGTCTGCTCATGCTCAAATCTCTCGAGTAGTTCAGCCATACCTTACTTAATCCCAGGTCCACCGTTCACTACGGAGTCGCGACCGAACTGGATGTAATACGGATCGAACCTGGTACCCGTTGCCGGCGGAGTCTGCTTAAAGACAGCGTAACCGCTGGCGTCGTACAGAAGTCCGTTCGGCGCGTCGCGGCGCACACTAACGTAGTCGCCCCAACGATTGAGAGCGGCATCACTGAGTTCCGGATACCACACGACGAAGTCTCCCAGGATCCCAACCGCGTTGTTGCCAAAATTCTGGTTGCCACCCCACGCGAGCGAGATGCCTACCTCGTTGTTGGAATTTGTCGCGAGGCTCGGATAAGCGAAGGCATAGTCGTTGTTCCAAATCTGCCACTGCGAGATCTTAGTGTAGTTTGTGACGTTGATCTCGACCACCTGCACCTGCGCGCGAGTAAACCCACCGCCGGAAGACGCGGTCCATGCAAACCATACTTCGTTGCTGCCGCGCCTGGTGACTCCGAGTACGGCATTGCCGGGAAAACCAAACTGTAGCCAATCAGTCGTTCCGTCAGCCGCAATCGAAGATATGGTGCCGTTGGGCCAACTGTCGATGTCGATGTCGCGCCAGAAGTACTGATTAGAACCTTCGGCGCAGGAAAAGACCCGCAGTTGGCTGTTAGCAGGGTGACCCGCCCAAAAGACCTCATTGCCGGTATTCTGCGAGATATGGCCGCCGTACGCAGTGCCACTGTCAGACGGCGTGGTGTAGCCCATGTTTATAGTTTGACTATCTCGGATTTCAGACAGCGGAATTCTCACAACTAGTAAGCCTGTCCCAACCGCGTCGGCGCTGAAGTAAAGAAAGTTGTCACCAACCGCAAGATCAGGATAGTCCATCGTGGTGTTACCCAGATTGAACGTTGCAGAAAAGAGATCCCAGTAAGTCCATGACGTACCGCCGCTGCTGATTATTTGCTGCGGGCTCGCCGAGGCAAGCCGAACTTTATTAATCCCGTTGAGGCAGCCTCCGGGACCAGTACCGCAAAACTGCATCAACCAAACAAAGCGATCGATCTGCGGCACATATTGCACCACCTGATCGCAACAGAAACCGGCGTCGAGGGCGTTGCCTTTGGCATCCTTAGCCGCGCCGCTCGGGAAAATCGTGGTCGGATCTTTTTCGGTGTACGTGCCGGCTCCGTCAGTGGAAAGTTGGACTCGGGAATTGTAAGAGAGCATCACTACATTTGTGCCGCGTGCGGCATTCATATCAGGCGGGACACCAGAGAAATTCGATGTGTTGCCGAGTGGATCGTAATCCGAGAAGACGACTGGGTCTCCAGCGCCGCCCAAAGGAGTGTCTTGCTTTTTCTGTTTGATTTGAAGGAATTGAGAGGCGTTACCGGCCGGCGTCATATTCCCACGCAGTGGTCCAGTGGGAACTTTGTACGCTCGATCTTCATTTCGACCTTCCTGTTTCGGCGTGAAGGCGGGATATCTCCCGCCTTCCGCACGCTGTGGCTCTGCGGTCGCACTGTTCAAAGGTCGACCGTAAGGTTGATTTGGCCCAACTGCGCCTCTGTAACAACGGCACCAGAAGAGCCAAACGATCAGAAAGATCAGAAACAAGGCCGCGATCAGGGCCAGTATTCGTAATGCATTCTGAAGTGCAGGATTCATTACGCACCTCCTTGCGCAGTTTGTGAGACTCAGGAGTGCGTTCAGCGATCTGCTGAGTCAAAGCAGATTGCTAACGCGTTTGATATTGGCGTCCGCCCAGTGGATCGATTGGCAAATGGTTGGTCTTCGGTTAATGACTAATTAAGAGCAACCACTTGGCATGAAAGAGAAAGGATCAAGGTTGGTATCGGAGGAAGCAGCGGGCGCAGGCTCTGGGGGACCAACCCGTTTCTGAAAAGCGTGGCGGGACTCTATAACAGAAAAAGAGTGCGGTCAACGAAAAAGAGCGGCGCAGGGGCCGCTCTTCATCCTTCGTTTCTTTGTGGCTTAGGGTGGCTAACCTTTTCGAAGTTCAGTGAGCACCTGTTTCGCAACGGCCTTCAACGTATCGAAGACGCCCTGCCCCGTCGAAGCCACAGCTTCAACGACCGGCTCACCCTTTCGCTGTAACTCCGCCGCCAGATCCTCAACCGGAATGATGTTGCCCAAGTCGCGCTTGTTGAGTTGCAGCACGTATGGAAGCTTCATCAGGTCGTAGCCTTGTGATTGCAGGTTCTCCTCCAGGTTGTACAACGACTCGATATTCGCATCCATGCGCTCTTCCTGCGAATCGGCCACGAAAACAACACCATCAACACCTTTCAAAATCAGTTTGCGCGATGCGTCGTAAAACACCTGCCCGGGAACCGTGTAAAGGTGGAAGCGCGTTTTGAAGCCACGAACCGTGCCCAGCTCGAGCGGCATGAAGTCGAAGAACAACGTGCGGTCGGTTTCAGTAGCAAGGCTGATCAACTTGCCGCGCGCCTGCGGCGCGGTCGAGTCGAAGATGTACTGCAAGTTGGTCGTCTTACCACACAAACCTGGGCCGTAGTAAACGATCTTGCAGTTGATTTCTCGGGAAGCGTAATTAATAAAGGTCATGGGCGTGTCGTTAGCTGAAAAGACTGTCGATGTCCTCGTCGGTTATGCCGGCGAAGGGCGAATCAAGGTCGTCGTAGTCTCCAGCAGCAATCTCTTCGAACAGTGCCGCCAGTTGATGAGAAACCTGCTTACTGCGGAGTTTCACCAGTCCGAGGCTGGAACGTTCGTCGAAAACCACTACAAGCAGGAGCCGGCCGACTACTGAGATATGAATGCTCTCTTTCTCACCTTCGTGCGAAAGCGTCGGAAACTCCTTCTCTCCGATTAGTTGAGCCATGCCACCGGTGGCGGCGACGTTGCCGGCAGCGAGTGACGCCAAACTGGTTGTGTCAAGATTTCCCACTTCACCCTGGGATGCGATCTCCTGGCCGTCCTTGTCTACCAGAAAAACCACTTTGGCGGAGGCGTCCATTCGCAATCGCGCAAGGACAGCCTTTATTTGGTGGTATTGCTGTTCACGCAACAGGATTGGTGTGTCTGCCATTGTGCGACTCTTTATTGAAGGCCGGGGGCGGGATTTCCTTGGAGAGTTAAGCTGAAACGCCTGTTCCGCGGATTGCAAGCTTTTGAAACTAAAAGAGGTTACTTATTCGGTTGGGGCGCTTTGCCGAGGTGGATTAAGCCTCCGTAAGCCGAAAAGCACTTTAACATAGCCAACAATGACCATCAAGTGTTTTTCTTTGTTTGTACCTTTGTCAAAAGTAATGCCGGATTTTCGGTAGTAAAGCACCCGCAAATAGTTGTGTTCGTTGATCTAGAGGCGTGCCTGTGGTAAGCTGCGAGCCAATTCCACGGGCTGCTCGCCAGGGGTGAGCAGCCTTTTGAGATTCCGCCCATGAGTAGCAGTCTCACAAAGCGTCTGAGACCGTCAACATCGCGTTCAAAGGCCAAACCAGCGGCGAAAAGCGCGAAGCGCGTCGTCAAAGCGAAGTCGGCTTCGAAACCAAAAGCTCGACGAGCTACCGCTGCCAAGCCCGTTGCACGCAAGGCGGTGAAGGCTGCCGCGGGCAGGAAGACCGCTGCGAAAGCGAAACCTGCCGTCAAAGCGAGAAAGCCGACACCCAAGCCAGCACCTCGCAAAGCGGCTCCGAAGAAAGCTGCTCCGGTTTCAAGGGTCAAAACGACGCAGAAGCAGGCAGCAGTTCGAGCGGTCCGGCCAACTCCAACTACGACGCCGCCACCGAGACCGCCGACGCAGGACGAGTCTGCTGCGTTGATAGCCTTCGAGCGGGCGCACAAGGAGTTTGCGCGTGGACGGTTTGCTGAAGCTCGGAATCAGTTTCGTGTTCTGGTAGACAAGTATTCACAGGTGTCAGAGGTTGCGGCTCGTGCTCGCACTTACCTCACGATTGCTGAATCTCGTTTGCGAACCGAGAGTATTTTGCCGCGTGATGCTGACTCGCTTTACGATCGCGGCGTTATTGAGCTCAACCGTGGCGAATATGTAGCAGCCCAGGAGATGTTTGAGCGTGCTCTCAAACGCGAGCCCGAAGCAGCGCACATTCACTACGGACTTGCGGCAACACGTGCTCGACTCGGTTCAATTGACCTTGCGCTCGAGTCACTTCAGAAAGCGCTCGATCTACAACCAAACCTTCGTGTGCGTGCACAACACGACCACGATTTGAACCCACTGCGCAACGACCCCGACTTTGATCGTCTTATCTTCAGTCACGCCTCTTAAAGCTTCAAACTTTTCTTGCGCAAAGACGCAAAAGAAGAATTTCATTTTTGATGTTACTTTGCGGCTTTGCGCCTTTGCGGGAGAAAATTCCTGCGGTTAATGTATGATCGATTCCCGAGGGATTCATTTGCAAACAACGACAACTACAGGTGGTCAGAAGCTGGTAGCCATTGGCGGTGGCACCGGGCTGTCGACCCTGCTCGCCGGTCTCAAGGGTCTCGTCGGTAAGACCGAGGATCCGATCTGGATTGAAAGTCTGTCGGGGATCGTCACCGTCTCGGATGACGGTGGCAGCTCCGGGCGCCTTCGCGATGAACTTCAAATGCTTCCGCCCGGAGACATTCGAAACTGCATGATCGCGCTCTCGGAAGATTCGACACTCTTGTCGCGTCTTTTCCGTTATCGCTTTCGCGGCGAAGGCGATCTTGGTGGTCACAGTTTCGGCAACTTGTTTTTGGCGGCGCTGACCGAAGTCACCGGCGACTTCACTGAAGCGATTCGCTTGTCGTCAGAAGTTCTCGCCAGCAAGGGTCACATCTTTCCAGCGACAATTAGCGACGTCCGGCTCGCCGCCGAACTCGAAGACGGCAGCATCGTGCGCGGCGAGACGCAGATCTCCGCTTCGAAGCTCCCGATTCGCCGTCTGCGACTCGAGCCGGAGCAATGTCTTCCCTTGCCTGAAGCGTTGAAAGCGATTCGCGCTGCGGACGTGATCACAGTTGGTCCGGGTTCACTGTACACGAGTATCTTGCCGAACCTGCTGGTGGCGCAGGTCGCCCGCGTGATCGGAAAAACACGCGCAACGAAGATCTTCATTAACAACTTGATGACGCAGCCGGGTGAGACTGACGGCTACAGCGCGCGTAAGCATCTCGAGACGATCAAGAAGTATGCGCCCGAGATTCATTTCGATTACGTGGTCGTGAACAACCGGCGCATCAGTGCAGAGCAAGCTGAACGTTACGCCGCCGAAGGCGCGTATCAGATCGGCATCAAGGATTCGATCTATGAGATCGTGGATGAGGCAACAGAGATCGTTCGCGCAGATTTGTTGGACGACGGCGAAAAGGTGCGTCACAACTCGGAACGTCTCGCGCAAGTCGTGCTCGGTTGCCGCAAACAGGCACTCGCGGCAGTTGCAGTCTAGTTCATCTCAGAGGGAATTCTTTGGCTAACCAGAACACATCGTCCAAAACGCTGAATGTCCTCGTGATGGCGGCGGGTCTGGGGACGAGAATGAAATCGAAGCGCGCGAAGGTGCTGCACGAGCTTGGCGGCGCGCCGCTGATCGCCCACGTCGTGAGAGCGGCACAGGCACTTGATCCAAAAACGATCCTTGTCGTGGTTGGTCACCAGGCCGAGGAAGTCGAGCAGGCGGTGCTCGATGGAGTCGGCGAGCTCGCGAGCTTTGTCGTCCAAGCGAAACAACGTGGAACGGGTGATGCGGTCGAGTCCGCGCGGAGTCAGCTCGAGCACACAGATTCGCTCGTCCTCGTACTCTCCGGCGACGTGCCGTTAATAAAGATTGAGACGTTGCGAAAGTTTATCGAGCATCACGACAACGCCGGCGCGGATTGTTCGATTCTGAGTGTTCGTCTCGAGAACCCGACCGGCTATGGACGCATCATTCGCGACGAGAGCGGCGCGTTTCAGAAGATCGTCGAACAACGAGACGCGAACGACGAGCAGCGCCAGGTTAGAGAGATCAACAGCGGGATCTACTGTTTCGATTCAGAAGAACTCTTCCGCGCACTGCGCAAGGTCCAGCCCGCGAACGATCAGGGCGAATACTACCTGACGGACGTCGCGGAGATCATTTTGCGGAATGGCGGCAAAGTGAGTGTCTACCTGCACAACGATGCGCGCGAAGTTTCGGGAATCAACACGCGCGCCGAGCTGGCAGAATTCGAGAACCTGATCCGGCGCGCCGCAATTCGAAAGTTGATGCTCGACGTTGGCGTCACGTTTATCGATCCGTCGCACGCTTACATCAGTGCAGAAGCGCAGATCGGACGCGACTCGATCATTTATCCCAACGTCACGATTGAAGGAAAGACGATCATCGGCGAAGGTTGTGTGATTCGTTCCGGGGTCCGCATCACAAATTCTCGTCTCGGCGATGCGGTCGTCGTCAAAGATCACTCGATCATCGTGGATTCGCAGATCGAGTCGAACTGTGCCATCGGTCCGTTTGCGCACTTGCGCATGAACGCAGTGCTCGAGGAGAAGGCGAACGTCGGAAACTTCGTCGAGGTCAAGAAGTCGCGCTTGAAACGCGGGGCGAAGGCGATGCATCTCACGTACTTGGGGGACGCAACCATCGGTGAGCGGACGAACATCGGCGCCGGTACAGTTACATGTAACTTCGACGGCAAGAACAAACACGAGACGATCATTGAGGACGACGTTAAGATCGGTTCAGATACGATGCTCGTCGCGCCTGTTCGCGTCGGCGCTCGCTCGATGACTGGCGCCGGTTCAGTAGTCACGAAAGACGTTCCTCCGGATTCACTGGCCGCAGGCGTCCCGGCAGAAGTGAAGAAAAAATTGAAGTAAGTCTTCGCGACCCCTGCGGCCCTCTGCGATCTCTGCGTTAAAGAGCGGCTTTAACGCGGAGATCGCAGAGGGCCGCAGAGGTCGCAGAGAAGAAGGAGTTAATTGAACGCATGTGTGGAATTGTTGGTTATGTAGGCAATAAACAGGTGGTGCCGCTGATCGTCGACGGCCTGCGAAAGCTCGAATACCGCGGCTATGACTCAGCGGGCATCGCGGTCGTGAATGAAGATCACGACCTGGAGATTCGCCGCGCTGAAGGAAAACTGCGCAACCTCGAAGAGACCATTCGTCTGAGCCCGCTCGACGGCACTTACGGCATTGGGCACACGCGTTGGGCCACACACGGACGCCCCACCGAAGAGAACGCACACCCGCACCGCGACTGCACCGGTCGCGTCGTCGTCGTTCACAACGGCATCATCGAAAACTACCTGCAACTAAAAGAGCGCCTCCGCAAAAGCGATCATCGGTTCGTCACCGAAACTGATACTGAAGTCATCGCGCACCTGATCGAGGAACATCTTCGGCACAACTCCACTTTCGAACAGGCAGTGCGCTCCGCAGTGTCTGAACTGCGCGGCATCTTCGCGCTCTCGATCATTAACGCCGACGAGCCCGACACGATCATCGCCGTGCGTGAGGGGCCGCCGGTCGTCATCGGCCTCGGCGATCGCGAGTTTTTTGTCGCGTCCGACATTCCACCGATTCTTCAACACACACGCGACGTCTTCTTCCTCGGTGACGGCGAGATCGCGATTATCAACAAAGACGCCGTTCGCGTTGTCGATTTCGAAGGCAACTCGGTGCAGCCATCGATTCAAAGAATCACGTGGGACCCGATCATGGCGGAGAAGGGCGGCTTCAAGCACTTCATGCTCAAAGAGATTTATGAGCAGCCACGGTCCGTGCGCGACACAGTGCAGGGACGAATCTCCCTCGACACCGGGCGCGTCTTTCTCGACGAGATGAACAACATCACCGAAGCAGACTTCAAACGCTTCAGTTCGATCAAGATCGCCGCTTGCGGCACGTCGTGGCATGCGGGACTCGCCGGCAAATACATGATCGAGCAACTCGCGCGCATTCCGGTCGACGTCGATTACGCTTCGGAGTTTCGCTATCGCAGTCCGGTGATGGACGAAGACACGTTGCTGCTCGTCATTTCACAATCCGGAGAAACGGCTGACACGATCGCCGCACTGCGCGAAGCAAAAGAGCTCGGCTCCAAGGTGCTCGCGATCTGCAACGTCCAGGGTTCGATGATCATGCGTGAAGCTGATGGCACGATAATGACGCATGCAGGTCCGGAAATCGGTGTCGCGTCTACGAAGGCGTTTACCTCCCAGATGATCGCGCTCTATCTTTTGGGCTTGTATCTCGGCCAGATTCGCGGCGCACTTTCCGAAGACGATGCTCGTTTTCACGCACAGGAACTCGCGGAGCTTCCGGTGAAACTCGAGCACCTGCTCAACGACTCCGACGGCGTCGAGGAATTGTCGAAGGAGTTCTTTCGCTCGACTGATTTTCTCTACCTCGGGCGCGGCATCAATTTCCCGGTCGCCCTCGAAGGCGCGCTGAAGTTAAAAGAGATCTCTTACATTCACGCCGAGGGTTATCCGGCCGGCGAGATGAAGCATGGTCCAAACGCGCTGATCGACGAACGCCTGCCGGTGCTCTTCATCAACACGCGCGAAGAAGGCAATCGCGCGTCAGAGCTACGTTACGAAAAGACGCACTCGAATATCGTGGAAGTGAAAGCACGTGAGGGTATCGTGATCTCGGTGTTGACCGAGGGAGATTCGGTCTCGTCGGTGGTTTCGGATCATGTCATCGAGATCCCCGCGGCAAGCGATCTGCTTTCGCCGATTCTCTCGATCATTCCGTTGCAACTGCTCGCGTATCACATCGCGGTGCGTCGCGGGTGCGACGTGGACCAGCCACGCAATCTCGCGAAGTCCGTAACGGTGGAATAGATCTTCGCCAGCCTTTTGTGCCTCTTTGTGGCACCCCTCAGGGGCAAACGGCTGCGACACGACATCCCCCAAGCGTGCCTGGCTACTCACGCCGCTTGCCCCCCGCTTCCTCTAACGCGGAATTGCCGGACAAAAAGGGTCTCCCGCTTTCGTGCTCCAGCAATTTCTTTTTCCGCTCCAAACCCCAGCGATAACCACCTGGACTTTTGTCCTCGCGCACCACGCGATGACACGGGATCACGAGGGCCACCGGATTTGTCGCACAAGCGCGGCCAACAGCACGTACGGCCCCGGGTTTACCCAACGCCTTCGCAACTTCGCCGTAGGAAACCGTTTGGCCGTAAGGAATGGCGCGCAGCTTCTCCCAGACCTGGCGCTGGAAGGCAGTGGCTCTGATGTCGAGCGGCAAATCCAGATGCGGTTCGTTGTGATCGAGGTGATTCAAAATCTTCTGCACGGGTCCACGCAGAAGCGAATCATCGCGCTTAAGTTGCGCTTGCGGAAACTCTGCCCGCAGATCTCTTTCCAGTTCCGCGTCGTTATCAGCGATCTTGACCGCGCACACACCGCGTTCTGTTGCGGCTACCAGCAAACGACCCAATGGTGATTCGACAGTTGTGTAGTTGATATTCACGCCTCGACCTCCGCGACTGTAAGTGGCTGGCGTCATGCCCAGCTCTTCGGCTGCATGTTCGTAGAGACGGCTGCTCGAATTGAATCCCGATTCGTAGAGCGAGCTCGTCACTGATTCACCCTTGCGAACCAACTCTTTGAAGTTCCCGAACCTGCGCGCCGCAAGATATTGTTTCGGACTGATGCCCATGACGCGTTTGAACGTGCGTTGCAGATGAAAGACGCTCAGGCCTGTTTGCGACGCGAGCTCCGCGAGGCCGACTGTTTCGCCGTCGCTCGAGTTGAGCAGTCGGCAAACACGCTGCACGAGATCGATCTGGGGATCGAGTACGCGCGCTCGTTCTGGCTTGCAACGCAGGCACGCGCGGAAGCCTGCCTGCTCCGCAGCCTCGGGCAAATCGAAGAACTTGACGCGTTCGCGATTTGCGCGGCGTGACGGACACGACGGGCGGCAGTAAATACCAGTCGACGTGACCGCGAAGACGAACTGTCCGTCGAAGCGCGCGTCTTTGGCGACCACCGCTTGCCACTGTTGTTCGTTGTGTGGGCTTGAAGTCATGTTTAGCATGCGTGAATTTTATGCGCTGCAATATTCTCGATCTATCTGGTTCTTGCGGTCAAACTGGGCCGCGGATTACACGGGTTTTGTCTACTTCGATCAATGTGCTTAAATGCACCCACACACGTGGATTCGGAATTTCTGTTACAACTTAACGAACAGCAGCGTGAAGCTGTCCTTGCCACAGAGGGTCCGCTCCTCATACTTGCGGGCGCCGGCTCAGGCAAAACACGCGTCATCGCGCACCGCATCGCTTATCTCATCGCGGAGAAGAAGGTTCCGAGTTGGAATATTCTCGCCGTCACGTTCACGAACAAAGCCGCCGATGAGATGCGACAGCGCGTACAAAGATTACTGCGCACACAAAACGCAAACGATCTGCCTCTGGTCTCGACGTTTCACAGCCTGTGCGTGCGCATCCTCCGCCAGGATCTCGAAAAGCTGAACGACAAGTACACGCGTCGCTTCACCATCTACGATCAGGACGACTCGCTGCGATTGATCAAGCAGTGCCTGAAAGAACTCGGTTTCGACGAGAAGTATCTCGCGCCGCGCGCGACTCAGTCAGCAATCAGTTCAGCTAAGAATCGCGGCGAAGATCCGACCGCTTTCGCCGCGCGCGCGGAGTACCAGGACGAGCGCCGCGCAACCATGGCGAAGATCTATCAGATGTACGAGGATCGTTTGCACAGCAACAACGCGCTCGACTTCGACGATCTATTAATCAAGACCGTGCGCTTGTTGCGCGACGTGCCTGAAGTCAGAGAGAAGTACAACAACAAGTTTCGCTACATCCTCGTCGATGAGTATCAGGATACTAACTCGTTACAGTTTGCGCTCATCAGCCTGATCACGCAGAAGAGTCAGAACATCGCCGTCGTTGGCGATGAAGATCAGTCGATCTACAAGTGGCGTGGCGCGGACATCAGCAACATTCTCAATTTCGAAAAGCACTTTCCGAACACTAAAACCATTCGCCTCGAACAAAACTACCGCTCGACGCAAACAATTCTCGACGTTGCCGGTGCGGTAGTTAAAAACAATCTCGAACGCAAAGGAAAAAATCTCTGGACGTCAAATCCGCGCGGTGGACGCGTGGGTTACTACCAGGCGTTCGACGCTGAAGCTGAAGCGCGATGGGTGGCGCAGAAGATCGTCGAGCATCGTCGCGATGAGTTCGATATTCGTGCCGCCGTGCTTTATCGAACCAACTCGCAGTCGCGTGTGTTTGAAGAGGCGATGCGGCGCGCCGGGCTGCCATACAACATCATCGGCGGTTTCTCGTTTTACGAGCGCATGGAAGTGCGCGACATCATCGCGTATCTGAAGCTCGCGCTGAATCCAAACGATTCGATCGCGCTGCAACGAGTGATCAATAGTCCGCCGCGTGGCATTGGTAGAACGACGATCGAGGAAATCGAGCGACGCGCGAATAATTACGAGCTCTCGTGGTGGGAAACGATCGCAGCGATCATCGAACAGCCTGAGAACCTCGGCTCACGTGCAATCAGCGCTCTAAAAAGCTTTCGCCACGTGATTACTCTACTTGCGGACCTTGCAGACTCCGGCGCGCCGGCATCTGATGTCGTACAAACGGCGATTGTCGAAACTGGTTACGAAAGCGCTCTTCGCTCCGAACACACAGATGAAGCCGAAGGACGTCTCGAGAACCTTCAGGAGCTCGTTAACGCAGCGATGGACTACGACAAACCGGGTGATGAAGGTTTGCGAGAGTTTATCGATCACTCAGCGCTCGTTTCCGATCAGGACGATTACAAACGCGACGCACCTGTCACGCTGCTGACGGCGCATTCAGCTAAGGGGCTCGAGTTTCCACTCGTGTTTATTGTCGGACTTGAAGAGGGATTGTTTCCGCATTCGCGGTCAAAGACAGATCCCGGTGAACTCGAGGAAGAACGTCGCCTCGCCTACGTGGCGATTACTCGTGCCGAAAAATATCTTTACGTGTCGCATGCGACGAAGCGACGAGTTTATGGTGAAGAACTCGCGTCTGAGCCTTCCCAGTTCTTAAACGAAATGCCGCTCGAGTTACTCGAGGATTTGAGCAGGGACAAATCCTGGTTGTTCTTCAGGGATGATGCACAGACAAAGGTCGCGAAGAAATATACCGGCAAGACTTACGACACTGTCGATTCGATCGCTGAGTTTTTCAAACAAAGCAATCGTCAGATGGGCCAAACCTCGCCACCAAAACCGGAACCGGCTTCTTCTTCAGCGGCGGCTGAGTTCAAGCCAGGCTCATATGTGAGACATTCGAAGTACGGTCGCGGGCTGGTGCTCAGACGCGAAGGCGCAGGAGAGTCGACTAAGTTGACGGTGAGTTTTCCCGGTTACGGCCAAAAGAAATTAGTCGAGAAGTACGCGGGACTCGAGAAAGCTTAACCGCAGATGAACGCGGATCTGCGTCAATCTGCGTTCATCTGCGGCTATTCTCTAACTGGCTGTCGTCAGCTCCGCGACGATGTCGTTGGCGCCGAACACCTTCTTCAACACCTCCAACATGCCACGCGAATCGACCGAGATCGCACGATTCACTGACCCGTCGTACATGAAATCTCCGACCAGCGACTGAATATTTCCATCGAAGATCAGACCAACGAGTTCGCCGTTCTGATTGATCGTCGGCGAGCCTGAGTTTCCGCCGATGATGTCGTTCGTCGAAACGAAATTAAACGGCGTGTTCAGGTTGATCGCACTCTTCTTCTCGATCCAACGCGGCGGCAGGTTGTACGGAAACTCGTGCTTGAACGCATCGGAGCGAGCATACAAACCACCGAGCGTCGTGAACGGCGGCACCTTCTTTCCATTCTCCATGTAGCCTTCGACTGCGCCGTATGAAAGCCGGAGCGTGAAGGTGGCGTCAGGATAAACCTTGCTGCCTTCCGTCTCGAAGACAGCGCGGGCGATTTTCGCGTAGTTGGCACGCTCGACTGCGGCCACTTCAGTTTCGTAACGCTTGCGTAGTTCGCGAGCCTTGGCATCAACCTCACGCGCCACGAGGATCATCGGATCGTTCGAAGCATCGATCGCCTCGAAACCACCCTTGGCCAACTCTTTTCGGAATTCCGGATCCTTCAGCTTCGTTCCCGAGATCAACTCGTCTGCGCGTGCTTCCGGAGTCTTGCCGGCGAGCACTCCTTTAACGAGTGGATTGTCCGCGCCCAGCAACTCGACCATGAAGCCGAGAGAATCAGCGAGTTTCAGTTTTTCGAAGTCTTCGTGAATCGGAGCGGGTGAAAACAGTGCGAGCTCGAGCGAAGCACGACGCGCATCAGTGTACTCGGGCAAACGCTCCGCGTTCGGTTTCTTGCTCTCCTCCGCCATACGCACGAGCGTGCGCGCATAGCCGAACAGGATCGTGTTGAAGCCTGCGCCCTGATCGAAGATGCGGCGTTCGCGAACGTAGCTTGGATACGCTTTGTGAGCAGCGGCGATCGCATCCCACGCACCGCCGTACATCTTCTGCCACTCCGGATTTGCCGCAACTGCCTTGCGCAGTGCCTGCTCTTCTTTCGTCTTGCGGGCCATCAAAGCCGGATCTTTCAATCCCTTGAGCTGCCCGCGATAAACCTTCAGCGCATTCTGGACGCTGTTGAGTTCGTTCTGGCTTTGACGTGTCTGCTCCTCGCCCATCGCCATGTACTTCTTGAGCACTGCCTCACGACGCTCCAACAAACGAATCACGATTGGAATGCTCGTGTCGCGCAGCTCTTCAAGATGGGCCACGGTATCGAGCCGCGAAGTCGAACCCGGGTTACCGGTCACGAAAACAAGGCTTCCTTCTTTCGCACCGGTGGTGGACCACTTGAAGTAATTGTCAGGATGTACCGGCTGATCGTTTTCGTAAACACGGACGAGCGCCATGTCGATGTTGAAGCGTGGGAAGTTGAAGTTGTCAGGATCGCCGCCAAAGAACGCGGCCTGAAATTCAGGAACGAAAACCAAACGAACGTCGGTATATTTCTTATAACGATAAAGATTGTATTGTCCGCCCTGGTAAAGCGTGACGACGTCGGAACGCAGGCCCGTCGCTTTCGTCGACTCCGCCTCAATCGCGGAGATCTCAGCGCGTCGTGCGGCGAACGCTTCCGCGTCAGTCGAGTTTGGTTTAACTGCTCCATTCACACGCGAGGTGACGTCTTCGATGCTGATGAGCTGGTTCAACTCCAGACTCGGAGCCTTGATTTCTTCGGCGCGAGTCTTGGCCAGGAAACCCTCTTTCGCGAGGTCTTTTTCCGGCGTGCTCACTTCCCCGACGATATCTTCGACGATGTGGTAGTTGGTCAACACGAGGCCGTTTGGCGAGACGAACGAGCCTGAGCCGCCGTTATTGAAACGCACCGAGGCGAGGCGAACCTTGTTCAGCCATTCGTCGGTCACTTCAAAGCCATATTTCTTCTTGATTTCGGCGCGCGGAACGTTATTGAACGTCCACATACCTTCGTCGGCGAGCGCCGTGACGTGCAGTGTTTGTAAGCTGAAAAGCGCCAGCAGGAGCGCAGAAAAGAATTTTCTAAATTTCATCTCAGATCCTCAAATACTTGGGTTTGGTGGAGACAGTTTTAGAGCGTCGTTTAACTCATTTAGATGCCTGAGGAAGAAAAAGTCAAACGCGGTGAGGGGCTACTCTTTTTCGCCGCGGTCCCGCAAACGGATGTATTCGTCGAGTGAGAGATCGGCGTAGCCACGCTCCTTCATGCGCCGGATGTAGGCGGCATTGACGCCATGATCTTTCAGCCGCACTAACTGTTCGACGCTGGTATCGCTGTAGCCGAGGTCTTTGAGTTCCTTCACGAAGGCCGGGCTTACGCCGTGATCTTTCATCTCCACAAGATTTTCCAGCGGCAGACGAGCGTAGCCGAGGTCTTTCAACTGATTCACGAACTCGGCGCTGACGCCGTGATCCTTTGTTCGTACCAGTTCGTCGGCGGTGATATTGCTGTAGCCGAGGCCCGATAGTGCGCGAATAAAGTTCAGACCCACACCGTGGTCTTTCATTCGCACCACGAGCTCAGTTGTTTTCACTGAGTAACCCAGTGATTTGAGACCTTGCAGATACTCCAGCCTGACGCCGTGATTGCCCATGCGGACGAGCTGTTCCACTGTTGAGGTGTCATAGCCCTGCGCTTTCAATTCGTTGATAAACGCGAGGCCGGTGTCGCTCATCGCGAGCGAGAGAAGTTGCTCGTCGGTGGCCTTGCCGAAACCCTGACGTGCGAGTTCTGAGGCAAACGAGCTGCTCGGACTGAAAGTGAAATGGCCGGAGCCGTTGCCTTCCTTGAACCAGCCGTCGAAGTTGAACGTGCCCGCGTCGCGCTTCAGTTGAAACTGAACGTTCGTGCCGGAGGCTGACATGACCTGCTCGCGTGTCAACCCGACCAGTTGATCGAGTGTGACGTCGAAATCCGAGCTGCTGTAACTGAACCCGCGATCACCCTTGCGCTGGTTGCGCATCGTGAGTTGCAGTTTGGCTTCGCTGGTTTTGAACTCAATCAGCCACTGGTTGACGGTCGAGTCCTGCGGATTCGAGTAAGTCACCTCCGAAGCCGAGTAACATGCCCAGAGAAGTGAAACCGCGAGGACAAAAACCAGAGTTTTAGGCAGGTGTTTCATGGCAGGGCCTCCTGTGAAAACGGCAGATTACCAGGTTGTTCTGTGAGGTAAACACCACCCTGCATGGATTTGTGACTGTTTAAAGTTGGGGATTCGTCAACCGTTGCGACGTTTGTTCGGCTGGTCGCCGCTCATCGGCTTTGCCTTGCTGTTCACTTGGCTGCCGCACTGCCGGCACAGGTAGCTGTCTTGTTTCTGGGCGGCTGGAACCAGCCAAAGACAGCCACATGACTGGCACAAAATCGTTGAACCCAGCAGCCACTCGTTGAATCTGATGTGATTTTCTACTCGCATTCTTCCCCCCTGATCGCCCCTCGTCGGTGTATAGAGCGCTGTCAGATCTAAACAACAAACGACGCGATAGTTTCAATAAAGTGTGCCAGCTTCGTGGCGAGGCGGCTGTATAGGTCCTATAGGACTTATATGACCTATACTTGCCGCATGCCGCGGCTCAATCAATTCCCTCGCATGTTGCTTGTCGAGTGGCGCAAGCTGAGGCTGCCGGTGTCGGGCCAAACCGTCGTCGTTGCGGTCTCGGGTGGCGCGGATTCGACTGCGCTGCTGCTTGCCATCGAGGAGCTCAAGAGACAACAAAAACTCCACACAGACATCTGCGTCGCGCATCTCGACCACCGTCTCCGAAAGTCGAGCTCCAAAGACGCCAAATGGGTTTCCGAGCTCGCCGCCCGCTTTGGCTTTCGCAGCGTCATCGGGCGCAGCAAAATCGCCGAAGACGCACGCGCAACCCGCGACAATCTGGAACAAGCCGCGCGCAAAGCTCGCTACGCTTTTCTCGAACGAACAGCCAAACGCATCTCAGCCAATTACGTCCTGACTGGCCACACGATGGACGACCAGGCGGAAACCGTGCTGCTGCGGCTGATGCGCGGCAGTGGCGGCGCTGGCCTGGGCGGCATGGACGCCGTGCGTCCGCTCGCAAAAAACAGTTCCGTGGAACTGGCTCGACCAATTCTTTGGGCGCGGCGTTTTGAGACTGAAGACTACTGCCGCCTTCGAAAAACCGAGTATCTCTCGGATGAAATGAACGAGGACGTAATGTTCGCGCGGGTCCGCGTCCGCAAACAACTCCTGCCGCTAATGCAGTCGTTCAACAATCGCGTCGTCGAAGCACTTTCGCGCACCGCAGCGCAACTGCGTGAGGATGGCGCCGTTCTTTTTAACGATTCGGGTGCACTTTTACGGCAGGCGGTGGTGTCTACCCAGCAGAACGAAACCGAAACGCCCGCTCTCGACGTAAAGGTGCTGGCAAACGCGCTGCCGGCTTTGCGACGCCGCGCGTTGCGAGAGTGGTTATCGGAAGCGAGAGGCAGCGCCCGGCGGCTTGAAATGGTTCATCTGCTGGCCGTCGAGAAGCTTTTGGAGGGAAATGCCGGGGGGCGGCTTGTAGAATTACCCGGCGGCGGGAGGGTCACACGCCGACAAAACCGGCTCGAGTTTGAGTTTGAAAACGATTGAAAAGGCATTGTCAAACTTCATCGCCAAACTTTATAGTCAAACTGTTTAGCTGCGACGGCGGCTTTTTTGAGCGATTTGGAGGCGTCGGGGAACCTTAGTTGCGCGTGTGCATCAAAGGTATGGTTGAATTTCGGTGAGTAAACATGCCGCACATGGGCGGCGACAAATGACGTCCTGATAAGGTATTATCGGCGTCGGAGGCGTTAATGAATTTGAGTTCTACGGCAAGACAAATTGTTTTTTGGCTCCTGATAATCGCGGGGGCACTTTTGTTGTACAAGCTCGTCAATCCACGTGGCAGCAGTTATCAGAACGTTGACCTGGTCAGGCTGTATCAAATGGTGGACAGCGGCACTATTAAGGAGCTCACTGTCAAGCAGGGCGAGAGTGTAGCAATCGATAATAATAACCAGGAATATCGAGCAGCGTTATCAAACGAGACGGCGAAAGCAGATTTACTCAAGCACGCGCGCGAGGACAACAACGGCAAGCCGCGCGTGGCGAAGGTCCAGGAAGAGGCAAGCAGCAGTTACATCTGGCCCATGCTGATTACCTGGGCGCCACTATTATTCATCATCGCTATCTGGATTTTCATGTTGCGACAGATGCAGTCCGGCGGCAACAAGGCTTTGTCGTTCGGCAAGTCGCGCGCGAAGCTTCTAAACAATCAACAGAAGCGCGTTACGTTCAAAGACGTTGCTGGAGTTGAAGAAGCGAAGGAAGAGCTTCAGGAAATCATCGAGTTCCTCAAGGAACCGCAAAAGTTTCAGAAACTCGGCGGACGCATTCCCAAAGGCGTTTTGATGATGGGACCGCCGGGAACCGGTAAGACTTTGTTGGCCCGTGCGATCGCCGGCGAAGCAAACGTTCCGTTCTTCTCGATCTCCGGATCAGACTTCGTGGAGATGTTTGTCGGCGTCGGTGCATCGCGTGTGCGTGACCTCTTCGAGCAAGGCAAGAAGAACGCGCCATGCATCATTTTCATCGATGAGATCGACGCAGTCGGACGTCATCGTGGCGCAGGTCTGGGCGGCGGCCACGACGAACGCGAACAGACGTTGAACCAGTTGCTGGTCGAGATGGATGGATTCGAATCGAATGACGGCGTGATCCTGATTGCTTCGACCAACCGTCCTGACGTGCTCGATCCGGCGTTGCTGCGACCCGGACGTTTCGATCGTCGCGTTGTAGTGTCGAGACCTGACGTTCGTGGACGCGAAGGTATTCTGAAAGTTCACACACGCAAGATTCCGCTCGGCGAAGACGTTGACATCTCCGTGATCGCGCGCGGAACTCCGGGCTTCACCGGCGCGGATCTCGCGAACCTCGTTAACGAAGCCGCTTTGAATGCAGCTCGTTACAACAAGAAGCTCGTCGCGATGGGCGACTTCGAGTTGGCGAAGGACAAGGTGCTCATGGGCGCAGAGCGCAAGAGCATGGTGATCTCAAACGAGGAGAAGCGCGTCACGGCATATCACGAAGCGGGTCACACGCTCGTTGGCCTGAAAGTGCCGAATGCGGATCCGGTTCACAAAGTGACTATCATTCCGCGTGGCATGGCTCTGGGCGTGACGCAACAGCTTCCCGAAGGCGATCGTCACAACTACAGTCAGGAGTACCTGCTGGGCCAGATCTCGATTCTGATGGGTGGACGCATTGCTGAAGAGACTTTCCTCGGCAGCATCACCACCGGTGCTTCGAACGAC
This sequence comes from Pyrinomonadaceae bacterium, assembly GCA_036522475.1. GTDB lineage: Bacteria > Acidobacteriota > Blastocatellia > Pyrinomonadales > Pyrinomonadaceae > PSRF01. The sequence goes on along the minus strand of DATDFT010000306.1, from coordinate 8,704 downwards.
ATCGAGCGTGCGACTGAGCTCGCGCGCGCGATGGTTTGCGAGTACGGCATGTCTGAGATGGGTCCGCTGACCTTCGGTAAGAAAGAAGAGCAGATCTTCCTCGGACGCGAGATCGCGCAGCATCGCGATTTCTCTGAAGACACCGCGATCAAGATCGATCAAGAGGTGAAGAAGATCGTCACCGCACAGTATGAGCGAGCGAAGGCGATCATCGACGAGAATCGCGACACGATGATTCGTTTGGCTGAAGTCCTCCTGGAGCGTGAGTCGTTGGACGGCGTTGAGATTCGACGCATCGTGGCGGGCTTGCCGCTGGAGGAGGGTCCGTCGGTCGATTCCGGTGACGGCGAGGATCGTCCGCAGTTGAAGGAGCCGACCGCGAAACCGCTCAAGCCGATTCTGCCACCGATCACCGGCGGCAATCCGGCGCCAGCCTAATCTGTGGCCGGGAAGTTTTGGCAAATTAAGAACCACAGAATGCCCATCGGTGAGCGCACGCTCATCATGGGCATTCTTAATGTCACCCCTGATAGCTTCAGCGACGGCGGACAATTCGTCACCCTCGATACCGCGCTGGCCCAAGCTGAAAAGATGATTGCCGAAGGCGTCGATATCATCGACGTTGGCGGTGAATCTACGCGACCTGGCGGCGAGCCTGTTTCTTTTCAAGAAGAGATCGACCGCGTTGTACCGGTAATCGAAGCCCTCGCGCGAAGGACCGAAGTTCCCATCTCCGTTGACACAACGAAATCTGAAGTTGCACGAGCAGCGTTGGACGCAGGCGCAGCAATTGTCAACGATATCTCAGCGCTGCGTTTCGATTTCTACGTCGCCGATGCCGTCGCGCGCGCGGGTGCGGGGCTCGTGTTGATGCACTCACGCGGCACACCTGCGACGATGCACCGCCTGCCACCCGTTGCCGACATCATGCACGACGTCACACACAGCCTTCGCGCGAGTATCAAGATGGCTGAACGTCGCGGCGTGAAGCGCGAGTCGATCGTAATCGATCCCGGCATCGGCTTCGGAAAGAGCCAGGAACAGAACGTCGAACTGATCGCGAAGCTCGATCGACTAATCGCCGCCTTCCCCGATTACCCATTGCTTATCGGCTCCTCGCGCAAGTCCTTCATCGGCCACATTCTCGCTGACGAATCCGGCACACCTGCTCCCACAGAAGGCCGACTGCACGGCACCATGGCCACCATCACCGCCGCCATCCTCCACGGCGCCCACATCGTCCGCGTACATGATATTAAAGCCGCAATCGAGACAATCCGCGTTGCGGAAAGCATCCGTGATAATCCGCGGCAAATGTGAGAGAATCCAGCACCGATGACGAAAGCCCTTCGTGTTTCCCTCTTCATTTCAATGCTCTTCTTCGTTTCCGGTTTTGCAGAGTGCTACAAGCCGGTAACGAAAAATCAACTTCCTTCACGCATCAAGACAGTCGCGGTGCCGGCGTTTCAGTTGGAGAGCCAGGCGCTCCGTTACAAGGTCGAGTCGCGGTTCACTGACGCGGTAATGCGAGAGCTCGTGCATCGCGGTCGCGGGTTGCGCGTGCAGGGCCAACGTGAAGGCGCTGACGCTGTCATCGAAGGTGTTATCAAGAGTTTCAATTTCGGCGGCGTGCTGCTCGACGACAAAGGACGCGCGCGAATTTTTGAAGTCACGATCGTTGCAGCCGTGACGGTGCGCGATCAAACTGAGAATCGCGTGCTTTACGACAATCAAAACTTCGTTATTCGTGGCGAGTACGAGTTCGCCAGCGATCCGCGGACGTTCTTCAACGAGGAAGATCCGGCAGTGCTGCGTATGGCGCGCAGTTTTGCTGAGAGCGTCGTCTCAACCCTCATCAACGCAGTCGAACTAAAGAAATGAAACCGTTGAGTCGAACAGAGCTTGAGCGTTCGTTGCGCGAAGAAGTGCGCCCACTTTACTTGCTGCTTGGACCGGAGTCGTATTTAAGACAGGCCGCTGCCCAAACGATTACTGACACCGCACTCAGCTCCACTTTCCTTCGTGAATTCAGTGAATCCAGCTTCAGCCTTCTAACGGATCCAGTGAAGTCTGCGATTATTGCGGCCGAAGAGAAGCCGATGATGGGCAGGCGAGTCGTCCGCATCCGAAACTTTGCGAAATTACGCGAGGCTGATGAGGACGTGCTCATCCATTACCTCGTCAATCCGATGCCGACGACGGTAATGATCTTCAGTGCAGACGAAATTGACAAACGAAAGAAGTCGAGCAAAGTGCTGTTGGAAGTTTGCACGATCGTTGAGTTTCCGCCTTTGAGAGATGCCGAAGCAAAGGCGTGGGCCAAGTCGCATCTGAAAGCGTTGAAAGTGTCTGCTGATGATCAAGTATTGAGCGAGCTCATTCGTTTAGTTGGCACTGACGTGCAGACGCTCGCAAACGAACTCGAGAAACTCGCCTCTGCCGCAGCGAGCAGCAATCGCATCACTCTCGATCTCATCGATGAGCTGATCGGACGTTCGCGTGAGTTGTCTAACTTTGAGCTCGGCGATCATTTACTCGCCGGCAATCGCAAGAAAGCGCTCGAAACACTTCATCGCCTGCTTGAAGACGGCGCCGAACCGGTAATGCTCGTCGGATTGATCGCCGGCAACTATCATCGGCTCGCACTCGGAAAGCATCTGTTCGCGCGCGGGGGCCGTGAGGAAGTGTTTCGCACCATCAATTTGCCGCCATTCAAACGTGACTCATACATCTCAATGCTCCAACGCAGCACTGCGGGCAAGATTGCGCGTGGCATTCAACTCACCGCCGCCGCGGATCTCGCAATCAAGACCTCGCAAGCCACACCTCGCCTCCAATTGGAGTTGCTTGTCTGCGAATTAGCGAGCTAATCCGACTTTATCCGTAAAATCCGCGGCTAAAATTCGGTTGCACTTCTCCAGGAGCGATTCATTTCCTAGTTCGTCCAATCGTTTCGCAACGCGCTCAATCCAAAACCTTGTAGTCTCCTCGCTATACTTCTTGGGATCTACGCCATGATGATCGATGAACCGCAGCAATCCCTCTCGCATGCGGTCGAGCGCGGCTTCCCTTCCCAGGTTATGTACATACCAAACCGCAACGACCAGATGATCCTTGTGTTTGAACTTGTCTGCACTGGTCTCACAAGTTTCGAAACCGCGCACCACGCTCTCGATTTCATGCACAGAGTTCATCACGACTCCTCTTACAAATAAAAAACCGAGGCGGACCGAAATTCGATCCGCCTCGGTAACACTCTTGTTTGGGTCGGGTGCTATTTAGCCGTTGTCTCGTTGGCCTGAACCGTCAGCCGCGACTTATAACGCGCGGCCGCATTCTTGTGCAGGACGCCTTTCTGGACCGACTTGTCGATCACTGAAATGGCTACAGGCAATACCTCCTGAATCTCACCAGTATTCCCTGAATCGAGCGCCGCCCGCACCTTCTTGATATAGGTTCTGACCTTCGTCCGGTGACCACGATTAATCACGCGCCGCTTCTCACTCTGTCTCACGCGCTTCTCTGCTGACTTATGATTCGGCATTCAAATCTCCTAAAAAACCTCACCAATTCCGCGCCCCGCACCAGCGCAAGTGACGGAGTATAGGTACCGCCCCGCCGAGTGTCAAGCCAAACAAGCGCCGCACGGGCGGGCACCCAGGGCCGCCCGTGCGGCGAATAGAAGGCTCGTAAGGAAGACGCCTCTACCCTTATTGACACTCGAAAGCGGCTGTAGTAGCGTCCAAGTTGCAATCTATGCATACCATCTTGCCGCTCACCGCACCCCCACAACCCGTACCAATTGGTCCCGCTGCGTGAAGGAGAGTGTTAACAGGGTTTGATAAAGATTGAGCTTCCGCCTCGTGGTCTGGAGACTTTGTTTGGTGTTCACGATCAGAACATCAAATACCTGGAGTCTCTGCTCGACGTCAGAATTGATGCCCGCGGACAGGACGTCTCGATTGATGGCGATCCCGCCGACGTTGAAACGGTCCAACGCATCCTCCAAGATTTTTCCGACCTCTTCAAGGAAGGCAAACATTTCACCGACAAAGAACTGCGCGAAGCGTTTGCGCAGATCGCCGAAGACCGCGCGTTTAGCCTGCGCGATTACTTCACTAAAGCCCGCTTCAACCCTGCCGGCAAGAAGCAAGTCGCGCCGAAGTCGGCGAACCAGCGCAAGTATCTTCAAGCCATACAGGACAGCGACGTCGTGTTTGGTATCGGCGTTGCCGGCACCGGCAAGACGTATCTTGCGGTGGCGATGGCAGTCCAGGCGTTGATGCAGAAACAGGTGAACCGGATCGTGCTGGCGCGTCCCGCAGTCGAAGCGGGCGAGAAACTCGGCTTTCTGCCCGGCGACCTCCAAGACAAAGTCGATCCGTACCTGCGACCGCTGTACGACGCGCTCTTCGATCTCATCGACTACGAACGAGTCACGCGGCTGCTCGAGAAGCGCGTGATCGAAGTCGCACCGCTCGCTTTCATGCGCGGCCGCACGCTTTCTGACGCGTTCATCATTCTCGACGAAGCACAGAACACGACCAGCGAACAGATGAAGATGTTTCTCACGCGCATCGGCTTCGGCTCGAAGGCGGTGATCACTGGCGACGTCACCCAGGTCGATCTGCCCACCGGCAAACGCAGCGGCCTGATCGAAGCGGAACGAATACTGTCGCATCTCGAAGGCATAGAGTTCGTTTACTTCACTGACAAAGACGTGGTCCGTCACAAGCTGGTCCAGATGATCATTCGCGCCTACGAAGAGCAAACGAAGAAGAGCGCGATGTAAGCGATGGTCGAGGTCGTCAATCGCCAGCGACGTTTGCAGATCGACACTCGGGCGTGGTCCACTTTCGCAACGAAGGCACTCGCAGCGATCGGAAACAAAGAATCAACAGCCACGATCGCTTTCGTTTCCGACAAGAGGATACGGGAGTTGAACAGGCAGTTTCGCGGGGTTGATAAAGCGACCGACGTACTTTCGTTTCCGGCAGATGACCCCGATGAATCGGATCTCGGCGATATCGCCGTCTCGGTCGACACTGCCGCAACGCAGGCAAAAGAAAATGGCCTGAAGCTTGATGAAGAAATCGCGCAGTTGATACTTCACGGCCTGCTGCATCTCTCCGGTTACGATCACGAAACCGACAATGGCGAGATGAATCGGTTGGAGCTGCGGTTGAGAAGGAAATTGAATATTGATTAACAAGATTTTTAAGGTGAGCAGGATATCTTGTTAATCTTGTAAATCCTGCAAATCCTGTCCATACTATTTCTCCATCGATGGAACTTGAAATAGGGCTTGCGCTCGTTCTGCTCATAGTGCTCTCCGTGCTGGCCACGGTCGACATGGCCTTCGCCCAGTTGAGCGATGTGGGGCTGCGCCGCTTGATTGGCGAGAACGGTGAGAAGCCTGAATTACGATCGAGACCCTTCCTACAACAAGCACTGGAGAACCGCCCGCGCTTTGGGTTCGCACTGTCGGCGACGATCCAAATTCTGCTCGTCGTCGTCGCCGTTCTCATCACTTCGATATCGCTTGGCCTGCTTCCGGATCCTCGCTTTGTACCCGTCGGACTTCTTGCCGGATTGATCCTGGTCGGTATCTTTCGCCAACTGATCCCGCTTTTCATTTCCACGCGCAATCCCGAAAACACGCTGCTCTTCCTGCTGCCGGTGGTGCGACCGATCTTTCCATTCATGGCGTTCGTCGCCGATCCTTTCCAGCGGCTCTTCGATCGCTCTCGTCGCAAGGACCAAATCGCGGAAGACGGTGAAGAAGAGGAAGAGGATGACGACAGCGGCGACTTGCAGGCGCTGATCGACGTCGGCGAAGCGGAAGGAATTCTCGAGGAAGAAGAAGGCGAACTGATTCATTCGATCATCGAATTCGGCGACACGCGTGTGAGTGAAGTGATGACGCCGCGTCCTGAGATCGTTGCGGTTCCGGAGACGGCGACGATTCGCGAAGCGCGTGACGTGATTCTCGAGTCGAAGTATTCACGCCTGCCGGTCTATCGCGATCAAATCGACAATGTTGAAGGCATCATCTACGTGCGCGACCTGCTGCAATGTTGGGCCAACGGACGCGAACAGGAGAACATCAAGCCGCTCGTGCGTAACGTTTATTTCATACCGGAAACGAAGCCAGTCGCTGAGTTGCTCGAAGAGATGCAGAAAGCTCACGTGCAACTCGCGATGGTGATCGACGAGTATGGCGGTGTCTGTGGTCTCGTCACAGTGGAAGACATTCTCGAAGAGATCGTCGGCGAGATCGAAGACGAGGACATTGCGGGTGAAGAACTCGAAGAGATAGTCGAATGTGGAGAGGGTTGTTACGAAGTGCTCGCCTCGACTGAGATCGGCAAGATCGAGCGTCTCTTCGATATGGAGATCGAAGCCGACGACTTTACGACGATCGCCGGACTGGTCATCAACGAGTCAGGAAAACTTCCTGAGGTCGGCGAGTTGCTGGCGTTCCGCGGCCTCGAGGTTGAAGTGCTACAGGCCGACGAGCGCCGGCTAATTCGCTTGCGCGTCCAGAAAGCGCAGGCAGAAGAACCTGAAGACTTAAACGACAAAGAATCACAAAAGGCACAAACTACCTAGCGAATGTGACCGATGGGTAAACACAAAAGCAAACTCCTGCGCGGCAAACGAATCGACCCGGCGCCAATCGAAAAAAATGCAGCAGTCGCAGATTTAATCGACGAAGCCTTTCTCGCCTACAACGCAGCGCGCCTGCGCGAAGCGTGTCATCTGTTTACAAAAAAGATGCTCGAACCGGAGGTGACGATCGGTCTCTCGCTCACTGGAGCACTGACGCCTGCGGGGCTCGGCATCTCCGCGTTGATTCCACTGATCAAAGCCGGCTTTGTCGATTGGATCATCTCCACCGGCGCGAATCTCTACCACGATACGCACTTCGGCATCGGACTCGCCATGCACCAGGGCAATGCGCACACGTCAGACGTGGACCTGCGCGAGGGAAAAGTGGTCCGCATTTACGATATCTTCTTCGACTACCAGGTGCTGCTCGATACGGATGCATTCTTTCGCAAGATAATCGAGGCTTCCGAATTTCAGCGGTCGATGTCTACTGCTGAGTTTCATTATCTGTGTGGTCGATACGTTCACGAACGCGAAGAGAAGCTCGGCATCAGTGAGAAGTCACTGCTCGGCGTTGCTTATGAGTATGCTGTTCCGATTTACACTTCTTCGCCAGGCGATTCGTCAATTGGCATGAACGTCGCTGCAAAAGCGCTGCAAGGAAATCGACTCGCTTTCGATCCATCGCTCGACGTAAACGAGACCGCAGCCATCGTGCTCGCAGCAAAGCGCGGCGCAGTGAAGAAACAAAAAGGACGATCGGGAGTTTTCATTCTCGGCGGTGGCTCACCGAAAAACTTTTTGCTGCAAACTGAGCCACAGATCCAGGAAGTGCTCGGCATCGACGAACGCGGACACGATTATTTCCTGCAAGTGACGGATGCACGTCCGGACACAGGCGGACTCTCGGGCGCTACGCCGGGTGAAGCAGTGTCGTGGGGCAAGGTCGATCCGGATCGACTTCCCGATGCGGTTGTGTGTTATCTCGATTCTACGGTAGCGCTTCCGCTGATTACAGCTTATGCTCTTACTCGTCATGAGCCGCGCGAGCCGAAACGTCTCTACGACAAGCGCGAGCAGTTCATGAGCTTGCTGCTGGCCGAATACAAAAAAACAAAACGAAGGTAGGTTAACTGGAGACCGAGAGCGATCATGGGTGACACAATCTCGAAGGTTAAGGCGAAGAGTTATTACGACTGCGTTGATTGCCCCGCATACTGCTGTTCAGTGTACGAGCGCGTTCAGGTAACGCCGCGCGACATTCGCCGCCTCGCGCGACACTTTGGTGTCACTGAAGAAGTGGCGACTGCGCGGTACACGAAGATGTATGAGAAGGAAAGAGTGCTGCGTCGCAAGCGCGATGCGCTGTTTGGCGAGGCCTGCCAGTTCATCAATCCCGAAACGCGCGGTTGCTCGATCTATCATGCACGACCCGCCGTGTGTCGAGAGTTTCCCATCACAAAGCGCTGTGCCTATTACGATCTGCTGCAATTCGAACGTGAGCAACAGGACGACCCGAATGCCTTGCCTCTGGTAAAGCTGACGTTCAGAAACGGAAAGAAGTAGGACAGTGGAAGACTTTCTCTCGAGACTTATCGGTAAGAAGATCGATGTGTACTGCGGCGGCGCGTCGAGTTTACGCGGCCAGGTGCTGAAGGTCGAAAGCGGCGTGCTGCACCTGCGCGACGATGATGGTCACCCGTGCTACGTCGCGGTCGAGAAGATCATCGTTGTCTGGGAAGCTCGCGATGATGAGCACCGCGCGGGATTCTTACCGGTGCCAAACACAAAATAAGCCGCAGATAAACGCAAATAAACGCAGATCGGATCTGCGTTTATTTGCGTTTATCCGCGGCTTATTTATTTCTGAGCTATCTGCACTGGGAGCGGCACGCGGCGGAAGCCGTCGATGCGCTTCGACCAATAATCATCAAACTCCGCATAGACAACCCCGTGGTGGCGTGACGCGTGATAGAAGCCATGCTCGTCAGCAACCACGCCGACGTGTGTCAGGCCACTGAAGAACACGAGCGTTCCAAACTTGTACTGCTCGCCTTCCGGCGGAGGTTGGAAGTGAGCAAACAGGTTACGA